>JANNAF010000329.1:0-8002 GCA_031384005.1 Rhodobacterales bacterium | reverse complement strand
GCCATGGCGCTGCACCATGACCCGCTGGACCCGTTGCTTTATGGATTTCACGGCGTCCGGGCCCGGTTGTTGATGCAGACCGGCGACTTTCAGTCCGCCGCCCGCTATGGTGACAAGGCGGCGACCACACCGGATGCGCGTGACCTGATCGCGATGATCGCCCTTGCCGCCAAAGGGCTGGCCAGGCGACACGATGGGGCCGCCCGCTGGTGCCAGGAGGTGCGGCCGCGCAGGGCTTGGCAGCCTTTCCAACCCGGAATGTCGACACCGTTTCGCGCATCGCCGCCGAATTGCGCCGCCATGGGGTCTGGGTGCTCTGGGGACAAACGGCGTCGCCTGTCGCACGGAACAGAGACACTTTTCAGGTTTCGCCCGGCCCATGGCCCTGCGGAACCAGCCGCGAAAACCGCCGGCGGTATTCTGCGGGTGTTGTTCCTGCGAGTTTGCGAAAGGTTCTGCGAAACGCGGCGGGGTCAACGTAACCGACCTGAGTTGCAAGGTCGTCAATCGAATCGGTGGTCGTCTCCAGCATCTGCTTGGCCTCTTCGATGCGGACATGCTGGACATAGTCGATCGGACTGCTGCCGGTTGCGGCGCGAAAGCGCCGCGCAAAGGTCCGGGAGTTCAGCCCGAAGATTTCTGCCATGCGTTGGACCGGATTTGGCTCCTCATAGTGCAGCGCGATCCATTCCTGACACTGTGCGATGATCCCGTCGGACCCGTTGGTGCTGCGGTTGGCCGCCGCAAACGGAAGCTGCCCGCCTTCGTGCCCTGCCAGCAGATGCACCTTTGCCGTGTCCCGCGCGGTTTGCGAGCCGCAGAATCGTGCAATCAGGTAGAGGGCCAGTTCCTGCCACGAGGTGACGCCCCCTGCCGTCACGATGCCGTCCGCCTCGGCGCCAAGACACAGGATGCTTTCGCGGCAGAACCGGACTCGCGGGTAGGCGCGGGCGAACAGGCTGGAATAGGCCCAGTGCGAAGCCGCCTCACGCCCGTCCAGCAAGCCCGCTTCGGCCAGCACCAGAGTGCCGGAACACACGGATGTCAGCAAAGTGCCCTGACGGTGTTCTGATTGCAGCCACGGGGCAAAGGCCAGATAGTCCTGACGTGGCGGATCGTTGACGGGACTGTACATGTCACAGATGACAATCGCATCAATCCGTCCCAGATCGCCGATGGCGGCCTGAGGCTCGACCAGGATATTGCCAAGGCATCGAAACGGTTTGCCGTCCAGCGAGACGATGCGCACGTCCAGCGCCTCGGACCCCTGCGCGCCCAGCGTCATATCCGCATAGACCGCCCCTGCCGAGAACAACACGTCGTAAAGCCCGTATAGGACTGCGGCCGAAGAACTCGGCGCGGTCAGCAAGGCGATGGTGGGACGGCGCGCAGCCATGGGACAGAATCTTTTAAATGGGACCTGCACCGAAACTCTGTCCGATATGGACCGCTCGTGTCAATTCCGCCCCTCGGCAGGTTCAGCCTTGGGGCGTATGAAAAAGGCACCAAACATTCCCCAAAGGTGTTCAAAGGAGACCCTGACATGAAAGCAATTCACATCTTTTTCGCGACACTCTGCCTTGCCCTGCCTGCGACTGCTCAAGACACCAGCGCCGAGGCCGCCCGTCAAGCCGCGCGGGATGCATTCGGGGTGGCCATGCCCGATATCGAAAACTATCCCGACAGCATGGTTGCGGGCGCATGGGCCTGGATGTCCGATGTCGAAGACGGCAAGGGCGCGATCGACCCCAAGACGCTGCAACTGATCGGCCTTGCCGTCGCGTCGCAGATCCCGTGCGAGTATTGCACCTATTATCACCGCAAGGCGGCGGCCTCTCTTGGCGCGACGAAACAGGAGATTGCCGAGGCGGCGGCAATGGCCGGCTATGTGCGCAACTGGTCAGCGGTCCTTTATGGGACCGGCGCGGATGTTGCAGAATATCATGCGATGGTGGACGGGTTGTTCCCGGAACAGTGACGGCAGGGCGACAGCCCGGGCATCGGTGCGCGGTATCGCGGTCGACCTGAAACAGCCGGAACTGGCGACCACAAAAACCTCGCCGGTTTCGGAGAAAAATCCAATCCCCGAAAGAGGTAAGCCATGCAATCTGTAACAGTTGCCTCGCCGATCCATGACCTTGCGGCCACAACGAAGGGTGCCGTGCTGTTGCCGGGCGATGCCGCCTATGACACTGCCCGCGCAGTCTGGAATGCGATGATTTCGCGCCGACCGGCAGCGATTTTGCAATGCGCGTCGATCGACGATATCGTGGCGGGGGTGCGCCATGCGGCGCAGCACGGGCTGGCGGTATCGATCAAGGGCGGCGGACACAACGTCGCCGGGCACGCGGTGGGCGATGGGGCCCTGATGCTGGACCTGTCGCAGATGCGCGGGGTCAGCGTCGATCCGGTGGCGCGGACTGCCTGGGTCGAGGGTGGTGCGACCTGGGCCGAGGTCGATGTGGCCACGCAGGCGCACGGGTTGGCGACACCGGGCGGCCTGATTTCGGAAACCGGGGTGGGCGGTCTGACCCTGAGCGGCGGTGTCGGCTGGATGCGGTCAAGGCATGGCCTGAGCATCGACAACCTGATCGCAGCCGAGGTCGTTACGGCAGACGGCCTGGTCTGTCTGGCCAGCGCCGACAGCCACCCCGATCTGTTCTGGGCCCTGCGCGGCGGTGGCGGCAATTTCGGCGTCGTCGTGCGGTTCTGTTTCGCGCTGCACCCCTTTGGGCCTGAGGTGATGTTCGCCCTGCCCATCTACCTTGCCGCTGATGGTGCCGGGCCGATCCGGTTCTGGCGCGATTTTCTGGCGGACAAATCCGACAGCATCGCCTCGTTGTGCGAATTTTCCACCTTGGCAGAGGGCCCGGACGTGCCCGCCAAACATTGGGGCAAACGCTGTTTCACGCTCGCGGCGATCTATGCCGGCGATGCTGCCGAAGGCGAGCGGGCGTTGGCACCGCTGCGCGATCTGGGACCGTTGGCTGCGGATTTCTCGGGTCGCATGGCCTATGTGGACGCCCAGAAACTGTTCGACCCGCTGTTTCCCACCGGAGCTTTTCGTTGCTATTGGAAGTCGCATCTTTTGACGACGCTGACCGACGAAATGATCGACGAGGGGCTGGCCAGTGCCATCGCCTCACCCTCTGACCGCTCGATCAGTTCGTTCTGGAACTTTGGCGGGGCGACCGCGCGGGTGCCTGCCGATGCCACGGCCTTTGGCGACCGGTCGTTCGGCTGGATGTATTCGCTCGACTCGGTGTGGGAGCGGGCAGAGGATGATGCAAGGGTGATGGATTGGACGCGGACGGCATGGGCCCGGTTCCGCAGGCATTCCCATCACGGGCGGCTTTACCTCAACTTTGCGGGGCAGGACGACGACAGTGCCGCGTTGACGAAAGATGCCTTTGGGCGCAACTTTGACCGGCTGGCCGCGATCAAGCACCGCTACGATCCCGGCAACATGTTCCGTTTTAATCAAAATATCCTGCCAGAATAGGTCTGCCCCGCGTTGAACGTGACCCGGTTGCGTGACGCAGAAAGGTCTTGAGTTCATGACACAGTCCGACAAGGGCGTAAGTGGATCAATACCGGCATTTTATGACCGCAGTAGCGGGCCGATGCTGTTTGTGCCCTGCGCAACACATCTGGCTGCACGGGTCGAGAGATTTGCACCGTTGAACATGTTTGAAACGGCTGCTGGCACCGGCAGCGGGCACTGGCATCATGACGCGGCGACCGGCCCCAATCAGGCGATGATCGATACGGCGGCCGGCAGGATGACCTCTAAACGGAGCACATGGCTGGCCTGTGCGACCTGACATCGGGTCGCGTTGCGCAGGTGTTGACCGCAGCATCGACAACCGGATCAGCCGCCTGCACCGCAAAATCGAGGTTGATCCGGCCGAGCCTGGGCTGATCGTAACCGTCTGGGGTGGTGGCAAAAGCCTGGCCACAGTTGTCAGTGCAATCTTGTGACCGCGTTTTTACCGATACTGCGCCAGATCCACCAGATCCTTGGCGCGCCGGAACCGGAACTGCGCGCCGCTGGACATGCGCCTAGCTGAGCACCCATGGCACTGCCAGAGGACGTACCTGCGTCGATGCGCCTGATGCATGAGGCCGTGATGGCGGGGCGGACCGATCCCATTCAGCGGTCGCTGTCGATCCGTCTTGCGGTGGGCGATTGGCAGAACACGCGCATGATGCTGGACCGCCCTGCCCTGCCATTGACGCCGCAGGCCCTGCTGCCGGTCGTGTTGGTGGCGATGGCGCTGGCTTTGGTGGTCTGGTGAACCGCACGGCGCGGCCTCCGCCTGTTGCATGCTCTGGCTGTTGGCGCCGACCGCTTGGGCCGTGGGCGAGCGGCAGGGCGCGACCGCGGCGGTGATCACGATTGCCGACAATGGACCGGGGCTGGCCGATGTCAGCTTGAGGCTGGCTTTGAACCTTTTGTCCGCCTTGATGGATCATGCAGCCGCGCTACGGGCGGCGTCGGTCTGGGCCTTGTCATAGCCCGGACCATCATTCAGGCGCACGGCGGGACCCGTGAAGCTGTGCGTTGCAACAGGAGGAGCCTGCGTCCGTTACGACGTGGATCAGGGCAAGCGCCAGCGCCCATCAGGACGAAAGTTGTCGTGGTCACAATCATCACGAAACCCACCCAGGTTTGTCTGGCACATCGTTTCTGCGGACAGGCGTGAAATCACAAGTCCGGTGCTGTAGCGCCTTGTGTGAATGACAACCGTGCGATCGACAGCAGCCTTGAAGGCGCGTGTTGGCTCCGGTGTTTCGCCATGTTTTGCGCCGATCAGTCTGGGGGCCAGCAGACTTTAGATCATGGGTTTCGCCATAGTCCGATGTTTCAAGGGGAAATCACCCAGCAAGTTTGGCGCCCGCCCTGGACTTTATCCGGTAAGGATCGGGCGCAAGGCCTCGGTTTCCTGCAGAACAAAGTCGAAGAAAGCCGCGATCCGGGAGGTGTGGCGTTGGTCGGGGTGGGTCAGGATGCGCCAGGCGCGGGTCAGTTCGGGGACCGGACCGATCACGCGCACCAGATCCTTCTCGGCATCGCCCAGCGACATCGGCAGGGGCGCGACACCAACCCCGGCTTTGGCCGCGTAGATGAGGCCCAGCACGCTGGTGTTGCGCGCGGCATAGGTGGCACCGGGGGCCACCTCTTTGAACCACGAAACGGTGCGATGCTTGGTCATGCTTTCCTCGAACGCGATGAGCGGATGGCGGACAAGGTCGGCAACGGTGGCCGGCGCGCCATGGCGTTCGATGTATTGGTGGCTGGCATAGATCGCCCACAGCGAGTCCGCGATCTTGCGGCCCACCAGGATGCTGTCGTCGGTATCGCCGGACCGCAACGCAACATCCGCTTCGCCCTTGGCCAGATCGACGTATTGGTCGCTAAGCACAAACTCGACCTTCAGACCGGGATGCTTGGCGTGAAACCGGTCCAAAATGCCCGACTGGGTCAGACGAAAGGCGATGGGTTCCGGGCAGGTCAGGCGAAGGATGCCAACATGGTCGCGGCCCAGATCGCGCAACGTCTGTTCGAAACCCTCCGCCGAGGCGGCAACGGCCTGCGCCTGAGGCAGGATGGCGACGCCAAGTTCGGTCAGTTGATAGCCCGAGGGCAACCGTTCCACCAGGCGCTGGCCTAATTGTGCCTCTAGGTCGGCCAGCCTGCGCTGGACTGTCGATTGATTGACCCCCAGCGCCTTGGCCGCGGCCAGGGTGCTGCCCTCCTTGGCGACCGCCAGAAAGAAACGCAGATCATTCCAGTCGAACATCGCGGCCTCCTGCCCCCGCAAATCTGCGGCCCCGTTCCGCAACCCTGCGGCTGTCTGTCTGACAAAGACGAGAGTAACATGTCCCAAGGCGAAAAGATCCCCGCCTTGTTCGGACATCCAAGATCCACAGCAATCGCAGACCGATAGGCGTGACGGCACCGCGCCGCCCGTCTGCGGCTGCACATCCCCCGCGCGGAGGCGCTTGCATCATGACCCACAAGACCATGTCTGAAGCTTCGGAATTCAAAGACCGGACACGGGTGCAATGGGATGAGGCCGCCGCAGGCTGGGACCGGCATGGCCCCAAGATCCGCGAATGGCTGCGTGGGCCCACTGATGCGATGTTGAAGATGGCAGGGATAAGCGCGGGCCAGACCGTCCTGGACGTGGCCGCGGGGGCTGGCGACCAGACGCTGGACATCGCCGATCGGGTTGGGGTCGAGGGTGCGGTGATTGCGACCGACATATCCGCAGGCATCTTGACCTATGCCATTGGAAACGCGGGCCGGGCCGGGCATGCCAATGTGCGCATCCATCCCGCCGATGCCGAGGACCTGAGGCTGGAGGCCGCGACATTCGATGCTGCGGTCTGTCGTCTCGGGTTGATGTTCCTGCCCAATCCGCTGAGGGGCCTCAAGGAAATCCACCATGTCCTGAAACCTGGCGGGCGGTTTTGTGGCATGGTCTTTGCCGGGCCGGAGATGAACCCCTGCCTGCGCATCCTGATGTCAACCGCGCTGCGCCATGCAGGCCTTGCGCCACGCGATCCGTTTCAGCCCGGTGGTCTGGTCAGCCTGGGCAAACCCGGTCTGATGGATGACCTGATGCAGCAGGCAGGCTTTCACGCGGTTGCGACAACGCGGATGGAGGTGGCGTTCAGGTTGCCGACAACTGCCGACTACCTGAACTTTGTCAAAGATTCGGCGGGTCCGATCCTGCAAATCCTTGCCCCGCTGGGGGAGGCTGCCCGCGCGGCGGCCTGGAGGGATATCGAGACCCAGCTGGACGTCTATCAAACCACGAACGGCTGGATCGGGCCGAATACGCTGCTGCTGACCGCGGGGCAAAAGTGATGGGCTTGTCTGGTACATTTGGCGCGGATCGGAGGGGTATCATGTCGAAACGCGCGGTTATTGCGTTCGTTCTTGCTGTCGCGGTGATTGCCGGGCTGGTCCTGCCAGTCTTGCTTGGCCCAGTTGCTGGTGGCCCAGTCTATGGTGGTCCGGTCTTTGGTGGTCCAGTCTTTGGTGGTACCGAGCATCCGGTGATGAGCGAGGCATGGGTGCGCAGCACGGTGGCGGGTATGGGTATGGCGGGCCCGCTGGCATTGATCGGGTTGATGGTGCTGGCTATTGTGGCAAATCCCATCCCCAGCGGCCCGATTGCAGTGGCGGCGGGCGCGCTTTACGGCACGCTGTGGGGCGCGGCCTTTGTCGTGATCGGCGCCCTGCTGGGAGCGTTCGCGGCCTTTGGCGCTGCGCGGTATCTGGGCTATGACGCTGTGCGGCGGTCGAGCAACTCTGTGTTGAAATACATTGCGGCCCCGCGGTCGCAATTCAGCCTGATGCTGATCGTGTTCGGCTCTCGTTTGATCCCGTTCATCTCGTTCGATGCGGTCAGCTATGCCGCAGGGATCACCTGCCTGTCGTTCGGCCGGTTCGCCTTCGCAACATTTCTGGGCGTCGTGCCGATCTGCTTTGCACTGGCCGCGATGGGGGCGGGCATGGCGGCTGGTGGCACAGACTGGATGTGGATCGTGGTTTTGGGTGGTGTGATCACGCTACTGCCGGTCGTCGGGAAATGGATATACGACCGGATGTGACCCAAGCGCTGTTGTCGGTGCAGGATTCGGATGAGATCTGAGGCGAGATTTGGGTTTGGCCAATAACGGCCGGATGTCTTTTTGAAAATTCGTTCGGCCCTTTCGCGTCACATTGCATTATTTTCAACGATTTGGCGGCGCGCAAGGCCAAGTATTGCGCCAAGGGCATCTGACCTAGGATCACCTGCCGCTTGGCAATCATCGGGCAGATGCCGCTCCCGTTTGATCGACCAAAGCCGGGATCGGCCCGCCCGGCGGTGGCTGCTGCCGCCATGATCGCGGCAAATGCGAGGGCCGCAGGCGCGTCGCCGGTCCGCGCGGCTGGCACCCGTTGATTGACATGCGGCTGTTCAACCCGACGCGCAACCGGGGTCAC
>JANNAF010000289.1:0-3911 GCA_031384005.1 Rhodobacterales bacterium | reverse complement strand
GTGATTTCGGGGGCGCTGTTCGCCTTTGTCACCTCGTTTGACGAGGTGGTCGCGGTGCTGTTCATCGCGGGGCCGGAACAGCAAACCATCCCGCGCCAGATGTGGAACGGCATCCGTGAGGCGATCAGCCCGGCCATTCTGGCGGTGGCGACGATCCTTGTGATCTTTTCGATCACATTGCTGGCCACAGTCGAGTTGCTGCGCCGCAGGTCAGAACGGCTGCGCGGTGTTACCCCGGCTTGAGGAGGTTCCATGGCCAATGCATACGAATCCGGGCGGTTGAACCTGCCGTTTGTTGGCATATCAACCTTTGGCAAGCGGCCTTATGTCGAGGATTGGACCCGGATCGACGCCGATGTGGCGGTGATGGGCGCGCCCTTTGACTTTGGCACCCAGTTTCGTGCCGGGGCCCGCTTTGGCCCGCGCGCGGTGCGTGAGGCGTCGACGCTGTTCAGTTTTGGCCATGCTGGCGCCTATGACCACGAGGATGATTGCATCTATCTGCCCGCCTCGGTCCGGATCGTGGACATCGGTGACGCCGATATCATCCACACCGATACGGCGACCAGCCATGCCAATATTCGCACCGGCGTGCAGGCCATGCTGGCGGCGGGTGCGCTGCCGGTGGTGATTGGCGGCGATCATTCGGTGAACATCCCGATCATCGAGGCGTTTGCGGGGCAAGGCGACATCCATATCCTGCAGATCGACGCCCATCTGGATTTCGTCGATGTGCGCCACGGCGTGCGGGTCGGCCATGGCAGCCCGATGCGGCGGGCGGCCGACAAACCCTATGTCACCGGGTTGACCCAGGTCGGTATCCGCAACGTGTCCTCGACCGCGCGGGAGGGGTACGAGGCGGCGCGTGCCATGGGGGCTGATATTCTGTCGGTGCGCCAAGCCCGCGCCATGGGCCCCAAGGCGGTGATCGCCCGCATCCCGGCCGGCGCGCGGGTCTATGTCACCATCGACATTGACGGCTTTTGCCCGTCCATCGCGCCCGGCACCGGCACGCCCAGCCATGGCGGGTTTCTGTATTACGACGTGTTGGAAATGCTGCAAGAGGTGGCGCAGGCGCATGACATTGTCGGCATCGATCTGGTCGAGGTGGCCCCCGACTATGACCATTCCGGCAGCACGGCCATTCTGGCGGCACAGATCCTGCTGAACTTTCTGGGCTTTATCTTTCATGCGCAGGGCGCGCGCTGATCAAATTTTTCGCAGAAAAATTTTGGCCTCAGGGCAGCAGTTGCAGCCAGAACCACGCCGTCAGCACCGACAGCGCCGTGGCAATCAACACCGAGGATGCGGCCACCCTGCGGCCCGTGCTGTACAGATGCGCGAACATATAGGCGTTTACCCCGGGCGGCATGGCGGCTGTCACGACCGCTGACCGCATCGATGCCACGTCAATGTCAAACACGAACCGCGCCAGACCGTAAGTCACCACCGGGTGCACGATCAGCGCGATGAACACCACCAGCGCGATCAACGCCTTGTCGCCCTCGGGGCGGTAGCGCAGCAGCACCCCGCCCAACCCGAACAGCGCCGTCGGCAGGCCCGCCCGCGCAATCATGTCCAGCGCCGCCCCGACTGTCAGGGGCACGGGCAATCCGGTCAGGTTGACGGTCACGCCAAACACGATCGCCAGCACCAAGGGTTGCGACAGGATCGCGCGTGTTACCTGCACCCCCAGCGCCGTGCCGGACAACCCCCGACCGCGTGACCGGACCCATTCCATCAGCGCAATCCCAAAGCCGTAAAACAGCGGCGAGTGCATGGCGATGATGGCATAGTTGCCGGCCAAAGCCTCGGACCCATAGGCGCGTTCGGTGATTGGC
The DNA here is from genome assembly GCA_031384005.1 of Rhodobacterales bacterium. Lineage (GTDB taxonomy): Bacteria > Pseudomonadota > Alphaproteobacteria > Rhodobacterales > Rhodobacteraceae > Stagnihabitans. The sequence continues at coordinate 2,070 of JANNAF010000289.1, read as the reverse complement.
AGGCCCAGCAGCAGCGTGTTGGAAAACATCGCGGCAAAGCCGACCGCGACGCTTTCATCCAAGGGTCGGCCAAACAGCTTGTATGCGCCGAAAAACCCGGCGGCAAAGCCTGCAAAAGCCCCGATGTAAAAGCTGAGCAGCAATCCGGGGTTGAAACTGGTCGCCAGATCCAGTGTCGCGATAGACCGGAACAGCAGAATCGGAATGGCCAGATTTTGCGAAAACTGCATCAACCCGTCAATCGACTGGTCGGACACCCATTTGGCCCGCGCTGCGACATAGCCAAAGCCGATGATCAGAAAGACCGGTAATACGACGTCAATCAGCAGTCCCATTCAGTCTTGACCCGTAAAGGTCAGAACGCGGCCATCAAAGGCCGGGCTGACAGTGGCGGGCAGTTCGGCCAGCAGGGTGTCGTAATCCAGATCGACATGCATATTGGTGATGACAGCCTGTGCAGGCCGGGCGCGGGCGATCCAGTCCAGCGTCATGGCCAGATGGGCATGGGTCGGATGTGGTTTGCGGCGCAGCGCATCGACGACCCAACAGTCCAGCCCCGCCAGAACCGGCCAGGACGCCTCTGGGATGGCCACGGCATCGGGCAGATAGGCCAGCGGTCCAACCCGGAACCCCAGCGCATCCATCGCCCCATGATCGGCAGAAAATGGCTGAAACCGGATCGGGCCTGCCGGGCCCGGCACATCAAACGGGCCATTGATGGCGTGCAGGTTCAGGATCGAGGGGTACATCGATCCCTCGGGCTGGACAAAGGCATAGGCAAAGCGCGAGATCAGCGCCTCTTGGGTCGGTCCGTCGGCCCAGACCGACAGCCGCGCCTGCATGGCAATCACGATCTGGCGCAGGTCGTCAATGCCATGGGTGTGATCGGCATGGGAGTGGGTGTAAACCACCCCGTGCAATTCGCCTACACCCGCATCCAGCAACTGGTCGCGCATGTCGGGCGAGGTGTCGATCAACACACGGGTCACGGCATCACCGTGGATCCGTTCAACCAGCATGGAACAGCGGCGGCGGCGGTTTTTCGGGTTGGCCGGATCACAGTCGCCCCACAGCCCGCCGATCCGTGGCACGCCGCCCGATGAGCCACAGCCCAATATGGTGAAACGCAAGGTGGCCATCACGGGTTCCTTGCGGCGCGGGTGAACAAACGGTCGAAATTGGCGGTGGTGGCGGCGGCAAACTCGGCCTCGGTCACGCCAAGGATCTGCGCGCCGGTTTTGGCGGTAAAGGCGGCATAGGCCGGTTCATTGCGCTTGCCGCGGTGCGGCATGGGGGCGAGGTAGGGGCTGTCGGTTTCCAACAGGATGCGGTTCAGGGGTGCGGCGGCAAAGATGTCGCGCAATTCGCCCGATTTGGGGAATGTCGCAATACCGGACATCGACAGGTAAAACCCCATCTCCAGCGCCGCCTGCGCCAGACCTGCGCCAGAGGAAAAGCAATGCATGACGCAGGGATAGGGCGCGACCTTCATTCCCTCACTCAGGATGCGGGCCATGTCGTCGTCGGCGGCGCGGGCGTGGATGATCAGCGGCAACTGGGTTTCTTGGGCTGCCTGAATATGGATGCGCAAGGAGGCGGCCTGAACCTGTGCGGTGTCGGCGGTGTAGTGATAGTCCAGACCCGTCTCGCCAATACCGACAAATTTGGGGTGGCGGGCCAGCGCGACAAGGGTTTCGACGGTGGTCAGGGGCTGTTCGGCCGCACTCATCGGGTGGACGCCTGCGGCGTAGAACACGCCGTCATGCGCCTCGGCAATTGCGCGGACGGTCGGTTCGCGGTCAAGTTTGGTGCAGATTGTCACCATGCGGGTAACGCCAGCGGCGCGGGCGCGGGCCAGAATTTCGGGCAGTTGGCCGTTGAAATCAGGGAAATCCAGATGGCAATGGCTGTCGACTATTTCGGGCGGGTTGGTCATCGCTACCCCAGACTTCGCTATTTCTGTGCGAGCGTGCCCGCAGTCTCGTCGATCTTGAGAACCATATCCATCAACAGGGCGGCGGGGTCAAGGTTGACCGCCCGCCCGCGCCGCGCCCGGTTGCCCAAAACCTG
>JANNAF010000174.1:0-2310 GCA_031384005.1 Rhodobacterales bacterium | reverse complement strand
CCAATCCCCAGAAACCGCGGCGCGATGATGCTGAACGCGGCAATCGAGATCAGCAGCACCAGCGCCGGGATCATCGTGGGATAGTTGCGCAGATAGCCGCGCAGGACATGGACAAAGGACTTGTCGTCGCGTTCGAAATTGGCCACCGCCGTATCGGCCTTGGCAAGCGTCGCCTCATAGTCCGAAATGGTCTTGGTTGGTGCGTCAGGTGCGCTCATCGCTACGGCTTCTCCCCGGTGCAGGTGCGGCGTGGCCTTTGGCCTTCGCCTAATAAGAAGGGCGACTGTAAAGCCGCCCTTCCGTTAATCAAGTCTGATGTTCAAGCCCATTCGGACCCGATGGTCTTAGCCCCAGCAGAGCGCGGTACCCTCGGTGGTGTCGATCGACGGCACGCCTTCGGCGGGCTTGTCGGTGACCAGGTTCACACCGGTGTTGTAGAACGACAGACCCTCGGTCACGGTCGGCTTGGTGCCGTCCTTGGCGAAAGCAGCGATAGCGTCGATGCCCAGACCGGCCATCTTCAGCGGGTACTGCTGCGAGGTGGCGCCGATGACGCCCGACTTGACCGAGGCCACGCCCGGGCAGCCGCCGTCAACCGAAACGATGATCGCCTGACCTTCTTTGCCAGCGTTCTTCAGGGCCTGATAGGCGCCTTCAGCGGCCGGCTCGTTGATCGTGTAGACGACATTGATGTCCGGGTCCTTGGCCAACAGGGTTTCCAAGGCGCGCAAGCCCCCCTCGGGGTTCGCGTCCGAGGTTTCGTGGCCGATGACGCGGGCGTCAGTTTCCGAACCCATCACGGTCAGATCGGGCACTTCGATGCCAAAGCCAACCAGAAAGCCGGTGTCGCGGGCGACGTCGACGCTGATGTTGTCCTTGTTGATGTCCAGCATTGCGATCTTGGCAGTCGCAGCACCTTCACCCAAGGTTGCTGCGGCCCACTTGCCGATCAACAGACCCGCTTCGAAGTTGTCGGTTGCAAAGGTGATGTCCTGGGCTTCAGCGTCAGCCAGCGGGGTGTCCAGCGCGATGACCAGGATGCCAGCAGCGCGAGCGTCCTTCAGGGCCGGGCCGACAGAGTCGTTCGACGGTGTGATCAAGATACCCTTGGCGCCAGCCGCGACGCAGTTTTCGATGGCGGTGATCTGCGGTGCAGCGTCGCCGTCCTTTTCACCGGCATAAGCCTGGAATTCCAGACCAGCGGCGACGGCAGCAGCCTCGGCGCCTTCCTTCATTTTCACAAAGAAGGGGTTGGTGTTGTTCTTGGTGATCAGGCAGGCCAGGCCGGCGCTGTGCGATTCTGCAAAAGCGGCACCTGACATCAACGCCAAAGCGGCAGCACCCAAAAGCGCTGTTGACTTGAATTTCATTTGGTAGTCCTCCCAAGAGTGAAGGGGATTTGCCCCCGTTAGCAATCTGTACGACCGGCAGAGGCGCCGTTCGATAGCGGCACAAAACCTGATTCGCATCGTTGCGTCAAGTTAAATAAATCAGAGTGATTTATTATTGACAGACCGCCCATTTCCCCGCCAGTGTGCGGGAATCCTGCTGCCTGCGCAGGCAAGCGTTCACAACGGTGTCTTCCACATGCTGATCGGTATTCCGCCCATCCTTGGCCCCGACTTACTGTTCACGCTCCGCTCGATGGGGCATGGCGACGAGATCGCTTTGGTCGATGGCAACTATCCGGCGCAGGACCATGCGCGACGGTTGGTGCGGGCCGACGGGCATGGCGTATTGCCCCTGCTGGAGGCGATTTTGACCGTGATGCCGCTGGATCACCTGGTACCGCAGGCGGCCTTTCGGGCCTCGCTGAACAATGACGCGCGGCAGGCAAACGCCTTTCACCACGCCGTCGATGCCGCCGTGGCACGCCTTGCCCCCGGCTTTGCGATGGTTTCGCTGAATGGCGCCGACCTTTATCCACGGATCCGCGCGGCCCATACCATTGTCGCCACGACCGAGACGGCGCTTTTTGCCAATGTCATCCTGCGCAAGGGTGTCGTGGTCGTCCCCGGCGCAGCGTAGATATCCCCCACCATGCCCCTGTCAGACATCAGCATGGACAAACCCGCAGCCGATGCGACGGCGCTGCGCGGCACCAATCAGTCTGGCATGCGCGATTTCAACGAACGACTGGTGCTGTCGCTGGTGCGGCAATATGGCGGTCTGGCGAAATCCGATATTGCCCGGATCACCGGTCTGTCGGCGCAAACCACCTCGGTCATCATGCGCGCGCTGGAACAGGACGGGCTTTTGCTGCGCGGGGAACCGCTGCGGGGCCGGATTGGTCAGCCATCGGTGCCCATG
>JANNAF010000170.1:0-8778 GCA_031384005.1 Rhodobacterales bacterium | reverse complement strand
GGTGCGGGTCATCAAGGACCCCTCGCCGGGCAGGACCCAGTCATGGGCCAGCACCGCCACAGGGTCAGGGGCCACACCCGACAGCAGCGGATGGCCGCGCCGCACAACAAGGGCCAGCGGTTCATCCTCCATCGAGGCATAAGTCAGCATCTGCGCCTGCGGCCCATCCGGCCTGCGGCCCAGCGCGAAATCCAGCCGCCCCGCCAAAAGCTGTTCGCACAAGGCATCGGATGCGGCCACCACAACCTCGACTGTCACCGTAGGGAACTGCGCGCGCTGCACCTGCAATGCGGGCAATACCCGGCTCAGCGCGGCCCCGTTCACCGTGCCAACGCGCACATGACCGACCCCACCAGCGGCAATCTCGGCCAGATCGCGGGCGGCGTCGTCCAATTCCAGCCGCACACGCTGGGCCCGCAACGCCAGCGCGCGGCCAATCGCCGTCAACCCGATGCCGCGCCCGGTCCGCTCATGCACCGGGGCCCCGATGATCCGCTCAATCTCCGCCACCAACCGCGAGGCGGCAGGCTGCGAAACCCCGATGGCCGCCGCCGAAACGGTCAGCTGTTCTGTTTCAGCCAGGGCCGCCAGCAAACGCAAATGGCTCAGTTTCAGGCCACGACGCAGCAAATTGTCAGACCTGTACGGCTGTAGCATATTATTTCCATCATGTTTTCATCACTGAACATCATTTGACTGATATGCCGTTACATTGCAACACTTGCGCAAAACCGCCCCGATCCGCCGGGGCCCGCGACATCTGCACCGGGGGGAGCAACCATGTATCTGAGCCAGATTTTGGCGTCTGACGGCACGACATCTGTCGTGGCGCGCAGCGGTGACGCCGCCCATGTGGTGACGGGTGCCACATCGGTTTACGCGCTGGCACTGGCCGCCATTGCGGCGGGGCGCGGGCTGGCGGATCAGGTTACGGTCATGGGTCTGGGTGCGGCGGTCGATTTGACCCGTGCGGCGGCCGAAAACCGGCTGGCGCTGCCGGTCAGCCACCCTGACCCCGCGCATCTGCACATGACGGGCACCGGGTTGACCCATCTGGGGTCCGCATCAGCCCGCGACGCGATGCATGCCAAGCTGACCGAAACCGAAACCCTGACCGACAGCATGCGGATGTTCCGCATGGGGCTGGAGGCGGGTCGCCCTGCCGCAGGCGAGGTCGGTGCGCAGCCCGAATGGTTCTACAAAGGCAACGGCCACGCCGCCGTGGCCCCCGGTGCGCCCCTGACCGCCCCCGGCTTTGCCGAGGATGGCGGCGAGGAGCCCGAGATTGCCGGCATCTATATCGTCGGCCCCGATGGCGGCGTGCACCGCATCGGCTGGACCCTTGGCAACGAGTTTTCCGACCATGTGGTCGAGCGGGTCAATTACCTGTGGCTGGCCCATTCCAAGCTGCGGGTCGCCTCCTATGGCCCCGAGATTCTGGTGGGCGACCTGCCCGCCGATGTGCGGGGCACCAGCCGCATCCGGCGCGGTGGTGCTGTGATCTGGGAAAAACCGTTCCTGAGCGGAGAGGCGAACATGTCGCACACCATCGCCAATCTGGAACACCACCACTTCAAATACGATATCTTCCGCCAACCCGGCGATTTGCATGTGCATTTCTTTGGCACCGCGACCTTGTCGGTGGCCGACGGGATCAAGACCGAACCGGGCGATGTGTTCGAGATTGAAAGCCCGACCTTTGGCCTGCCCCTGCACAACCCCCTTGCCTTTGCGCCCGCCACCCCCGGCGCCCAACCTGTGAAAGCGCTGTAAATCATGACCTTCAAACCCGCCGCATGGCCCCGTGAGTTGCGTTCGCAAAAATGGTTCGGCGGCACGTCCAAAGACAGCATCTATTACCGCAGCTGGATGAAAAATCAGGGGTTTCCGGCTGACCTGTTCGATGGTCGCCCGGTCATTGGCATCCTGAACACCTGGTCCGAAATGACACCCTGCAACGCCCATCTGCATGATCTGGCGCAGCGGGTTAAGAATGGGATTTATGAGGCGGGCGGTTTCCCGTTGGAGGTTCCGGCGTTTTCGGTGGCCGAAAGCACGTTCCGCCCGACCGCGATGATGTTCCGCAATCTGGCCGCCATGGCAGTCGAGGAACAGATGCGCGGCCAGCCGATGGATGGCTGTGTGCTGATGGTGGGCTGTGACAAGACCACGCCCAGCCTGCTGATGGCCGCAGGCTCGACCGACATTCCGTCGATCGTGGTGACCGGCGGGCCGATGCTGAACGGCTATTACAAAAACGAACGTGTGGGGTCGGGCACCCATCTGTGGAAGTTTTCCGAGGCGGTCAAGGCGGGCACCATGACCGAGGCCGAATTTGGCGAGGCCGAGGCGTCGATGAGCCGAAGCCCCGGATCGTGCAACACCATGGGCACAGCCTCGACCATGGCCTCGATGGCCGAGGCGCTGGGCATGGCCCTGTCAGGCAATGCGGCGATCCCGGCAGTGGATTCGCGCAGGCGTGTCATGGCGCAGATGACCGGGCGGCGCATCGTGCAGATGGTCAAGGATGACCTGAAGCCGTCCGACGTGATGACCCGCGCCGCGTTCGAAAACGCGATCCGCACCAATGCGGCCATCGGTGGCAGCACCAATGCCGTGATCCACCTGCTGGCAATTGCAGGCCGGGTCGGCATTGACCTGACCCTTGACGATTGGGACCAGTTGGGCCGCGACATCCCCACCATCGTGAACCTGCTGCCGTCGGGCAAATACCTGATGGAAGAGTTCTTTTACGCCGGCGGCCTGCCCGTCGTGATCAAACGGCTGGGCGAGGCGGGGCTGTTGAACCGCGACGCGCTGACCGTGTCGGGCCAGTCGGCATGGGATCAGGTCAAGGATGTGGTCAACCATAACCCCGACGTGATCCTGCCCGCCGACAAGGCGCTGACCCAGTCGGGCGGCATCGTGGTGGTCAAGGGCAATCTGGCCCCGAACGGCGCAGTCCTGAAACCCTCGGCCGCGACGCCTGCGCTGATGACCCACCGGGGCCGCGCCGTGGTGTTCGAGGATATCGACGACTACAAGGCCCGCATCAACGACGAGGCGCTGGATATCGACGAAACCTGCGTCATGGTCCTGAAGAACTGCGGCCCCAAGGGGTACCCCGGCATGGCCGAGGTCGGCAATATGGGGCTTCCTCCGAAAGTGCTGCGCAAGGGGATCACCGATATGGTCCGCATTTCGGATGCCCGCATGTCGGGCACCGCTTACGGCACCGTGGTCCTGCACACCTCGCCCGAAGCCGCCGCAGGTGGCCCGCTGGCCGTGGTGCAAAACGGCGACATGATCGAACTGGACGTGCCGAACCGCCGCCTGCATCTGGACATCTCGGACGCCGAACTGGCCGCCCGTCTGGCCAAATGGACCCCGCCGGTGATGGCACCCGACAGCGGCTATGCGCTGATGCATCACACCCATGTGCAAGGCGCAGACACTGGCGCTGACCTCGATTTCCTGAAAGGGTTCCGGGGCAGCAAGGTGGGCAGGAATTCGCACTGATGAAAATAGCACTGGTTGGCATCGGCAAGATCGCACTTGATCAACACGTCCCGGCCCTTGCCGCATCCAAGGACTGGACGCTGGCCGCCACGGTCAGCCGCAAAGGCACGGTCGACGGGGTCGAAGCCTTCACCGACTTTGCCGCCTTTCTGGAGGCGCGGCCCGATGTGCCGGTGGTGTCGCTGTGCATGCCCCCGGTGCCGCGCTTTGCCTACGCACAGGCAGCCCTGCTGGCAGACCGCCATGTCATGCTGGAAAAACCCCCCGGCGCCACCCTGGCCGAGGTGCACACCCTGCAAGCCATCGCTGCCGAACGCGGCCTGACCCTCTATGCCAGCTGGCACAGCCGCATGGCAGGCGCAGTCGCCGCCGCGAAAGCCTGGCTCAAGGACAAGGCGGTGCACGAGGCGCATATCACCTGGCGCGAGGATGTGCGCAAATGGCATCCGGGGCAGGACTGGGTCTTTGAACCGGGTGGCATGGGCGTCTTTGACCCCGGCATCAACGCCCTGTCAATCCTGACCGAAATCATGCCCCACCGCATCCACCTAACCTCGGCCACGCTGGAATTCCCGTCCAACCGCCATACCCCGATCGCCGCCCAACTGCGCTTTACCAACAATGTCACCGCCGATTTCGACTGGCGTCAGACCGGCCCGCAAACCTGGGACATCACCCTGATCACCGACGCGGGCACGGGCACGGGTACGGTCGCCCTGCGCATGGGCGGCAATGTGCTGGAAATCGACGGCGTGGCCGTGGCGGGCGAGGATACCATCATGGGCGAATACCCCGCGCTTTATGCCAGGATGACCCAGCTTGTCCGCAAGGGCCGCAGCGATGTGGACCTGTCCCCGATGACCCATGTCGCCGATGCCATGACCCTTGGCCACCGCGTCACGGTTGACCCTTTCGACTTCTGACCCCCTTCATCTGTCCATAAATATCCCACGGGGGTCCGGGGGTGTGAAACCCCCGGCCGCCCGCCACAGGAGACCACCATGCTGACTGGAAAACACCTCATCGCCGGCCAATGGGTGGCCGGTGAGACAACCTTCCAATCCTCACCCGCCACCGGCGAGGCGCAAACCTTCAGCGTTGGCACCCCGGCCCATGTCGATGCCGCCGTGCAGGCCGCCGAGGCCGCCTTTCCCAGCTACGCGGCCCTGACCTGCGACCAGCGCGCCGCCTTCCTTGACCGCATCGCGGACGAGATCGAGGCGCGCGGCGTCGAGATCACCGCCATCGGCACGTCTGAGACCGGCCTGCCCGTGGCAAGGCTGGAGGGCGAGCGTGGCCGCACCACCGGCCAGTTGCGCCTGTTCGCCGCCCATATCCGCAAGGGCGACTATCTCGACCGCCGCACCGACGCCGCCCAACCTGACCGCAAACCCGCGCCGCGCGCCGAAATCCGCATGATGCAGCGGCCGATTGGCCCGGTGGCGGTGTTCGGCGCGTCGAACTTCCCGCTGGCCTTTTCCACCGCCGGCGGTGACACCGCCTCGGCGCTGGCCGCCGGTTGCCCGGTTGTGGTCAAGGGCCACTCGGCCCACCCCGGCACCGCCGAGATTGTGGCGCAGGCGATAGAAACCGCAGTTCTGGCCTGTGGCCTGCATCCCGGCGTATTCTCGCTGGTGCAGGGCGGGCGGCGTGATGTGGGCGAGGCCCTGGTGCAGCACCCGCTGATCAAGGCTGTCGGCTTTACCGGGTCACTGGGTGGCGGGCGTGCGCTTTATGATCTGTGCACCCGCCGCCCCGAACCCATTCCGTTCTTTGGCGAATTGGGCTCGGTGAACCCGATGTTCCTGCTGCCCGCCGCCACCGCGGCACGGGGTGACGCCATCGGCAAGGGCTGGGCCGGGTCGCTGACCATGGGGGCAGGCCAGTTCTGCACCAACCCCGGCATCGCCGTGGTGATTGATGGCCCCGAGGCCGACGCCTTTGTCACCGCCGCCCGCGACGCCTTGGGCCAGATCGGCGCTCAGACCATGCTGACCGACGGCATCGCTGCCGCCTATCGTGCGGGGCGTGACCGGGTTGCGGCACAAACCGGCGTACGCGCGGTGCTGACCTCGGTCTGCGACCTGCGGCAGGCGACGCCCTATCTGTATGAGGTGACCGGCGACGCCTGGCTGGGCAATCACGCCCTGGCCGAGGAGGTCTTTGGCCCCCTTGGCCTGATCCTGCGGGTGCGCGATGCGGCGCAGATGGTCGCGGTGGCGCGCAGTCTGGAGGGGCAGTTGACCTGCACCCTGCATCTGGATGACGCCGACACCGACCTTGGCCTGACCCTGCTGCCCGTGCTGGAACGCAAGGCAGGCCGGGTTCTGGCCAACGGCTTTCCCACCGGGGTCGAGGTGGTCGATGCGCAGGTCCACGGCGGCCCCTATCCGGCCAGCACCAATTTTGGGGCGACATCGGTGGGCACCCTGTCGATCCGGCGCTGGCTGCGGCCTGTCGCCTATCAAAACCTGCCTGCCGCGTTGTTGCCCGCCGATTTGCGCTAGCCGCGACCTGCAGTGACCAAGATGGGCAAACCGCCTTTCCCAGTCGGGAAAGGCGAACTGCCCATCCTACAAGTCACGCTGAGGCAAAGGGCACCGGTTGCAGGATGGAACTGGCGATATTGGCCACAATCGGCCCGGCCTCCTCGGACCTTGCGCGCCCTGCCTGCCATTCGGGGTCGGCAAGAAAGGTCGCCCATTTCGCCTCGCGGTCAGCAAGGCTGTCCCAGGCGATAAGATAGGTCAGGTCATTGCTGTTTGGCCCCAGAACCGTGGTCCAGAATCCGGCATGGCGGATGCCAAGACGTTCCCAGATCGGCAGGGTCAGGCTTTCAAACCGCCGCAGCAGACGGGGCATCTGGCTGGGCAGGCAGGTATAGATGCGCAGTTCATGGATCATGGTGGTCCTCCGTTGTGGCCCTACCATGCAGAGGGTGGCGCGCGACTGCAACCGGCCGCCGCGGCCTGACCTATTCGGCGGCTACAGGCACAGCCCCCGTCTGCATCCGGGGCTGCGCCAGAAACCGGTTGGCCACCCTGCCTGCCAGATAGGTCAGGCGACCATCACAGATCGTGGCACAGGTCTGGCGGGTTTCGGCATCGACCACCACCAGATCGGCACGCAAATCCGGCAACAACTGCCCCCGGTCCGCCAGCCGCAAAATCCGCGCCGGATTGGTCGAGATCATCGCCCAAGCCTTTGCCAGCGGCAGCAGACCCCGGTCCACCAGCGACCACGCCGCCAGCGGCAGCGCCGGCACGTGGTAATCGGACACCACGGCATCGCACAGCCCCGCCGCGACCAGATCGCAGGCCGACACATTGCCCGCCTGACTTTGCCCCCGCACCACATTGGGCGCCCCCATGATCACCGTGCAGGACATGGCATGGGCCGCAGTCGCGGCGCGGTGGGTCAGCGGAAACTCGGATATCTGGGCGCCCAACATGCGGTAATATTCGCGCGTTTCGCCGTCAGGGTCGTCATGGCTGCCATATGCCACTCCCAGCATGTCAAAGGCGTCGGCCAGACGGCACAGGCTCTTGGGCACACCGGTCTTGGCTTGCCGGGCGGTTTGCAGGGCATGCGCCATATCTTCGGGGCTTTTGCCCACCTTGCGGGCCCATAGCGCAAAGCCAAGCGGTGCGGCACGCGCCATCTGCAGCCCTTCGTCCAGATGGTCATTGAACACGACATAGCCAACACGGTGACGCCGCACGACCTCGATCAGGCGGTCGGTTTCGGACACCAGATGGGTTTCGGCCCGCAGTTGCACCCGCAGATCCGTCAGCGATTGGGGGCGGTACGCGGCGACCGCCTCCAACAGGACCTCGGCATGATCCGGGCTGCGCGGGCCGCCTTCCCAACTCCAGCCGATGGCCAGATAGGCGGTGGTCACACCCTGCGACGCCGCCTCGCGGTCATACGAGCCAAGCCCCGCCTGCAACGGAAACGGGGCCAGCGGGCGTGGGGCCATGTGATGTTCGAACCCGTCGCCATGCAGATCGATGATGCCGGGCAGGATCAGAAAACCGCTCAGGTCGACCTCGGGCAGCGGGGCATGGGTGATGCGCCCCTCGGCCAGTCCGATCGACCTGTGCTGCATCTCGCCATCACACAGGACTTGCGCGCCGGTCAGGCGAAGCGGGGGCAGACGAAGTGGGGGCTGGGCAGTTGACGACTGGATTGTGGCCATGATGAGTTCCGACGGGGTTGGGGTGCCCTGTGGATAACTCAACCGCGCAACGGTCTGGTGACAGTCTGCCCATATTTCAACCATAGATTTAACGGCCGGGCTGGCCGCGTTACAAAACCTTCACTTGGCTTGCACGATATTTCCAGTATTCAGGAAATATGTATGACGCCCCACACACGCTGGCCACCCTTGGCCACCCCGGTCGCCTTGCGGTGTTCCGCCTGCTGATGCGGTTTGCGCCGCAAGGTGTGCGCCCGACCGAAATGGCGATGGCGCTGAACCTGAAGCCCAACACGCTGTCGCACCACCTGTCCGCATTGGAGGCGGCGGGCCTGATTGCGGCCGACCGTCAGGGGCGCAACCTGTTTTATGCGGTCAAACTGGACCAGTTGTCAGACCTGCTGGGGTATCTTTTTGCCGACCTTGGCCGCGCCCGCCCTGATCTTTTGTCGCCGATCTTTGCACATCAAAAGGACAATCCTGCCATGCGCGATACCGATTTCGACGTTTTGTTCATCTGCACCGGCAACTCTGCCCGGTCGATCTTTGCCGAGGTTTTGCTGCGCGATCTGGGGGCGGGCAAGTTTCAGGCCTTTTCCGCAGGCAGCCATCCGGGGACCGAATTGAACCCGCATGCCTTGGATATTCTGATCCGCAACGGCCATGACGTCACCGGTTTGCGGGCCAAACATATGGCCGAGTTTCAGGCGCCGGGCATGCCGGTCATGGATTTTGTCTTTACCGTGTGCGACACCGCCGCCGCCGAGGAATGTCCGCCATGGGCCGGGCAGCCGATCACCGGGCATTGGGGTATGCCGGACCCGGTCAAGGCCACCGGGACCGATGCGGAAAAGGCGCTGATCTTTGCCCAGACCTATGCCGCGCTGCGCCGCAGGGTTTTGGCCTTTGTCGCACTGCCATTTGAAACGCTGGACCGGTTGTCGCTGCAACACCACGTCGACGCCATCGGACAAGGGAACTGACCAAATGACCCGCATTGCATTGAACGGTCTTGGCCGCATCGGAAAACTGGCCCTGCGCGACCTGATCGATACCGGGGC
>JANNAF010000162.1:0-19537 GCA_031384005.1 Rhodobacterales bacterium | reverse complement strand
CGCACGGGGCGCACATCAACCTGAGAGCCGGGCAAGAACGCCACAGCGCCGCCCAGATCGACGGTAAAGCCACCTTTGACACGGCCAAAGATCGCGCCATCGACGCGGGTCTCGGAGGCATAGGCCTTCTCAAGACGATCCCAGGCTTCTTCACGACGGGCTTTCTCGCGCGAGATTTGGGCCTCGCCACGGGCGTTCTCGACACGGTCGAGGTAAACTTCGACTTCGTCACCGACCTTGATGGTGGGTGCTTCGCCGGGGTTTGCGAATTCCTTGATGTCGATGCGGCCTTCCATCTTGTAGCCGACATCGATAATGGCTTGGCCCGCTTCAATCGCGATGACCTTGCCTTTGACAACAGTTCCCTCTTCGGGCGTGTCAATTTCGAAGCTTTCCTTCAACAGGGCTTCAAAGTCTTCCATAGTCGCTTTAGCGCACATGCAGTATCGTCCTTTTCATCTTGATATTCTGGCCATGCGGTTGGCTCCGCCGGTCTTGGTGCCTCGTGCAAATGCAAAAGGCGGTGCTGGCCGGAATCCGACAGCGCCGCTCCTATACGCCCGGAAGGGCGTTCAGGCAAGCGTGGTTTCACTTGACATTGCAGCCCGATTGTTAGCCATTTGGCGAGGTATTATGCTGGGAGGGATCATGTCTGAAAGCACCTATTCGCGTCTGGGCTGGACGCTTTCGGCGCTGTTTGCGCTGTTTATGGTGGGGGCGTCGGTTGCGCCAAAACTGCTGGGGATGCCCATTGCGCAGCAAACCATGGCGGCGCTGGGCTGGCCAGATGCACCGATCTTGTTGATCGGGGTGCTGGAGCTGGCCTGCACCTTGTTGTTCTTGTTCCCTCCGACGGGCCTCTTGGGGTCGGTTCTGATGATGGCCATTCTTGGTGGGGCCATGGTCACGCAAATCCGCGCCGGATCGCCGCTGTTCAGTCACACGCTGTTCAGCATCTATCTTGGCATCATGATGTGGGGTGGCCTGATCCTGCGCGACGCACGGATGCGGGCGGTCTTTCCCTTCGCCCGCTGATCCGGTAATGGCTGACGCATGGAACCCCTTGTCGGCTGTGTGATCGAAGATGCCCGCTGGACCACGCTAGGGCTTGAACCCCTTGCGCTGCAGGCCGCGCAGGCGTCGCTTGTAGCGCTTGACCTGCCTCACACCGGCTTCACTCTTGCCGTGTTGGGCTGCGACGACGCCCGCATCGCCATCCTGAACGCCGAGTTTCGCGGCAAACCGACGCCCACCAATGTGTTGTCGTGGCCCACATGGGACATGGCCGCCGAGGCGGACGGTGGCCAACCCGACCTGGCCGAACCCGGCACCGCTGACGACCCCGAATCGCTGGGCGACATCGCCATCGCCTATGACACTTGTGCCCGCGAGGCCGCCGAGGCGGGCAAGACCATGGCCGACCACGTCACCCACCTGATCGTGCACGGACTGTTACATTGCATCGGCTATGATCACATACGCGACGGCGATGCCGCGTTGATGGAGGCGGTCGAAGTGCGCATACTTGCATCTTTGGGCATTTCCGACCCATATTAGTCACAGACTCGCCGGACGGGTCGTTTCTGGAACAAGGACACATGGGCAGTAACAGCGATGGGTCTGGCGCCCTGCAGGATGCAGGCAGCCAGGCAGACGAACCAGACGGTCCCGCGCAACGCGGATTCTTTGGCCGGTTGATCAGCGCCTTTTCCCCCGCCGATCCCGCCGATACCCCCTCCCAAACCGCGCAGGCCCAGACACCGGCACCGCAGGCCGCAGTGGTCCACGGTATGGGGAACCTGCGCCGCCTGCGGGTGGATGACGTTGCGATCCCCAAAGTCGATATCGTGGCCGTACCGCTGAACGCCTCCAAAGAAGAATTGGTCGAGGTGTTTCGTGAACATGGCTTCAGCCGGGTGCCGGTGTTCAAAGGCACGCTGGATCATCCGCAAGGCTTGATCCTGCTCAAGGATCTGGCCTTGCAATATGGCTTTGGCGCGGCTGGCCGCTTTTCCATGCGCAAAATGCTGCGCCCGGTCCTTTATGCCCCGCCCTCGATGCCAGTTGGCGTTCTTTTGCAAAAAATGCAGCGCGAACGTGTCCACATGGCGCTGGTGATCGACGAATATGGTGGTGTTGACGGGTTGGTGACCATCGAAGACCTGATCGAAACCGTGATCGGTGAAATCGAGGATGAACACGACGAAGAAGAAGATATCTTGTGGAAACTGGAACAGCCGGGCGTGTTTGTGGCGCAGGCCACAGCCCCGCTGGACGAATTTGAACCCGTATTCGGTGTCGTACTGCGCGTGACGGAAGAGGACCGCGACATTGACACCTTGGGCGGCCTTGTCATGGTGCGGACCGGGCGCATGCCGGCACGCGGCGAAATCGTCCCGCATGAAAGCGGTGTCGAGTTTGAGGTGATGGATGCCGACCCGCGCCGGATCAAGCGGTTGCGCGTCCGGCTTCCCGGCAATTCCGCAGCTGACGATGCCTGACCATCCCGTGCAACTGCCCCCCGACCCGAAATGCTAGGCTTCGCCGGCTGGCGAAAGGTCGGGCAAGGGTTCGGCTTGGGCGCGCTGATCGCCACGGGCCATGTTCCGCTGGGCCTGTGGTGGGTCGCCCTGCCGGCGCTTGCGGTTTTGCTGCACCAACTGGCGCGTCAGACAGCGGTGCAGGGCGCATGGATGGGATGGTTTGCCGGGGCTGGCTATTTTGCGCTGGCGTTGAACTGGATCATCTCTCCGTTCTTGATTGATGTGGCGCGTCATGGCTGGATGGCGCCTTTCGCATTGGTGTTCATGGCGTTCGGGCTGGCGCTATTCTGGGGGGCGGCCTGTGGTCTGGCGCTGCGAACCCGCGCGCCCCTGTTGGCGCTGGCCTCGGCATTGGCCGCGGCTGAACTGGCCCGCGGCTATGTCCTCACCGGTTTTCCTTGGGCGCTGATCGGTCATGTCTGGATCGATCTGCCCCCTGCCCAGATTGCCGCTGTGGTTGGGCCCTCAGGCCTGACACTGTTGACCCTTGCGGCGGCTGCTCTTGTCGCGGCACGGCGTCCGGCCCTGATGGCGACGGGTGTCGCCCTGGTTGCAGCGCTGTGGTCCTTTGGCGCTTGGCAATTGTCGCAACCAGATCCAGCGCCCACCGGCATCACCCTGCGTCTTGTCCAGCCCAACGCCGCACAGGGCGCCAAGTGGGATCCCGATCTGGCCCAATTGTTCTTTGACCGCCTGATACGGGCAACCGCGGCCCCTGACACCGTCGAAATGGGCAAGGTGGATCTGGTGATCTGGCCGGAAACCGCCCTGCCCTACCTGATCATCGACAACCCAGGTCTGCCTGCCATGATCACGACGGCAGCACGCGGTGCCTCGGTCGCCCTTGGCCACCAAAGGGTCGAGGGGGGGCGCGGCTGGAATTCGCTTGCCGTTTTTGGCCCGCAAGGCGCACCCCTTGCGACCTATGACAAACACCACCTTGTGCCCTTTGGCGAATATGTGCCCTTGGCAGATACGGCACCCGATTGGCTGGGCCTGTCCGCCTTTTCGGCCCGCACCGGCAACGCCTATTCCGCAGGGCCGGGACCGCAGTTGATGGATCTGGGCGATCTGGGCCGCGTCCTGCCGCTTATCTGTTACGAGGCGGTGTTCCCGCAGGATCTGCGCGGTACGGCCCGGCCTGACTGGCTGCTGCAAATCACCAATGATGCATGGTTCGGCACGCTGTCCGGCCCCTTTCAACACGCGGCTCAGGCCCGCCTGCGCGCGGTAGAACAGGGGTTGCCGCTGGTGCGTGTCGCCAATACCGGCCTCACCCAGATCACAGACGCCCGTGGGCGCGTCACCGCCGCCCTGCCCTTTGGCACCGAAGGCTATCTGGACGCGACCCTGCCCGGCCCCCTGCCCGCCACACCCTATTCCAAGTTCGGCGAAATACCGGTGTTGGTGTTGCTGGCGGGTTGCTGGGCAGCCATCTTGATCAAAAGTCGCCGAAGGCTTGCTTGACCCTTCGACCGATTGCGACTAGGGCGCTGTCATCCTGCTGTCACAACGGCTTCCTGGCGTGACGGTTCAACCAGAACGGAGCACGTCCCCAATGTCCAACAGAACTCCACGCAAATCCTACGTATTCACATCCGAATCGGTGTCCGAAGGCCACCCCGACAAGTTGTGCGACCGTGTGTCCGATGCCGTGCTTGATGCGTTTTTGAGCGTCGAACCAAACGCCCGTGTCGCCTGCGAAACCTTCGCCACGACCGGCCGCGTCGTCGTAGGGGGTGAGGTCGGCCTGTCTGACCCAGCCGAATTGGCCGCCATGATGGACCGCGTCGACAGCATCGTGCGCGGCTGCGTCCGCGACATCGGTTACGAACAGGACGAGTTTCACAGGAACACGCTGCAGGTGCAGAACTATCTGCACAAACAATCCGCCCACATCGCCCAAGGTGTTGATCGCGACGGCGCCGGCGATCAAGGCATCATGTTCGGCTATGCCTGCCGCGAAACCCCGGAACTGATGCCGGCCCCCATCCAGTACAGCCACGCCATCCTGCGCCGTCTGGCCGAGGCGCGCAAATCGGGCGCCGAACCCACCCTGCGCCCCGACGCAAAATCGCAACTGTCCCTGCGTTATGAGGATGGCGTGCCGGTCGAGGTAACCTCGATCGTGCTGTCGCACCAGCATGCATTGGAAAGCCAGAATTCGGACGCGATCCGCGCGATAGTCGAACCCTATATCCGCGAAATCCTGCCCGCAGGCTGGATCACCGCCAAGACCGAATGGTGGGTCAACCCAACTGGCACCTTTGTCATCGGCGGCCCGGACGGCGACGCGGGCCTGACCGGACGCAAGATCATCGTGGACACTTACGGTGGTGCCGCACCGCACGGCGGCGGCGCGTTTTCCGGCAAGGACCCAACCAAGGTGGACCGCTCGGCCGCCTATGCCGCGCGTTATCTTGCCAAGAACGTCGTGGCCGCTGGCCTTGCTGACCGCTGCACCCTGCAAGTCAGCTATGCCATCGGCGTGGCCAAACCCTTGTCGATCTATGTCGATACCCACGGCACCAGTCAGGTCGAAGAGGCGCAGATCGAACGCGCCATAGCCTCCTGCATGGACCTGACCCCGCGCGGCATCCGCACCCATCTGGGCCTGAACCGCCCGATCTATGCCCGCACCTCGGCCTATGGCCACTTTGGCCGTGCCCCCGAGGCGGACGGCGGATTTTCGTGGGAAAAGACCGACCTGATCGACGCCCTCAAAAAGGCAGTGTGACTTGTAGGATGGGCAGTTCGTCTTTTTCGGTCCGAAAAAGACGGTTTGCCCATCCTTGAAACCGCCAAGGCATCGCTGACCGACGCCTGTTACGCGCGCCCCCACGCGCCGGGTCCGCTCAAGATGCATGCGACGGTCCACCATCCGCCGCCCAAAAAATCCCTGATAAAATCGTGATCTGGTCCCACGCGTCGGGCACCATGCATCCCCCCGCCATGAGGGCGGAGCTGGCGGTGTTTCAATTGAACGGCAAATTGACTGGGTAATCAGTGCTGGAAAGCACACAAATATCCGGCAATCGGTTTGCCACTTTGGTCCAAAGACAACAGGCCAAAGACCGTCACGGGATCATCAGATCATGATCTTCACCCTAACGGTCGCGGTGACTTCGGCCTGGTTGTCGCCGCTGGCGGGCGGTGACTTTGCGGCGTTGATCATCCCGAACCATCCCGCTGGTCCCGTGGGTTTGCGCAACGACATCAAACTTTACACCGCCCAAGGTACCTTTGAGGGGACCGAAACCGTTTCTGGCTTTCCGTCTTTTCGCAACAAACTTTCTACCACGCGCGATCCGTTGCGGCCTGAATTCCGCGCCGCGCATTTCGCCGACACCCGCGATCCCATCCTGCTGGATCCCGAAACCTTGTGGCCGGCCATAACCCCACCCGACGCCCCTGCCCCCATCAGCTTTCAAACCAAAGAGTTCCGGAACGCGTTCCCACTTTTCACAGTGGCCCAGGTCCCGGGGATCGGCTTTGCCATGCTGATCATGGCCGAAAACACCCGTAAACTTGCGGCCAAAGACATTTTCCGGATGGCTTTCGACAAGGTGACTGTATGCGATTTCGGCGGCAACCAACCGGGCGTGGTCAACATTCCGAACATCGCAGGCGCCCCATCCACCGCAATTCGGGAATTCTCAGTTCTGCCAGACGCAAACCATGCCCAGATGCAGTTTCTTGTGGGCTATGGCACCGTGGCCCAAACCGGCAACACCAAAGGCGAACCCAAAGGACCAAACGTCGGGATCGCGCCCAAGGAAAGCCGGTTCACCGCCGGTACCGATGATGGCGACTATCTAAGCGGGTTTGACCTGTCCGATGATCCCTTCGGCGGTGTGGGCAATGATCTTCTGGACGGCCACGGCGGCAATGACTTTCTGACAGGCGACGACGGGAACGATCTGGCGCGGGGTGCGCTGTGCCAGACACCCTGTCGGGTCAGGCGGGCGATGACGATCTGGAAGGCGGCAATGGGAAAGACGGGCTGCGCGCGCCGTTTGGCATTGACCTTTTGTCCGGCGCAGGTGGGCAAGACCGGTCAAGCGGCTTCGGCGGGTCCGATGCGGTCATTTTATCCACGGCCAGCGCTGCCGGGATCGGCCGCAAGCGCGACGCCATTCAGGATTTTGCTCCAGACAATGATGTTACAGGCTATTATGCCATCTTCCACGGTGTCGACGTCTTTTTTGGCAGCACCGATTTTTCCGGCACCGGGGCCAAGATCAGGTATCAAGGCAGCACTGGCATTCTTGAGGGTGACGAAAACGGCGATTGCGCTGCCGATTTCCATATCGAAGTTGGGTGCGCCCATTTTGGTTGCCAGCGCCATGATTTTGCAACCGGCGCGGCCTTCAGGCCATCTGGCATGACTAAGGCCCCACACGCCGCGCCAAGCCTTGACCTTGCCGCGCCTGCCAGCCTATGCCCGGTTATTCAGGATCAGGACGCCCATGCAGACCGACAGCCCCGCCTCTCCCGACACGTCAGAACGGCGCAACTTCTATGGCCGCATCCGCGGCAAGACCATGCGCGCCAGTCAAAAGACCTATATCGCCGAAGACCTTGTGTCGCTCACCCTGCAGGGGGTGACCCGCGACGACAATCCATCCCGTAACCCGATTGCAACGCCCTTCGCGCCAAAACCCCTATGGCTGGAAATCGGCTTTGGCGGTGGCGAACATCTGGTCCACATGGCCGCGCACTACCCCGACATCGGGGTTATCGGATGTGAACCCTTTGTCAACGGCATCGCCATGCTTTTGGGAAAGATGCGTCAGGCCGACTTGACCAACCTTGCGATCCACCCCGGCGATGTGCGTGACCTGTTCGAGGTCCTGCCACCAGCCATCCTGCAAAAGTGTTTTCTTAACTACCCCGACCCTTGGCCCAAATCGCGCCATCACCGCCGCCGCTTTGTCACCCAAGGTTATTTGACAGCCCTTACGCGCGTCATGGCCCCGGGCGCCGAATTCCGGGTGGCCACCGACATCGCCGATTACGTGCGCCAGACCCTGCAAGAGGTGCCCAAGGCCGGTTTCGATCTGGTGGCTCAGGGCGCCATTCCTTGGGACGACTGGCTGTCGACCCGCTATGAGCAAAAGGCCCTGCGCGAAGGCCGACCGCCACATTACATGACCTTTACCCGCGCCGGGAACTGACCCGGCGCGGGATGGCCGGGTCAGTTCGACATGCGGATCAGGTCGAAACGCGCCTCGGGGTTCTGGCGGTTTTCATCGACCGACTCATCCTCGCCGATCAGGCCGATGCCGGGGGCATAGTACTTGATTTCGCGCAGAGTGGTTTCGATAGAGCTCGTCTCGAAGATCGCCACGACATTCGAGTAGGGGCCAAGCTTGCCCGGCATGGTCAGGTTCACATCCATGATCTCGCCAGTGTCCATGGCCTCGTCCTTGGGGGAGTGCTCCTGTTCATAGGCAAAGTCGGGCTTGGGATGGGCCAGCATCTGATAGCCCGGCAACGCATCATTCACCCCGGCGCGCCAAGTGCCGTGGGAATCGGTGCCGGCGACCTTGCCTTCGGCGTCATACTGGATGTTTTTCACATCCTCGCCCATGTACCAGACGTTGCCGTCCTTGTCCTGGGCAAAGTAGTCGCGGGTCTGCTCGACATTCAGATCGCCCACATAGGCAAGGTCGGTCATCTCCCAAGTCGCGACACCGGCCAGAACCGGGCCGTGGCCGACAAATTGCATCACCACACGTTCGATGACGGTTTCCCCGTTCGCGTCTTGGACCTCGCCCGAATATTCGCGGACAAAGCCCTTGGCCAGCGGGAAATACGGGTTGTCGATCGGCTGGCCTTGCACAAAGTTGGCCGGATCAAAGTTCGGCAGGACCGGTTTCGCGTCGGCGGCAGTGGCCACGAGGACCGCGACGGGCAGCAGTCTGAACAGGTTTTTCATGTCAGTCTCCTTTTGCGCTCCATGAGAGGGGTACGGAAAAGCTGCACATGACACAGCCTGTCTGAACATCCGACATGGGGCTGAGGGCGGCTGGAACGACCTGCAAATGCCGTATCCACCAAATGTCGGATGGCCAGAAGGGGCCGCATCTGGCACTGTAACCATCAGGACTTGCCCGGAGGTTTCATGCATCGCAGCATCATCACCCTGTTGGCTCTGGCCGGACTTCTGGGTCTGGCGGCCCTGATGACGGCAATGGATGCGGTGGTCGATGCGGGTGCGTCCGGCATGCCTGCACTCTTGTCCGATTTCATCGACCGGCTGGTGATGATCGGCATCATGTTCGGGGCGGCGGTGATCGTGCTGAGGCTGTCGCGCCTGACCGAACGGGCCGACGATCTGGAATCCGCGCTGGAACGGGCCAATGACGAGGGCCGGGCCTGGCGCCAGCAAAGCCGCCGCTTTCTGGACGGGCTGTCGCGCGCCATCGAAAGCCAGTTCGCCCAGTGGAGCCTGACGGCAGCCGAGGCGGATGTCGCGGGGCTGTTGCTGAAAGGCGCATCCTTGCGTGAAATCGCGGTTCTGCGCCGCACGTCCGAGGCGACGATCCGCCAGCAGGCCCAAAACGTCTACCGCAAGTCCGGCCTTGGCACCCGTTCGGAACTCGCCGCCTATTTCCTTGAGGACCTGTTCTCGCTGGGCGAGGCGACGTTCCAGGACGCGGACAGCCTGCGCGACCGCCGCGGATTTGACGCCTGAGCCGGGTTTCGGCCCTTCCCACCGGGGCAGTCAGCGCCTAATTTGGCCCCATGTGCGGCCGCATCACCATCACCGACCCGAACGAGGCGCTGGCGGCGCTGTTTGCCGCCATGCCCGACAATAACCTGCCCGACAGCCCGCGTTACAACATCTGCCCTACCAATCAAGTGGCCGTCGTCACCGCGAACGGGCACCGCAGGCTCAGGTCGATGCGCTGGGGCCTGATCCCGGAGTGGTACAAGAGCCCGACCGACGGCCCGCTGATCATCAACGCCAGATCGGACACCGTGGCCGAAAAGCCCGCCTTCCGCAACGCGATCCGCCAACGCCGCTGCATCCTGCCCGCCAGTGGGTTTTATGAATGGAGTGCCGGGCCAAACAACAGCCGCCTGCCTTGGTACATCACGCGCAGCGATGGCCAACCCATGGCCTTTGGCGCGCTTTACAACCAGTGGGGCGACATCGCATCTGTGGCCACGGTCACCGTCGACGGGGGCCCGAACATGGTCGGGATCCATGACCGCGAACCGGTCATTCTGGAACCGGCCGACTGGCCCTTGTGGCTGGGCGAGGCCGGCCACGGCGCGGCACTTTTGATGAAACCCACGGCCCCAGGCGTTCTGCGCGCCTACCGTGTCGATCCGGCGGTCAATTCCAACCGCGCCGCAGGTCCGCAGTTGATTGACCCATGCCCGGTTACATAATCTGCACCACCCCGCGCAGCGGCAGCACGCTATTGTGCCATCTTCTGCGGTCATCTGGCGTCGCCGGTCACCCCGAAAGCTGGTTTCGCCACCAAAACCGGGCCGGCTGGGCCAAAGACTGGCAAATCACCCGCGCGGATGGCAGCTATGCTTGGCCAGACTATCTGGCCGCCGCAACCAAGGCCGCAACCGGACCGAACGGGGTGCAAGGTATGCGCCTGATGTGGAACATGTTGGGCGAACTGGTAACCGATCTGGGCCACGCACCTCTGCCGGATCAGGCGACCCTTTTGGCCTCAACCTTTGGACCGCTGCACTACATCCATTTGTTGCGGCATGACCGCGTCGCCCAAGCCATATCACGGTACAAAGCCGAGGTCAGCGGCACTTGGCATCTGGGGTTCGAGGAGGCCACGCACCCCGTTCAGCCCACCTATGACTTTGCGCAGATCAACACCTATCTGGCCGAAGCACAGGCCGATGATTCCGCGTGGCACCACTGGTTCACAGTCAACGCGATCACACCGTACCGCCTGTACTATGAGGACCTAGCCGTCGCCCCGCTGAACTCAGCCTTGGGCGTTCTGGCGCAACTGAACCTGACAGCCACTAAACCTCTGTACGCCGCCAATATCAAAATGGCCGACAAGGTCAGCAGCGATTGGGCCGCCCGTTTCGCCCACGATGCCAGGCTTGCGAACCCCTAGGCCCGCAAGCCCGCTGCATTACAGCAGGAAATCGTCCGCCGTCAGCGTCAGCACACCCGTCAGATAGATCTGCATGTTGGCGAAACCATTGCCGTCCGTATCGATCAAAACCAGCGTGTCAACACCCAGCCCCTCATAGCGGACGCTAGGTGCTGCGACCGTGAACGCCCCAGTGCCGACAAACTGCAACGGCAGATCCACGATGGCGCCCAGATCGATCTTGTCGATGCCAACCTCGAAATCTTCGATCCGGTCCGCGGCAAGGATGGCCAGACTGTCGTTCAGCCGCTCGAACACAAAACGGTCTGCACCTGTCCCGCCGGTCATTTCATCAGTCCCGAACGCGCCGCCATTCAAAACGTCGGCCCCGTCGCCGCCCGACAACTGGTCAGCCCCGTTACCGCCCTCCAGCGTGTCATTGCCCAAACCGCCGTCGAAAACATCCGCTCCGATATCGCCAGCCAGCCGGTCATTGCCATCGCCCCCCAACAAAGTGTCGTTGCCAGAGCCGCCAAGCAGGCGGTCATTGCCCGCGCCACCGTCCAGACTGTCATTGCCTGTGCCACCGTTCAGGACGTCTTGACCTTTGCCGCCCTGCAGGGTGTCCGCACCGCCCAATCCGATCAACAAGTTGGAACCATGGTTGCCAATGATCACATTATTGCCAGTGTTGCCCGACCCGGTGAAATTGCCAAAGCCGATCATCGTCAGGTTTTCAAAGTTGGCCGCCAGGGTCAGACCCAACTGCGCGATGATGGTGTCAGTTCCACCCAGATCCACAATGTCGTACATCTTGGTCATTTGGTATGTGTCGTTGCCAAAGCCGCCGTACACGGTGCCCAGGATGCTGCCGGCACGCCCGTCGAACATGTTGTTCCCTTGGCCAAGCTGGACATCACCGATGATCTTGCCACTGTTGACGACGATGTCATTGGTATCGCCAAGAACGATGATCGCATCGGTGCCGCCCACACGGCCCAACGTCCCCCGGTTCGTGATGACACTGCCGGTGTCGCCGTTGCTGCCTTGAATGACGATGGCGCCCGTGATGCTTCCCAGGTTGGTTACGTTCAAATAGCGGTTGCTGACGATCGACCCCCAGACCACCCCTGTATTGTTGACCGTACCGGCACCGAAAAAGCTCATCGCGTTCGACCCACCAAACGCGGCGATGACACCATTGTTGGTCACGGTGTTGGCCAAACTGTTGGAAACAACCGTGGGGGCGGACAGGTTGTTCTGGTTCGTCAAAACCCCGGATACGACCAATTCGTCGCCTAGCGCCGCAAACGTGAAAGGGTCATTTGAGTTTACAATGTTGATTGTCATCTTGCTCGCCTCTGGTTTTGCTGCGGCCTTCGATGGGCCGTCTGACCTGCTGTTTCCGGTCTAGCCCGTCCAAAGACCTCTGCGCGCGATCCAAGGCGCAGCACAGCCATTCCGTTTCGCACCCGAGCGGTCCAAGAACCGATGGCGCCGAACTGACTGTCGACTTACCGTCAAATCTGCTGCGGGCCGGGGTATTGTCAAAGAAATCGCGACAAAGGTTAACGTTTTTCCTGAATCTGTGTGCCGAAAGACTCAGTAGGTTTAACCCCATGGACCTGCTTGCGCCTTGGCTGCGGGGCGATTATATCGTCACCAGCGCGGGCGTTGTGTAATGGTAAGACCTTAGCCTTCCAAGCTAAAGACGCGGGTTCGATTCCCGCCGCCCGCTCCATCCCTCATCGTCTGATCCCGGTGCTGCCCTGACGGGGCCGACCCGCCTTGGTCCTGACCCGGCAATATCGGCCAGTGCAGGCCACGGCCCAGGGGTATGGATGCGGCTGAAACAGCCGCACTGTCTAGCCCTGCGCCGCTGCCGTATCCATCCAGAATGCCTCGAACACATTACCGTCGGGGTCCTGAAAGACGCGGTTGTACATGAACCCCATGTCCTGCGCTGGCTTCGGCTCCGACCCGCCCGCCGCCAATGCCGCCGCCAGGACACGGTCCACAGCCGCACGGTCGTCTTGCGACAACGCGATCATCACAGCCGTCGATGTTGCCGGATCGGATATCGGCTTGGTCGCAAACCCCTGAAAACGTTCATGGTTCAGGATCATGAAATAGATCGCCTCGGACACGACGACACAAGCCGCCGTCGCGTCTGAAAATTGTTCGTTGATCCGGTATCCCAATGCCTCAAAGAATTTGCGGCTGCGCGATACATCGGACACGGGGATATTCACAAAAATCATCTGCGGCACGGCGCGCCCTCCTGAATACCTAGCTATCCGGCTAAGTATTAGGCACCGCCCTCAGATCGCGCAAGCCCCTTTTTTACAGCCCTTCTGGCTGCGGCATCCCCAGAACATGGTAACCGCCGTCAACCCGGATAATCTCACCCGTGGTGCAAGCACCATAGTCCGAGGCGAGGTAGACCGCCGTGCCACCAATCGATTCCAGCGTCGCATTGACCCGCAACGGCGCATTGGCCTCGGTGTGGCGAAACGTCGCCCGCGCCCCGCCAATCGCGGCCCCCGCCAGCGTTTTCATCGGCCCCGGCGAAATGGCGTTGACCCTGATACCCTGCGGCCCCAGATCGTTGGCCAGATAGCGTGTCGCACTTTCCAGCGCGGCCTTGGCCACGCCCATCACGTTATAGTTGGGGGTCACCCGGTTAGATCCCTGAAAGGTCAGCGTCATCAAGGTGCCGCCACTAGGCATCATCTGCGAGGCCCGCTTGGCAACATCGATAAAGCTGAAACAGGAAATCGCCAGAGAATTGCTAAAATTGGCGCGTGATGTGTTGATGAACCGCCCCGTCAACTCGTTCTTGTCAGAAAAAGCGATGGCATGGACCAGAAAATCCATGGTGCCCCAACGCGTCTGCAAGGCGGCAAAACAAGCGTCCAGCGAGGCATCATCAGACACATCGACATCAACCAGAAAATCCGATCCCACACTGGCAGCCAGCGGTTCCACCCGCTTGCCAAAGGCGTCGCCCTGATAGGAAAACGCCAGCTCCGCGCCCTCCGCTGCCATCGCTTTGGCAATACCCCATGCGATCGACCGTTCATTGGCAACGCCCATGATCAGCCCGCGTTTGCCCTGCAACAGGTCCGGCATGGTATCCCCTTTATGCTTGATACTTGCTCATGACCAAGGTGGCATTCGTGCCGCCAAAGCCAAAGCTGTTGGACAAAACCGAATCCAGTTGCACGTTCTCGCGCAGCGTCATGACAATCTCGGACGGATCCAGTGCGGGGTCCAGCGTCGTGATATTGGCCGATGCCGCGATGAAATTGCCATTCATCATCAACAGGCTGTAAATCGCCTCATGCACCCCGGTCGCGCCCAAGCTGTGCCCGGTCAGCGATTTGGTCGAGGCGACAGGCGGTGTCGTCCCGCGGCCAAACACCCTGCGGATCGCCTCCATCTCGGTCACGTCGCCTACGACCGTCGATGTGCCATGGCTGTTGATGTAATCAATTTTTCGCCCCTCAGGCAGTGTGGACACCGCCAGCCGCATCGACCGCTCACCACCCTCACCCGACGGTGCCACCATGTCATGCCCGTCCGAAGTGGCACCGTAACCCGTGACCTCGCCGTAAATCTTGGCTCCGCGCGCCAGCGCATGGGACAACTCCTCCAGCACGACCACCCCGCCGCCGCCCGCAATGACAAACCCGTCGCGCGTCGCGTCATAGGTGCGGCTGGCCGTTGTCGGGGTGTCGTTATACTTGGACGACATCGCCCCCATCGCGTCAAACAGACAAGACAGCGTCCAGTCCAACTCCTCGCCCCCACCGGCAAAGACAATGTCCTGCTTGCCCATCTGGATCAACTCGACCCCATTGCCGATGCAATGGGCCGATGTCGAACAGGCGCTGGTGATGGAATAGTTCACACCCTTGATCTTGAACGGCGTGGCCAGACAGGCCGAATTGGTGCTGCTCATGCAGCGGGTGACCATGAACGGCCCCATCTTCTTGGGCGCGCCCTTGTTGATCACCGCATCAAAGGCCGCAAAGAAGTTGCTGGTCGACGGTCCGCCCGATCCCATGATCAGGCCCGACCGCTCGTTCGA
Organism: Rhodobacterales bacterium; assembly: GCA_031384005.1. GTDB lineage: Bacteria > Pseudomonadota > Alphaproteobacteria > Rhodobacterales > Rhodobacteraceae > Stagnihabitans. The sequence goes on along the minus strand of JANNAF010000162.1, from coordinate 4,811 downwards.
CACATCGCCCGGTTCCAGCCCCGAATCCGCAATTGCCTGCTTCATTGCCAGAAAGTTATAGGCCGCCCCCGGCCCCATGAACCGCAGGTCGCGCTTGTCTATATGGTCCTCCAGCACGATCTGCGGCTGACCCTTGACCTGACTGCGGAACCCGTGTTCGGCATAATCCGGCGCAAATATGATACCGGACTTGCCGGCGCGCAGGCTGGCCTCGACCTCGGCGGCATCATTGCCGATGGGTGAAATGATGCCAATGCCGGTGATGACGACGCGACGCATGGGAAATCCTTTCCAAACTCAAGAAGCCGACAGTGCGACCTTCATATCGGTGACAAGATAGATGACCTCGCCATCCGCCTCGACCCGGCCATTGGCCACACCCATGGTCAGACGGCGGGTTTCGATCGCCTTGGTGAAATCGACATAATAGCTCAGCATCTTCCGGTCAGGGCGCACCATGCCGGTCAGCTTGACCTCGCCGACGCCAAGGGCATAGCCACGCCCCTGCCAGCCGCGCCAGCCCAGGTTGAACCCGGTCAATTGCCACAAACCGTCCAGACCCAGACAGCCCGGCATGATCGGGTTGCCCGGAAAATGGCAGCCAAAGAACCACAGATCCGGTGTTATATCGAACTCGGCGACGATATGACCCTTGCCGTGTTCGCCACCCTCGGCCGACACTTCGGTGATCCGGTCCATCATCAACATCGGTGGAGCGGGCAACTGCGCGTTGCCGGGACCAAACAATTCGCCCCTCGCACAGGCCAACAGCGCCTCTTTGTCGAAATACGTCGGATACGTCGCCATGTCCCCGGCTCTCCCTCGCTTGTTTCACCCCGTGTAACACCGCGTGAGATTGGGTTGCAAGGGCACCGGGCCGGAGCCAAGCCCGGTTTGGCCGGGCCAACGCCATGCCGACGCCATGCCAACGCCATGCCAAAGGTTGTCTTGGCCGTGCCAAACCCTATGTTGCAGTGGCGACAGTGACCAAAGGATTGCCGATGCCCTTGCCGATTTTGAACCGCTTTCTGGCGCATGAGGCAGCGGGGGGTGTCGTGCTGATTGTGGCCACGATGGTCGCGCTTGGGGTGGCGAACTCACCCTTGCAGGGCTGGTACCTCGCCGCACTGGAACAGCCCTTGTCCATCACCCTTGGCGGCACCGGCCTGACCAAACCCCTGATTCTGTGGATCAATGACGGCCTGATGGCCGTATTTTTCTTTCTGATCGGGCTGGAGTTGAAGCGCGAAGTGCTGGAAGGGAAACTGCGCCGCCCCTCTGACATCGTGCTGCCCGGCATTGCGGCCCTGGGCGGCATGGTGGCGCCTGCGCTGATCTATCTGGCGTTCAATGTGGGTGGGGCGACGCGCGGCTGGGCTATACCCACGGCCACCGACATCGCCTTTGCGCTGGGCGTGCTTGCGCTGGTCGGCAAGGGCTTGCCGCCGGGGCTCAAGGTGTTCTTGCTGACCTTGGCCATTCTGGACGATCTGGGTGCCATCCTGATCATCGCCGTGTTTTACACCGACAATTTGAATCTGACCTACCTTGGCCTTGCCGTGATGCCCCTCCTTGGTCTCGCGGCTTTGAACCGCAGCTGCACGGCACGGGTGGCGCCGGCACTGCTGCTTGGGGCTATCCTGTGGGTGCTTGTGCTGAAATCGGGGGTCCATGCCACCCTCGCCGGGGTGATATGTGCCTTTTTCATCCCGCTCAGGGACCGCGAGGGCGGCTCGCCGCTGCATATGCTGGAAAACGGGCTGCAACCCTATGTCGGGTTCCTGATCGTGCCGCTGTTTGCCTTTGCCAATTCGGGCCTCAGCTTTGATGGCATGTCGCTCGGCGCCTTGACCGAACCGCTGACCCTTGGCGTGGCGGCGGGGCTGCTGGTGGGCAAATTCGTCGGCATCATGGGGGCTGTGTCCCTTATGGTGTGGGCGGGTCGGGCAAACCTGCCGGACGGGGCAACATGGGGGCACATGTCCGGGGTAGCCCTGCTGGCCGGCATCGGGTTCACCATGTCACTGTTCATCGGCGGCCTGTCCTTTGGCGAGGGGGCGCAGATGGATGCGGTGCGCCTTGGTGTTCTGACAGCCTCGGCGGTGGCGGCAGTGGCGGGTTTTGTCGTCCTGCGGGCACAGCGCGCATAAGTGTCTTGTTCAAACCGACCCAACAACACTATGATATGCAGAACCAAACCAAAGGCATCCTGATGACAACCGGCGCTGATACCGTTGTTACGACTTGGCTAGCGCGGGGCAATCTGCGCCCGACGCGGCAGCGCCTTGCCTTGGCCACGCTGCTGGTGGGCGACGGTCTGAACCGCCATGTCACCGCGGAAAGCCTGTATGCCTTGTCTGCAACCTCAGGCGACAAGGTTAGCCTTGCCACCGTCTACAACACTTTGCGCGCCTTTGTGGCCGCGGGCCTGATCAACGAGGTCGTCGTAGACGGCGCGCGCAGCTATTTTGATACCCGCATGGATGATCACCCGCATTTTTATTGGGAAGACAGCCACACCCTGACCGACGCCCCCGCCGATCAGGTTCAGATTACCGGCCTGCCCACGGCCCCCGACGGCATGCAAGTGTCACGAGTTGATGTTGTCATCAGGCTACGCCGCGCCTGATCCTGTAAACCGGAGTATGCCATGCCCGTTTTCCCGCGCCGGATTGCCCTGACCCTATGCGCCGCCCTGCTTGCCGCAGGCCCGGTGTTGGGCAAACCCAAATCCATGTCCAAGGTGCCGCCATCGCACGACATCACCTGGACCGATCATATCACCCTGACCCCACCTGACGGGGCAATGGGCCGCTATCCCCGCATCCTCAAACTGACCCAAGGCCCCGATGCCGGCGACATTCTGCTGACCTATCAGACCGGCGAACATTCCGGCGATTTCATGATGTACCGCAGTTCCGATCAGGGCCGGACATGGGCCGACCCCGTCTTGATCCATGCCGAGGAATCGGGCTGGGATCAGGCCTCGTGCAACATCATCGAACTGTCCGACGGCCGCCTGATCATGTCGATCCAGCGTCGGGTCGAGGGCAGCAATCTGGGCCGCGACTATTACATGGATGTCAAATTCTCAGACGACAGCGGGCGCAGCTGGGGCCAGCCGGCACAGGTGTTCCAAGGTGCCAACTGGGAGGGGCGCCCCTTCGAGGTGCCAAATGACCTGAACGGCGACGGCATACGCGATATCTATCTGTTCTTTACCCAACGTGTGATCGACACCAAAACGCCCGCGAAAAAGGCGTCACGCCGCGATGATTACGGCCGCGCCGTGGCCTTTGTCGCGTCCTATGACGGCGGGGCGACCTGGGGCGACCGCAACCCCGAACGCTTTACCGGTGCCATCATTTCCCGCGATTACCGCGAAGGCCCCAAGATGAAGCCCACCGAGGACAGCGGCGGCGGCATGCCCCAACCCTTTCTCTTGCCCGACAACCGTATCGGACTTGTGGTCGAGGTTTTGGGCAAACTCGACTCGCCCCTGATCATTGCCAGCGATCCCGGTGACTATGACTGGGCAGGACCCGAGTTTCAGGGCCCCTGGACCAGCGCCGATTATGACGGCATCGCAGACGACAACGTCTACCCCAGCGACAGCGCCAATGTCTGGGCACCGCAAGACATCGAATTCAGCAAGGCACCCTATATCGCCGCCCTGCCCGATGGCCGCTATGTCATGGCCAGCCAGACGCCGCGGATCGTGCGCGTCTGGGTCGGCGACACTCAGGCCCGCAACTTCCGCCCGCAAGAATTGCCGTTCGGCATGGAACTGTCGGTCTTTCCGGCGATCGAACCGATTTCGGACACCGAGGTTCTGGTCGCCGGCGGGTCCAATGAACCCGGCGACAATTTCATCTGGCTGCGCATCGGCAAACTGGCCGAATAGGGCGCGTTGCGGTTCTCGTCCCGGATTTCCCTTAATCTGCCCGGATCAAAGGAAATCTGGCTTAACCGGTTTCCTGTCCCGGCATAAGCCGGTACAACCGCCTGACGCCAGTTCAGGACCCAAACCCCATGCCCCTTGTTGACCGCAACTATCGCCGCCTGTTTCTGGCCTTGTTCTGCGTATTCACCATCTTTGGCATGTCGATGACGATCATCGGCGCCGCCCTGCCCAAGATCCTCGCCTCCTTTGGCTGGAGCTATTTTGTCGCGGGCCTGGTGCTGGCCGCCAATGCGATTGCCTATTTCACCTTCACCTTTGTCGGTGGCTACGCCATCCGCCTGCTGGGCCCCAAACGCACCATCGTGACGGGCCTGCTGATTGCCGGGGTGGGGCTGTTGTTCTTTGCCTCGACCCCCGATCCGCTGACCAACATCCTGCTCAGCGCCCTGATCGGCGTCGGTCAGGGCTTTGTCGAAATCACGGTGAACTGGACGACCCTGCGTCTGGATACCGCCAAATCGGGGCGGCCCATGAACCTGATGCATGGCGCCTTTGCCGTGGGGGCGATTTCCGGGCCGCTGGCGCTGGCGGGGCTGCAACAGGCCGGGTTTGACTGGATCACGATCTATCACGCCATGGCCGGGGTCTTTGCCGCACTGGTCGTGCTGTTTCTCATGCTGTCAATGCGCCTGCCGCCCGACCCGCATATGGCCGACCCTGACCAACCGCCACAGCGCCTTGCCACCCATCCCGCCTATTACCTGTCGTTCCTGGCGCTGTTCTTTTATGTCGGCGTCGAACTTGGCGTGTCGAACTGGCTGGCCGAGTATTTCGTGTCAGTGTTCGACTACCCCGCCTCGCAAAGCGCGCTGCTCGTCTCGCTGTTCTGGGTCGGCCTTCTGGCAGG
>JANNAF010000160.1:0-29652 GCA_031384005.1 Rhodobacterales bacterium | reverse complement strand
CGAAGGCCGTCGCGATGAGTCGGGCGATTTCACCAAAGGCGCGATGCTTGATCCCCGTGCAGCAGAATCAATAATGCGCTTTGTACGGGCCAATACCGTGGTCGATGAAAGACTCGCAAAAGTTGTTGCGGACAGTTTGTTCCAGAGTCCCGGCACGGCCTATTCGGTAGCACTAACTCGGAATGCACTCAGCACCTCACGAGATAATTACGGATTCAACACCCATGACCGGGCGAATTTGAATTTCGCTCGGCTCGATTATCTTCACGAAATCGTTGAAGATTCTGCGGTTGGCCAGGAAGGTGTCGAAGAACTGCGCCTTGTGAGCGAACTATTGGCAGCACAAGGCTACGGTGCTGACCGTATTCTTGTCGATCCATCTGTCGTCCGCGGCTTGGGCTATTACACTGGCCCCGTTTTCGAAGCTGAACTGACGTTCGAAATCCTGGATGAGAAGGGACGCAAGCGGCAGTTCGGGTCGGTTGCGGGCGGTGGGCGCTATGACGATCTGGTCAAGCGGTTCACCGGGCAGTCGGTGCCTGCGACGGGCGTTTCCATTGGGGTGGACCGGTTGTTGGCGGCGCTGCGGGCCAAGGGGCGGACCAGCGGAGCCTCGGCGGGGCCGGTGGTTGTGACGGTGATGGACCGCGACCGGATGGCGGATTATTTCGCCATGGCGGGCGAGTTGCGGGCGGCGGGGATACGGGCCGAGGTGTATCTGGGCAACCCCAAGCAATTTGGCAACCAGTTGAAATATGCCGACAAACGGGCCAGCCCCATTGCGATCATTCAGGGTGGGAATGAGGCGGCTGCCGGGACTGTGATCCTGAAAGACCTGATCCTTGGCGCCAAGATCGCAGAAAACGCGACGCTGGAGGAGTGGAAGGACCGCCCTGCGCAGGTGGAAATCCCCCGTGAGGGTCTGGTCGCCGCTGTGCGGAAAATGCTGGAATGACGGACAAGCCAGCCATCAGGGCCGAGGGGGCGCGGCTGTTTGCCGCGTTTCAGGCGGCCGGTGCCGTGCCGGTCGAGGCGGATATTCTACTGCCCGCAGAAACCTTGCTGGACCTTTATGGCGAGGATATCCGGGCGCGGGCCTATGTGACCACTGACCCATTGCAGGGCGAGATGATGCTGCGCCCCGATTTTACCGTGCCGGTGGTGCAGGCCCATATGGCGCATGGGGCGGACCCGGCGCGCTATTGCTATCAGGGCGAGGTGTTTCGCAGGCAGCAGCATCTGGGCAACCGGCCGTCCGAATATCTGCAAGTGGGGTTCGAGGTGTTTGACCGCAACGCACCGGCCGAGGCGGATGCCGAAGTGTTTGCGCTGTTTGCCGGGCTGCTGGCAGGCACGCGGGCGCAGCCTGTGATGGGCGATATCGGTATTTTGATGGCGGCGGTTCAGGGTGTGGACACCACGCCGCGCCGCAAGGCGACACTGCTGCGCCACATCTGGCGGCCGGGGCGGTTTCGGCAATTGCTGGACCGGTTTTCGGGGCGGGCTGTGGTGCCTGCGGCAAGGGCGGCGCTGTTGGAGCATTTGGCGACGGGCACGCCCGAGGCGTTGATTGCCGCCACCGGGCCGATGATTGGCCTGCGGGCGACCGAGGATATTGCGGAACGGGCGGCGGCGCTGATCGAGGATGCCGGAACACCGGCGATTGCGGCACCCGAGGCGGCGCTGCTGTATGACCTGCTTGGCCTGCACGCACCAGCCGAGGCGGCATTGGCGCATTTGCGCGGCATCACCTTTATGTTGCCCGCGATTGCCCCTGCGGTGGACAATTTCGCGGCGCGGCTGGAGGCGCTGCGGGTGCGGGGGGTGGATGTGGCGCGGCTGCCGTTTCAGGCGGGGTTGGGGCGCACGACGATGGAGTATTATGACGGGTTCACCTTTAGCTTTGAGGTGGAGGGGCTGCCCCCTGTTGCCTCGGGTGGGCGCTATGATGCGTTGACGGCGGTCCTGGGGCAGGGGCGGTCGATTCCAGCTGTGGGTGGGGTGATCCTGCCCGAAGTGATGCTGAAGGTGCGGGCATGATCAAGATTGGGGTGCCGTCCAAGGGCCGTCTGATGGAGCAGACCTTTGACTGGTTTTCGGGCCGTGGGTTGAAGATGCAGAAATCGGGGTCGGAACGGGAATATTCCGGCCATGTCGCGGCGGATGGGGTGGAGTTGGTTCTGCTGTCGGCGGGCGAGATCCCGCGCGAGTTGGCGGCGGGGCGGATTGATCTGGGGGTGACCGGGTCGGATCTGGTGCGCGACAAGCTGGCCGATTGGCAGATGCAGGTGTCAGAGGTTGCCGCCTTGGGTTTTGGCCATGCCGATCTGATCATTGCGGTGCCGGCGTGCTGGATTGATGTCGATACGCTGGACGATCTGGACGCCGCTGCTGCCGCGTTTCGGCTGCGTCATGGCCATCGGTTGCGGATTGCGACGAAATATCATCGGTTGGTGCGGGATTTCCTGACGGCTTATGGCGTGGCCGATTACCAGTTGGTCGACAGTCAGGGTGCCACCGAGGCGACGGTCAAGAACCTGACCGCCGAGGCGATTGCCGACATCACCTCATCGGGTGCAACGCTGCGGGCGAACCATCTGAAGGTGTTGTCCGACAGCCTGATGCTGCAGTCACAGGCGATGCTGTTCCGGTCTGCTCTGTCCAGGGGCGCGGATGTGGATGCGCTGATCAAACGGCTTTCGGTCGGCGGCTGACAAGGGCGACGCCGACGGCGGCCAGCGCCATCCCGGCCCAGCCCAGGGGCGGCATCACCTCGCCCAGCAGGGGCCAGGCGAACAGGGCCGAGAGCGGCGGGACGAGGTAGAAAAGCGAGGAGACGCGCGACACCTCGCCCGCCCGGATCATGGCGAGCAGTAGCGACATCGCCAGCAGGGAATTGGCGACGACAAGGTAGAACAGTACGGCAGCAAACTCCCAGTTCCAGTCCACCACAAAGGCTTCGCTGGACCATGCCAGTGGCACGCAAAACGCGGCCCCAACCGCGAATTGGATCAGGCTGGCGGTGATCGGGTGATGGCTGACGCCGAACCGCTTTTCCCACAGGGTGCCGCCGGTGATGCCCAGCAGGGCAAGGCCCGCACAGGTGATGCCAAACACCCCCTCGGATGCCACCGACCCGCGTGACAAGATGACCAGTGTCGCCCCACCCAGACCCAAGGCCAAGCCCGCCCAACCCCGCACCGAAATTTGTTCGCCCACGAAACGCGGGGCGATCAGCGCGACGAGGATGGGTTGCAGGCAGACCACGATGGCCACGGCCCCGGCCGAGGTGCCCGATTTGAACGCGACATAGCACAGGCCAAAATAGACGACTTGAATCAGAAACCCCACGACGGCCCGATCGGCCCAGGCCCGCAATGTGCCGGGCATCGGCGGGCGGACAATCGCGGCGAGCGGCAACAAGATGACCAGAACCAGAACGTAGCGCATCGCCAGCAAAGTCAGCGGTGGCGCATGTTGCAGGCCCAGCTTGGCAATGCCGAACCCGGCAGACCACAGCAGCAGGAATATGACCGGGGCGGTGATCAGCCAAAGGGGGCGGGACATGGCCGCAGTCTTGCCTGCGGGCGCGGCGAATGGAAAGGCACGATAGACCGCATTGAACCGAATCGCAGCGCCCGCCATACTTGCCCAAACACAGGGGGTTCCCATGGCAGAGGTCCGCTATCTGGTTGATGATGTTGACGCGGCAGTCCTGTTTTATCAGGATTTTCTGGGGTTTGAACTGGTGCAGCAGTTTGGCGATGCCATGGCGATCATCGAACGCGGCGATCTGGCGCTGTGGTTGGCGGGGCCTGCCGCCTCGGCCCGCAAGCCAATGGCGGATGGGGCGCGGCCCGAACCGGGCGGCTGGGCGCGGATCGTGCTGAAGGTGGACGACATGGATGAAACCATGGCCGCGATGCGTGCCCGCGGTGTGCGGTTTCGCAACGATGTCGTGCGGGGGCCGGGGGGCAAGCAGGTGTTGGTCCTGGACCCCTCGGGCAATCTGGTCGAATTGTTTGAACCGGCCTAGCGGTTGGCGCGGGCCACCTTGGCCTTGAACCGCCTGTCCATCACGGCGTCGCCGTCAGGGGTGCCGTCGTGCCAAGAGCCGAACAGCTTGTCCAGGGGCATCAGCCCGTCGCCATAGTTCACCTCGAAATACTTGTGGTGCAGGTAGTGGGTGTAGGCGTGGGTATCCAGCCCCCGGCCCGAAGGCAGTTCGATCTTGTCGAACCCGATATGCCCGACCACTGCGCCAAAACCCGCATAATGCAGGCCATAAAGCGCCACGATGGGGTTGGATGGGATGATCAGGTGGATCAGGCAGGACGAGAAATACAGCAGGTGTTCCACCGGGTGCATCGACAGTGACGACCATGGGCTGGGGTTGACCGAATGGTGATGGACCGAATGGATGTGTTTATAGAGCCATGGCGTGTGGATCAGGCGGTGAACGCAGTAGAAATGGAACTCATGCCAGATCGGGACGCAGAAACCGAGGGCAAGCAGATAGACGGGGTTTTCGGCGAATGTCATGGTCAGGCCGTACCCATTTGCGGCTGACCAGCCGATCAGGCATTGAAAGGCGGTCCAGATCGGCACGCCGCTGCCCAAGCTGCGCAGGATGCCCTCGACGTTCTGGCGGCCAAACCAGAAGGCAGGGTTTGGGGCGTCACCGGGAAATTTGCCGTTGTATTTAAAGCGGTTGGATTGGCGGCGTTTGAGGTAGAGGGGTATTTCAAGGGCCGAATAGAACAGCGTGGCGGCGAACAGGTTCAGGGCAAGTATTTGCAGAACCCAGGCCCATTGCCAGTCTGCCATGGTGGCGACATCGGGAAAGAACCACGTCCAGAACAACGCGCCCGTGACCATGAACAGCACATTCCACGGCAGGAAAAAACCCGGCAGCCAGCCCGGCAGTTTGGCCAGTTGCGGTGGCAGGCGAAACAGCGGCGATGTGCCAAGGGGCGCATTTGGCACCCAGTCGCCGCGCTTGTTGCGCTTGCCAGTTGTCAGGTCGTCCATGTCACCCCCATTTGCCGCAGACCCCATGCCCCGACCTGCTGCACCTTGTCATCGCGGCCCGACAGGGGGCCGGGGCGGAACAGGGCCGAGGACAGCGCCTTTTGCTGATCCTCCAGTATCCCCACATCCTCGCGGCCCACCGCCTCCCACCGATGTTCATAAAGGCGGCGGTTTTCGGCAAAGCCGGGCAGGGAAAGAAAGCTTTCAGGGAAACAGCCGCCGATTTCCAGCCGCGACTGACTGGCGCTGATGGGCGTCACGTTCAGCCACCACAGGCAATCCTGCGCCACGGCGAATTGCAAGGTGGGATGGATGACGGTGAAATAAGTCCCTTCGCGGGCGTCCTCGTCCAGCCCTTTGATGGCGGGCAGGGGCGGCACATCGGCATTCATCGTGCCGATCGACCGGCGCGACAGAACCTGCATGCACAGCCAATCGCCCGTGGTGGGGATGTCACGCTGGGTCTGGGCACCAACAGTGTCGCGGTGGACAGTGCCGGTGTGATAGGTCTCCATCGCGTTTTCCAGGATCAGTTTCCAGTTGCAACCGGGCTGCAACGTCACCGACCAGACGCAGCGCATCTGGTCCAGACGGTGCGACGCCATACGCTGCGGCAGGTCGCCCAAATGGTCGATCAGCGGTTTTTGCGGGTCAAAACAGGCAAAATAGAATCCCGCCCATTCCTGCAACGCCAAGGGAACCAAACCGTTTTCGCGGCGGTCAAACCCCTCGGCATCGGCCATGTCCGGGCAACCGTACAGACGGCCATCACTGAAATAGCTCCAAGCGTGATAGGGGCACATGATCCGCGCCCCGCAATTGCCCTCGCCCTTCAAAAGCAAAGACCCACGGTGGCGGCAGTAATTGGCAAAGCAGCGCAGCACCATGTCCTGCCCGCGCACCAGAATGATCGGGCCGCCGGGCGTGTCAAAGGTGCGATAATCGCCCGCATTGGGCAGTTGTTCGCCACGGCACAGGAAAAACCAATGTTTCAGGAACAACGCCTCCCGTTCCAGCGCAAAGATTGCGGGGTCGGTGTACAGGACCGACGGCATGGATTGCGCGCGGGCCAAGGGGGCCAGCGCGCGCTGCAAGGCGTCGGAATGGGGTTGCAGGGGGATGGGGGCGTTCATTGGATGGCTCGGGTTGCTGCAAGGTCAGCCTAGCAAGGCTCCGGCCCCCTGTCAGGTGCAAATAACCCGCTCGATCCGCGCCACGACATCGGCCATGTAATCGGTGTCATACCCGCTGTCGTTTTCCAGAACGCTGAAAAACACCGCCACCCGGCCAGTTTCCATATCGACCATCAGGAACTGGCCACCGTATCCGCCATGGCCAATCCAGCGGCCATTGGTCATGACATGGTTGGCATAGCGCACGGCACCGCGTTTGGGACCCAGCCGCAGGGTCGGCCGGGCCAGCGCGGCATCGGTAAAGGCGGCGGAACCGACGGTGGGGCCATAAACAGCCTGCCCCCGCCGGGCCAACAGCAGCCCGAACCGCGCCAGATCGCGGGCGGACAGGCAGCCACCACCCGAAAAGGCCGGGTGCAGGTCGGGGCTTAGCGCCATGTGGATAGCGCCTTCATACCCGGCGGCATCGGCAATCGCCTCCATCCGCGCGGGCAGGTTGACATGGGCGGCCGCCAGCAGGGTCAACAGGTCTGTGTTGGCGGATTTATATTGGGCATAGCCGGAGCGGTTGGCCAGATCGCACCCGGTCAGCGACGCGACAAAGTCGTGCAGGGTCGGTTCGGCTTGGGTTTCGGGCGGCAGGCGAAAGGCAATCGCCTCCTCCTCGCGGTAGCAGCCGGCAAAGGGGTCGGCGTAATCTTCGGAAAAGTCATTTTCGACATTCATGTCCAAAACATCCTGCAACGTCGCACGGTCATAGGCGGTGCCGATCCACGGCAGCACTGCGCCGATGCGGTCAGACAGCGCCAGCCGGCCTGCGGCGACCAATTCGCCGATGATCAGATGGATGTGTATCTTGCTGATCGACTGCACCGAATGGGGCCGGTCGCAGGCGAAATCGGCGGCGGCTGTCGCATGCAACAGGCTGTTGCCCTGTGCCACCACAAGGGCGGAAAACGGGGCAAGCGTCGTCAACCCGCTGGCGGCGACCCGCGCCGACAGGGCGGGGTCGTCAGAGGGCGTGAGGTCCAATACCCGGCGCGACCGGACAGTCATGCTGCGGCGGAACAAAAGATGGGCGTTGTGAAATCCATGGCGGCGGCCTGTCGGCTGGTTCCAGCCCGGTTTGTTATCGGTGCCCACGGTCAGGTCAGGGTTGGGGTGGCTGTGCAGCATGGTTTTCCTCGCTTTTTCAGACTGTGGCCCAAATCGCGGTCAAAGTCAGCGGTGTTGCCGCTACAGGCTTGCTGTCGGGATTTCGACTGCTATCGTGCGCTGCATGGCGAAAAATACCACCAAGTCCCCACCTGACAAGCCAGAACGCATGACCTTTCTGATCGTGCCCCGGTTTAACATGGCGACACTGATTACCATGATCGAACCCCTGCGCATTGCCAATTACCTGTCACCACAGCCGCTGTATCAGTGGGATATCCTGTCCCATGATGGCACGGATATCCCCGCCAGCAATGGCCTGACCGTGGCCGCCACTGCCCCAACCGACCAGAACCGCCGGGGCGAGGTGATCTTTGTGCTGGCCAGTTGGGGGGGCGAGACCTATGCCAACCGCGATACGCTGGCATGGCTGCGCCGCAGATCGCGTGACGGGGCGCGGATCTGTCCAGTTGAACTTGGCTCTTATCTGGTGGCCAAGGCGGGGCTGTTGTCGGGCCAACCGACAGCGGTGCACTGGTCTTGGGCGCCGGGGTTTCAGGAACAGTTTTCCAATATTCCGGTTATCGAGCATTTGTTCACATATGGCGACAAGGCGATCACCTGCGCCGGGGGGCTGGCCGGGGTTGACCTGATGCTGCACTTGATTGCCCAACGCCACGGCGATCAGATGGCGGGCGAGGTCGCCGACCAGATGCTGCACAGCCCGCTGCGTCCGGCCGCAGCACCCCAGCGCCGGACCCTGTCCCAAGGTACGGGTCCCATGCCGCCCCTGATGCAGCGGGCCATCGCACTGATCGAACACAACATTGCCGAGCCGCAAAGCGTGCCGCAAATCGCGGCCGGGCTTGGCGTGTCCCAGCGCCAGCTGGAACGGCAGTTCCGCCACAACATCGGCTGCACCATCGTCCAGTACGGGGCGCTATGCCGCCTGCAACATGCGCGCGTTCTGTTGATTTCCACCAAACTGTCGGTCCGCGACATTGCGGCGGCATCGGGTTTCAACACCTTGTCACATTTTGCCCATGCCTTTGGCAAAACCTTTGGCCGCAGGCCCAGCGATTATCGTCAAGGCTGGCCTGCAGGCGACGCTGCCCCGTCCTGGCCCGGGACGCTGGCGGCGTTTTTGGAAACCCTGCAGCAGCGTGGCCCTGAAATCAAACCGGAACCGCGCTAGGCAAAGGCCGGCATGACCTCGCGCACGAACAACTCCAGCGACCGCTTTTGTTCGGCCATGCCCAGACCCAGACTGGCGTAATAGATGAACGCATCGACGCCCAGCGCCTCATATTGTTTCAGCTTGGCAATCACCTCATCGGGCGTGCCGAACATCAGGTTGCGTGACAACATGTCGGGGTCATATTCGGCCCGGTTGCCCAGCTGATCAAACGGAATCGGCCGGGGAAAGCCGTTTTCGACATCGCCCATGTTCTTGAAAAGGTTCTCGAACTGACTGAGTTGGCGCTGTGCGGCGCGCACCGGCACCATCCAATCGTCTTTGCGGTCATAAACGGCGGTGTGGCGCATCATCGCCATGGTCGGACGCTTCTTTCCGGGGTTGGCCGCCATCGCCTCGTCCATCCGCGCCATATAGGTCCGGGCCTCGGCCATATCGCGGGTCAGGGGCCAGGACATGATGTTGCAACCATGCTTGACCGCATAATCATAGGTGATCGGCGCACGTGCCGCGATCCAGACCGGAACCGATTTCTGCACGGGCTTGGGGACCGATGTGGCGGTTGGAAACGACCAGAATTCGCCCTTGTGCTCATAATCCCCGGCCCACAACGCCTGCACAGCCGGCAGCATTTCCTGCATATGGCGCCACGCGTCCGACTGCTTCAGCCCCGGATGCATCCGGTCGAACTCGCGCTGATAGGCGCCCGACCCGATGCCAAACTCCAACCTCCCGCCCGAGATCAGATCAAAAAACGCCGCCTCACCGGCCAGTTTGATCGGGTGCCAATAGGCCGCAGCCACCACGGCTGGCCCCAGACGGATGCGGTCAGTATTGTCAGCCCACCATGTCAGGATCGAAAACGGGTTGGGCGCGATGGTCATTTCCAGCGCATGATGCTCGGCCGCCCAGGCGATGTCGAACCCGCCCTGATCGGCCATCTGAACCATGTCCAGCGTGTGGCGGGCCACAGCCTTCATGTCCTGACTGTCGTCCATCCGCTCCAAGTTGATGGCAAGTTGAAACTTCATCATCGTCTCCATTCATCGCAACATTCAGATTTTTCGCAGAAAAATCGGGCCCACTACCGCATGACAAAGGGGTTTGTCAGCGGGGCATCCGATGTGTTGACCCACACCGTCTTGGGCCTTGTGTAATCATCCATCGCCTGAAACCCGCTTTCGCGGCCATAGCCCGATCCCTTGACCCCGCCAAAGGCCGCAATCGGCGACACGACGCGGTAGGTGTTGATCCAGACGATCCCGGCCCGGATCGCCCGTGCCATCCGCATCTGCCGCGCGCCGTTGCGGGTAAACACCCCTGCCGCCAACCCGTGTGTCGTGTCATTGGCCATCTCGACCACCTCGGTCTCGGTTGTGAACCGGATCACGGTCAGGACCGGGCCGAACAACTCGGTGTCCACGATGCGCATGTCCTGACGTGGGCAGTCGATGATCGTCGGTGCGTAATAGGTGCCGCCCATGCCGTCTGGCTGTTTGCCACCGCACAGGATGCGCCCGCCTTCCGTGATGGCATGGGCCACCTCGGCCTGAATATGGGCAAGCTGACCTTTGGTGCACAGCGGGCCCATCTGGGTATCCTCCTCCAACGGGTCGCCAATGCGGATCTGTTGTGCCAGATCCACCAACCGCGTCAAAAACGCATCTGCAATATCCTCATGCAGATACAGCCGCGACCCGGCCACACAGCTTTGCCCCGTCGCGCCGAATATCCCCGCAATCGACCCGTTCACTGCCGACTCCAGATCGGCATCCTCAAACACGATAAACGGTGATTTGCCGCCCAGTTCCAGCGAGACCTCGGCAAAGTTCTCGCGCACATTGCCCAAAACCTGTCGCGCGGCCCCCGGCCCCCCGGTAAACGACACCCGCGCCACAAGGGGATGCGCGGTCAGAACCCGCCCGCACGGCTCGCCATGGCCGCAGATGATGTTGACCACCCCGGGCGGAAAACCGGCCGCCTCGATCAACTCGCCAAACTCCAGCATCGCGGCCGAGGCGTGTTCCGAGGTTTTCAGCACCACCGTATTGCCTGCCGCCAGTGCCGGTCCCAGCTTGACCGCTGTCAGAAACAGTTGCGAATTCCACGGCACGATGGCCGCCACCACGCCCAAGGGTTCGCGGCGGGTAAAGACAAACATGTCTGGTTTGTCGATCGGCAGCGTCTCTCCGGCGATCTTGTCGGCACATCCGGCATAAAAGTGAAAGAATTCGGCGATGTATTTGGCCTGCCAGCGGGTTTCCCTTAGCAGCTTGCCGGTATCCACGGTTTCGGTCCGGCCAAACTCTTCGGACCGCTCGGCCAGCAAATCGCCCAGGCGCCGCAGACACCGCCCCCGCGCCGAGGGCACCATGTCTGCCCATGGTCCGCTGACAAAGGCGCGGTGCGCCGCCCGTACGGCGCGGTCCACATCCAGCGCCGTGGCCTCGGGGATGCGGGCCCAGACCGCGCCCGTGGTCGGGTTGGTGCTGTCAAACATGCCACCATCCGATGCGGCGACCCATGCGCCATCAATCAGCATCCGGTATTCTTTGACGGTCATCACCACCCCCTGTGCGCGTTCCGTCATAGTGCGGCAGCCGCGACCGCCGATGTACGAATTTTCGACATCTTTCGACGAAAAATGCGCATACTGCACGGCGTCGATGCTGCATTGACGGCCAAAGAGGGTGCCATGACCAAGACCAAGCAAGTGATCGGGGAGCCGCTGGTGATTGGCGGGCGCAGACTGTCGCTGTCGCGCGCCATCCGTGCCGGGGATACCGTTTACTTGACCGGCCAAATCCCGATGCAAAACGGCGTTCCCATGACCACCGGAACCATCGAGGATCAGACTTGCGCCGTGCTGGATGACATCACCGCCACCCTTGCCCTTGCCGGTTGCACCCGCGCTGATGTGGTCAAGGCGATGGTGTGGCTGCGTGACCGCGCCGATTTTCCGGGCTTCAACGCGGTTTATGCCGACTATTTCCCGACCGATCCGCCCGCCCGGTCCGCCGTGGTCAGTGACCTGCTGGTCGATTGCAGGGTCGAGGTTGAGGTGATCGCTTGGCGTCCCGTGCCAAAGGCCGAATAATGCGCAGCCCAGGCGGCACCGCCTTTGACATCCACGGCCCGCTTGATGCACCCGTGGTCGTTCTGATCCACGGGCTTGGCCTGACGCGCGCCGTTTGGGACCTGACGCAACCCTCCCTTGTGGACGGTTACCGCGTTGTTACCTATGACCTTTTGGGCCACGGCCAGACTGCCTCGCCCCCTGCCCCCTCGTTGGAGGGATTGTCGCAGCAACTGGCCGACCTGTTGCAGTATCTGCGCCTGCCGTGTGCCGCGCTGGTGGGTTTTTCACTGGGCGGCATCATCGCCCGCCATTTCGCCCAGACTGACCCCGACCATGTCACGGCGCTGGCAATCCTGAACGCGCCGCACCGCCGCACGGCTGCGGCGCAGGCGGCGATCCATACCCGGGTCGCACAGGCCCGCGCCGATGGACCCGCCGCGACCGTCAACGATGCCTTGGCGCGTTGGTTCACCGATGATTTCCGCGCGGCCAACCCTGCCATGATGGCGCTTGTCCGGTCATGGGTCTTGGGCAATGATCCTGCGACCTATCCCGATTACTACCGCATCTTTGCGGATGGTGTGGCCGCTGTCGTGGCCCCGCAACCACCCCTGACCCTGCCGACCCTTGTGGTGACCGGCGATCAGGACCATGGCAACAGCCCGGCCATGGCCCATGCCATTGCCGCCGATATCCCCGGCGCGCAGACCCTGATCCTGCCCGGCCTGCGCCACATGGCCCTGATGCAGGACCCTGCCGCCCTCAACACCCCCCTGCGCGCCTTTCTGGACGCGCTGCCCCGCTGACAACAGGAGATGCCGATGTTCCCCGAACTGCGCAAGACCGTGATCTATGACGAATTGACCTACCGCGACGGCGACCGCAGCGCATCGCCGCCGCTGCGGATGATCGGCGTGGCCGCTGTGGTCAGGAACCCATGGGCCGGGCGTGGCTATGTTCAGGATTTGTCGCCTGAAATCAACCGCATCGCCCCTTTGTTGGGCAAGATGCTGACCGACATGCTGATCACCCTCGCCGGTTCAGGCGACGCCATCGAGGCCTATGGCAAAGCCGCCATCGCGGGTACGGACTGCGAGATGGAGCATGGTTCCGCTCTGATCCATACCCTGCGTTTTGGCAACTTTTACCGCGAGGCTGTGGGGGCCAAAACCTATCTTGGTTTCACCAATACCCGCGGCCCGGCCAATACCCAACTGCAAATCCCGCTGATGGACAAACACGACGCCGGTCGTCGGTCGCATTACCTGACCGTCCAGTTTTCGATCCCGGATGCACCGTCGCATGACGAACTGGTTGTGGCCTTGGGGGCGTCGACCGGGGGCCGTCCGCATCACCGCATTGGCGACCGCTATGCCGATCTGGCCGCGATGGGGCGTGAAGTGGAAAATCCGGCGGGGGTCTGACCCCCCGCCGCATAGCCTTGGCCGTCCATCCTGACGTGGCGGTCCGATCGGTCAAACTGGCGGCGCGCGACCCATCCCTGCACCCCCAAAACCCGCGGCGCATGTGCGGTTTCAGGGTGGTGCCGTGGGGGCAGGGTTGGGGCACGTTTGCCGGTGGTTGGATAAGGGGGGTCAGACCTGCGGCCGCAGGGGCCCCTTGCGGACGATGTTACGCCGCAGGCCGATCTGGCCGGTCTTTCGGTACCCGGCTTTTTCAAACGACGGCAGGAAACCACTGAACCGGTAACTCGGGCTGTCCGGTGCAACCGGATAGGCCTCGATTTCGGTTGCCCCCCGGTCGCTGGCAAAGGCCTCTGCCGCCCTCAAAAGTGCAGAAAACCCAGACTGGTTTCGGTGATCGGCGCGGATGAAAAAGCAGGTCAGCGACCACAAACCGGCGGCAGACGACGGCCCAGGACCCGCACCAAAGGCCGCGCGCGGCGCGATGGAACACCACGCGACAGGTGTATCCTTGTCATAACCAAGCAGGCCGATCGTCTTGCCCGACAGGGCAAGGTCAGCGATTGCCGCGCGGCGGGCTGGGACGGCGCAGAAAGTCCAATCCGCCCCGCCCATGGTTTTCAGCCGTCAATCCGGATGCGGGCGTTGGACGGGTCAAACGGGCTGTCCTCGACCACCACTGCGTCCCACAATTCGCGGTTCATCCGGACTTTCAGTTTGGTGCCAACTTCGGCCAGATCGGGCCGGACATAGCCCATGCCGATCTGCTTGCCAAATGCCACCGAATACCCGCCCGAGGTCAGACGGCCAATCTTGACGCCGTCCAGCAACAACGCCTCTTTGCCCCACGGATCGGTGTCGGCAGGCCCGTCGATCAGCAGGGTGCAGCACTTGCTGCGCACGCCCAGCGCCAGCATCGCCTCTTTGCCCTGAAAGTCCTTTTTCAGGTCAACAAACCGGTCCAGCGCGGCCTCCAGCGGGCTTGCGTCGCGGCCCAGTTCGTTACCGAACGCACGATAGGATTTCTCTTGGCGCAACCAATTTTGCGCCCGGGCGCCGACCAGTTTCATCCCGTGCTTGGCGCCAGCGGTCATCAGCTGATCCCACAGGTAACGCTGCATCTCGATCGGGTGGTGCAATTCCCAGCCCAATTCCCCGGTATAGGCCACCCGGATCGCATTGACCGGGCACATGCCCAGTTCAATCTTGCGCGCCGAAAGCCAAGGGAAACGTTTGTTCGACAATGCGGTTTCGGGTTCGGCATCCTTGATCAATTCTGCCAAAATCTTGCGGCTGTTCGGCCCGGCAATGGCAAAGACGCCCCACTGGGTTGTCACATCATGGATGTCGATATAACCGCCGCCCGTGGCCATGAAATCCTCGGCCGCCTTGCGCAGATAGTCGGCATCATAGGCCGTCCAAGCCCCCGCTGACACCAGATAATAGTCGTTCTCGCCATTACGAACGATTGTATATTCGGTCCGCGTCGTGCCCTGCGGGGTCAGGGCATAAGTCAGGTTGATCCGGCCAACCTTGGGCAGCGTGTTGCAGGTGAAGAAATCCAGAAACGCCGTCGCCCCCGGCCCTCGCACGATGTGCTTGGTAAAGGCGGTGGCATCGATCAGACCCGCGGTTTCACGGATCGCCTTTGCCTCGTCCACCGCATATTGCCACCAGCCGCCGCGCCGGAATGACCGGGCGTTGTGGTCAAAATCAGCCGGGGCATTCAATGGGCCATAGTAGATCGGTCGTTCCCAGCCATTCACCTGACCAAACTGCGCGCCCAAATCCTTTTGCCGGTCATAAACCGGGGCGGTGCGCAGCGGGCGCGTCGCCTCACGCTCCTCATCCGGGTGGTGCAGGATGAAGACGTGGTCGTAACATTCTTCGTTCTTGCGCGACGCATATTCGGTCGTGATCCATGACCCGAACCGCTTGGGGTCCAGGCTGGCCATGTCAATCTCGGCCTCACCCGCCGTCATCATCTGGGCCAGATAATAGCCTGTCCCGCCCGCCGCCGTGATGCCAAAGCTAAAGCCTTCGGCAAGCCACATGTTGCGCAGACCCGGTGCCGGGCCAACCAAAGGGTTGCCGTCGGGGGTGTAACAGATCGGGCCGTTGAAATCGTCCTTCAATCCCACGGTTTCCGATGATGGCAGCCGGTGGATAAAGGACATGTATTCCTGCTCGATCCGCTCCAGCGCCAGCGGGAACAGATCAGCGCGGAAGGAGGCGGGGACATCATACTGGAACCGGGCCGGTGCGCCCTTTTCATAGGGCCCAAGGATCCAGCCGCCGCGTTCCTCGCGGACATACCACTTGGCATCGGCATCGCGCAAAACCGGGTGCTGCGGGTTGGTCTTGCGCCATTCCACCAGTGCGGGGTCCGGTTCGGTCACGATATACTGGTGTTCGACCGGAATCGCCGGGATCTTGATGCCCAACAGTTTCGCGGTGCGCTGGGCGTGGTTGCCTGTCGCTGTCACCACATGTTCCGCATGGATTTCGAAATGGTCGTCCGAGGCGACCAGATTGCCACCCACCTCGTGCATCCGCGTGCAGGACACGGTCCATTCGCTGCCGGTCCAGCGATAGCCGTTCACCTGAATCTTGCGTTCAAATGTTGCGCCGAATTGCCGCGCGCCCTTGGCCATCGCCTGAGTCACGTCGGCCGGGTTGATATAGCCGTCCTGGGGGTGATACAGCGCCCCCATCAAATCTTCGGTCCGGACGAGCGGCCAGCGGTCCTTGATGTCCTTAGGCGTCAGAAACTCGTGATAAACCCCCGCCGTTTCCGCGACCGAGGAATAGAGCATATACTCGTCCATCCGCTCTTGGCACTGGGCCATCCGCAGATTGCCGACGACGTAAAAGCCCGGGTTCAGACCCGTCTCCGCCTCCAACCCCTTGTAGAAATCGACCGAATATTTGTGGATATGTGTGGTGGCATAGCCCATGTTGAACAGGGGCAGCAGCCCCGCCGCATGCCAGGTCGACCCAGCGGTCAACTCGTCACGCTCGACCAGCATGGTATCCCAGCCTGCCTTGGCCAAATGATAGGCAACGCCAGTTCCGACAGCGCCACCGCCAACAACCAGGGCTTTGACATGGGTTTTCATGAGACTCTCCGCGAATGATTGGGCTATATTTGCCCTAAGCGGCGCGCCAAGGGCAAGTCTGCCCGACGCTTGGGGGCAGAAAACGACATGGGCGCCTGAAACCGTCAAATCTGCCGGGTAGCGCAGGGTTGCCCGGCCCCAAGCCAGCAAAGGGGATCCCATGTCTGACCTGACCTTTCGCCCGGGAACCCCGTCCGACAGTTCGGACCTGGCCATCCTGTTTGACGCCGCATCGCGCCGGATCTGCGCGTGGAGTTGGGGCACCATGGCCGCGCCGGGCCAGTCGTGGCTGGAGGTGGGCCGTGACCGCATCCGAAATCAGCCGGAGGTGACAAGCTATCACAGCAAGTGGCTGGTGGCCCGACGGCAGGGCCAGACGGTGGGCGCCATCATGGGGTTTTCCCTGCCAGACCCCTATGACCGCGTTGATCTGGCCGAGGTGGACCCCGTCCTGCGCCCGATGATCGAAACCGAGGTGACCGCCGCAGGTTGCTGGTTGTTGCAGGCGATTGCCCTGTTTCCCGAATACCGTGGCCACGGCTATGGCGCGGCGCTGATCGAACGCGCCCGTGCCGCAGCCCGCGCCTCCGGCCATACGCGCATTGTCCTGCAGGTCGAAAGCCCCAACACCGCCGCGCTTTCGCTGTACCGCAGATGCGGTTTTGTCGAATGGGAACGCAGGCCCTATGTGCCGTTTCCGGGGTCTGACGACAGCGGGGACTGGATATTGATGGTCCGGCCCGCCTGACCCGTTCAGGCAGTAGCGGCTTGAAATACCGCAATCCGCGCGCGGACATCTTCGGGCCAGGACCGGGCGCGCAGCCCTTCGACAAAGGCCTGCGTCATCGTCACTGTCAGATGCTTGTGGTCCGTCCAGCCGGTGACCACCAGCGTGATCGACGACCGGCCCAGCCGCGTCACCTCCAGCCGGAAATCCAGTGTCTGGCCCAACCGCACAGGCGCATGGAAATCCGTCTCGACCCGCACAGTCGGCACACCTTGCTGCGCCGCCATCATCTGCGCATAGCTCAGCCCCCCCACATCCTTGTGGAAGTTTTCACAAACCGACGACACCATCTCGTAAAACCGGGGAAAGAACACGATACCGGCAGGGTCGCAGTGGTTGAATTCAATCTGAATGGCGCGGTGATAGATCATCGCCGTTATCTGCCTGATCCGCGCTGCACTGGCAAGACCGGCCACAGGATGCTAGCCATGGCCAAATCACTGCGGGAGCGCGCAATGTCCGAGGCCTATTTCCTCTATCACTCCATCGGTCAATATCCGGGCAAGGCCCGCGATATGGCGGGCGCCATGGCCGAGTTTTCGGTGGTTTGGGGGGCGGGGGATGACGGGCAATGGGCCCATGTGCTGGACCGTCGCCAACGGTTCATCGACCGCTGGCGCGCCATCCTGAACGCAGCGCCCGGCACCGTGACCACGTTTGAAAACGTGACGTCCGGCTTTCATGCCCTGCTGACCGCCCTGCCGCCCGGCCACCTGCGCGGGCGCAAGGTTTTGGTGGGCGCTGATTGCTTCCCCTCCAACCATTTCCTGCTGAACGGCATGGCGCAGGCCCTTGGCTTTACCCTGAAAACTGTCCCCCTTCGCCAAGGCGCAGCCCATGTCGAGGATGAGGATTTTCTGGACGCCTGGACGCCTGACGTGGGGCTGGCCCTGCTGACATGGGTGTCGTCGACCACCTCGCACCGCACAGCGCTGCGGCCCATGGTTGCGCGGGCGCGCACGATGGGGTCGTTGGTTGGGGTGGATGTAACGCAGGCGGTCGGTCTGATCCCGTTTGACGTTCATGCGCCCGAGGTGGATTTTACGGTCACAACCTCGCTCAAATGGATGTGCGGCACGCCGGGGGCGGGGGTTTTGTATGTCTCGCCCCGGCTGATCCCGCATTGTCACCCGCAACTGCGCGGCTGGTTCAGCCAGCCCAATCCGTTCAATTGGGACATCACCAAGTTCGACTATGCCGCCGATATCCGCCGCTTTGACCATGGCACGCCGGGGGTGATGGCGGCGCTGGCCAGCCTGCCCGCGATGGATTGGCATGCGGGGCAGGACACGGCGGCGCTGTTGGCCCATAACCGGGCAATCTCGGCGCAACTGATCGCTGCTGCCGATGCGCTGAACCTGGCCCTGCTGTCGCCGCGCGACCCTGCCAAACGCGGCGGGTCGGTGATGCTGCGCCTGCCGGACCATTTGTCTGCGCCCGGTGTGGTGGCTGCCCTGCGCGCCCAAGGCATCACAACCGACGCCCGTGGCCAGACACTGCGCCTGTCGCCGGGCGTGATGACCTCGTCCGCGGGGGCTGACCGGCTGATTGCCGCACTGACGCAACTGGTGCACACAAGTGGGCGGGGTTAACCCAGTCCTGCGCCGGGGGTCACCTCCTCCGCACCGCGGCAAGGGGAACCCGGTTTGCGTGTTTACCGGATGCTGGGCTTGCGCTTGTCCACGACCTTGCGGTGCATCTTGCCAAAGGCGCGGTTGCGCTGGTGGGCCTGATGGATGCTTTCGCTGTTGAACCGGTCCTCTCGCACCAGCTTTTGCCAGCGGGCCAACCGGCCTGCATCCAGATCGCCAGCCGCAATTGCCGCCTGCACGGCGCAGCCCGGCTCGACATCATGGGTGCAGTCGTTGAACCGGCAGCCCGTCGCCAGCTCGGTCAGGTCATCGAACAACAATCCGATGCCATCGGCCACATCGGTCAGCTGCAATTCGCGCACGCCGGGTGTGTCTATCAGCCAGCCGCCCTCGGCCATCGCGACCAGATAGCGGGCGGTGGTGGTGTGGCGGCCCTTGGCGTCGTCCTCGCGGATGTCCTGCACCGCAGCATTGCCCCCGGTCAGTGCGTTGGACAGTGTGGTCTTGCCCACGCCCGATGACCCCAGCAGGATCACCGTGCGCCCCTTGCGGCACCATTCGCCCAATTCCACCCGCACCGCCCCGGCATGGGCGTTCAAGGCGACAACAGCCAACCCGCGCTGCAATTTGCGGGCTGCCGCGACAAACACCGCCGGATCGGCACACATATCGGCCTTGGTCAGCACCAGCACGGGTTCGATCCCGGCACTGGCGCACAAGACCAGATACCGCTCCAGCCTGCCGACGTTGAAATCGGCGTTGCAGGACGACACGATCAGCGCCGTATCGACATTGGCGGCAATCAACTGCCGCACCATCCCGGTGCCTGCCGCCTTGCGCTGCAATTCGCTGCGACGGTCCAGCACTCGCAGCGCCACCATGCCGCGCGACAGGATCCAGTCGCCCACGGCAACATCGCCGGTGTTCAGATCGGACGCCGGGATCAGTTCCAGCACCCCATCTGCACCCAGCGCGTCAATCCGGTTGCGGTGTACACCCGTCACCCGCGCGGGCGTCGTTGTGTCAACTTCGTCCAGTTCCAACTGGCGCACAAAGTCGGCGGTCCAGCCAAGGTCGGCCAGCAAATTCGGTGTGTTCAAGGGACTATCCTCGCATACGTTGCATGTGGCCCATCGGGCCGGTTCAGCAATGTCATGGGCGAGGGGGCGAGCCTGCGGCTCAGAACGACCCCGCCCGAGGGGATGCAATGGCTGCCATGATCTATCCTCCGGTTTGGGTGTCAAAACAACGGTGAGAGGCTGACAACGACCCAAGTGGGGCTCGTTACGGCTGCTTCCTTCCGGACCTGACCGGGTTGGCGAGGCACTTGCCCGCGCCAACCTCTCATCCGGACATATAGGCGCAGGCGCGGGGATTCGCAAGACGGGTGACAGGGGGCAATGGTGGGGATAGCCTGCCAGGGAAACGGAGGTTCCCATGGCGCATCTTGTCCGCATCGATTGGCCCCATACCGGCCTTCCCGACCTGCCGCCACCGCTGTCCCTGCCCGAATGTCGCGCCCGGCTGGCGGCGCTGCGGCGGGTGGCGCGGGCGCGTGGGTTGGCGGCGGTGGTGGTTTACGGCGACCGCGAGCATTTTGCCAACCTGCACTGGTTGACCGGCTTTGATCCGCGGTTCGAGGAGGCGGTGCTGGTCGTGACGGCGAAATCGGCGCTGCTGCTGGCGGGGAATGAATGCCTGCCCTACACCGCAATTTCGCCGCTGGTGCAGGCGGGCGATGTGCAGACCGAACTGTGCGCCAGCCTGTCCCTGCAATCGCAACCCCGCCAGTCGCGGGCGTTGAAGGCGTTGCTGGCCGAGGCTTTGCCGCCGCGTGCCCGCATCGGCACGGTGGGCTGGAAATACTATGGCCCGACCGAGGTGGACGACCCGGCAACGTCGCTGGAAATCCCTGCCTTTCTGGCCGACCCGCTGCGCGCCCTGTGTGACCGGGTGGAAAACGCCACCGATCTGATGATGCACCCCAGCCACGGCATCCGCGCCCGCGTTGATGCGGCCGAGGTTGCGCGGCTGGAGTTTTCCAACCAGATGGCCGCCGCCGCCCTGCGCCGCATGGCCTTTGCGTTGCATGACGGGATGACCGACTTTGCCGCCTATCAGGCCGGGCAGGTGGGGGGGTTGCCGCTGGGCTGCCATTCGACCTTTGCCACCGGGGACCGGGCGGCGCAGGGCCTGTCGGGGCCGACGGGGCAGGTGATCCGGCGCGGATCGCCCTTGTCGTTCAACGTCTGTCATTGGGGGTCCAATATCTGCCGGTCGGGGTGGGCGGCGATGGGGGCTGCCGATCTGCCCGCCGGGGCGCGGGATTATCTGGACGTCTTTGCCGGCCCCTATCTGGACGCGATGTCGCGCTGGTGTGGGCTGATGCAGCCCGGGGTTTCGGGCGGGGCCGTTTGGGCGGAAATGCATGCGGCGCTGCCCTATGGGATGTTCGGGCTGTTCCTGAACCCCGGCCATTTGATTGGCATGGATGAATGGCTGTCCTCGCCGATTTATGAGGGGTCAACCGAGCCTTTGGCATCGGGCATGGTGATGCAGATGGATGTGATTCCGGGGCATCCGGTCTATGCCTCGACCCGGATGGAGGATGGTTATGTCATCGCGGACGCCGCCTTGCAGGCCGATCTGGCGCGGGATTTCCCCGAGGTTCTGGCCCGCTGTCAGGCCAGAGCCGCCTTCATGCGCAATGTGATCGGGATGGAGGTTCCGGGGTGCCTGCTGCCCCTGGCCGACACTTGCGGGATCATCGCGCCCTGGCTCTTGGACCCCGCGCAGGTGCTGGCTTTGTGAGTGTCCGCGCGTGGACACTTTGGGAAAGTGTTGCAAATCAAACAGTTGACTTTTTTCGTTAACCATTCTGGTAAGGTTTGAACGGAGCATCGCAGGCAAGGTGGCGCCCTGACCATTTCAGAACGCCGCATGTACCATTGGCGATTTCGCGCGACCGTTGCGCCGATTTCATCTGGGCGTCACACGCCAACCCTAGCCTTTGAAAATCCAAAGTCATTCAGCGGAGAGAATCAGATGCGCAGGTCACCGTCCTCCAGTCCCCACATGAACACGATCATTGCCGAACGCGTGTCGCGTCGCGGTTTTCTGCTTGGCTCTGGCGCAGGTTTGGCCGCCGTTGCCGCCAGCGGGTTTGTAGGCTCGCTCTTTGCCGGCAAAGCCTATGCCGGGGAGGCGCAATCCTCGCTCAAGTTCACCGAACTGAAGCGCGTCTATGACGAAACCCACCACGTCGCCGAAGGCTACAAGGCCGAGGTTGTGGCGGCCTGGGGCGATGCGATGAAGGCCGGACAGGCCGCGTTTGACCGTGCCACCAACACGGCGGCGGATCAGGCCGAACGCTTTGGCTATAACTGCGATTTCATCGCCTATATGCCGCTGCCCAAGGGGTCGCAGAATTCGGACAACGGGCTTTTGTGCGTCAACAACGAATATGTGTCGTTCAACGTGATGTTCGACGAGATGCCGGACGATGACGAAGGTGCCAAGCGCATGACCGCCGAACAGGTTGCCCTGTGCAACGCTGCTATCGGCCATTCGATTGTCGAGGTCAAGCGTGAGGGCGGTGTCTGGGCCGTGGTCCAAGGTAGCCCGATGAACCGCCGCCTGACGCTGGACACCGAGTTTGCCATTTCGGGCCCGGTCGCGGGCCATGCGTGGATGAAGACGTCCTACGATCCGGAAGGCCGGATGGTGAAGGGCACCAATTACAACTGCGGTGGCGGTGTGACGCCATGGGGCACCGTGCTGACCTGCGAAGAGGGCGCGTCCGACACCTTTGGCGGCGACATCACCAAGACGGCGTTCCCCGAAGTTCTGGAGCGTTATGGCTATGAGGGTGCGGATTACTACAGCCGTGCCCGCTTTGATCAGCGCTTCAATGTCGAGGTCGAGCAGAACGAACCCAACAGGTTCGACTGGGTTGTCGAGATTGACCCCTATGACCCGGCCTCGATGCCCGTCAAGCGTACGGCGATGGGGCGGATGGCGCATGAGGGGGCGGAAACCGTTCTGAACAAGGATGGCCGCGTCGTGGTTTACATGGGCGACGACGCCTCGTTTGAATACATCTACCGCTTTGTCACCAAGGGCAGCTATGACCCGGCCAATCCGACCTCGGGCAAGGATTTGCTGGATGAGGGCACGCTGTCGGTGGCGCGCTATAACGAAGATGGCACGATGGATTGGATGCCGCTGGTGCATGGCATGGGGCCGCTGACGGCGGCAAATGGCTATGCCGATCAGGCAGAAGTGCTGCTGAAAACCCGTCTGGCCGCCGATGCGCTGGGTGCGACCCCGATGGACCGCCCCGAGGATATGCAGCCAAGCCCGGTCAACGGGCGGGTCTATGCGATCATGACCAAGAACAAGGGCAGGTCGGCGGACAAGTTGAATTCGGTCAACACCCGGCCCGAAAACTTTTATGGCCATATCGTCGAGATGATCCCGCCGGGTGGCATGGGGGCGGATGCCGATCACACCGCCGACCAGTACACCTGGGATCTGTTCGTGCTGGCAGGCAACCCCAAGGACCCGGTGCATGGGGCGCAGTTCCACCCCGGCACATCCGAGGATGGCTGGTTCGTCACCCCCGACAACCTGACCTTTGACCCCAAGGGCCGGATGTTCGTGGCGACCGACGGCGCCAATGCCTTTGACATCGCGGACGGCGTTTATGGTGTGGATACCGATGGCCCGGCACGCGGTTTGCCCAAGCTGTTGTTCACGGCCCCCTTGGGGGCGGAATGCACGGGGCCCTGCTTTACCCCCGATGGCACCACGCTGTTCGTGTCGGTTCAGCATCCGGGCGAGGATTCGGCCACGCTGGCCATGGCATCGACCCGCTGGCCGGACTTCAACGGCGGCGCGCCCCGCCCGGCCGTTGTGGCCATTCAGCGCATGGATGGGGCGGAAGTCGCGTCCTGATTGGCCTAATATCGCATGAAAATGCCCCAAAGTGTTGCTTTGGGGCATTTTCTATTCTGTTTTGGGTGGGGCGGTGGGTTTGCACCCACCCTACGCAATAAGGCCCGCCAGACGCGCCCCTGACAGCAAATCCTCGGCCAGATGGTGCGCCCAACGGCCATCCGAGGGCACCACGTCGGGGACCTGCACCACGACCATTCCGGCGCGATGGGCGGCTTCGGAACCCGCTTCGCTGTCCTCAAACACCAGACAGCGGGTGGGATCGACGCCAAGGAGGGAGGCGGCCAGCAGGTAGGGTTCGGGGTGGGGTTTGGCGTTTGTCACATCATCGACCGTCACGACATGGGCAAAGGCCCCCTCCAGCCCGACCATGGCCAGTTTGGCATGGGCATCGGTGCGGCGGGACGAGGTGACCAGCACGCGGGGCAGGTGCAGGGCCTGAGCGAACAGTTCGGTCACGCCGGGTTTCAGGGTCAGGCTGTCGCGCATCCGGTCCTCGAACCCCTGACGCCACAGGGCGTCAAAGCTGGGCAGGTGCAGGTCGGGGCGGTGGGCGGCGATGATGCGGGCCGAGGTCGGGCCATCGATGCCGACCAACTGGTGCAGGAAGGCCAGGTCAACCGGATGGCCAGCCGCCTGAAACGCCACAAGGCCTGCGGCGACGGCAAGGCTTTCGGTGTCGATCAGCGTGCCGTCAAGGTCGAACAGAAGGGCGTCATACATGGCGGTGCTCATCATGGGGGGCTGCTTGGTCCTCCATATCCCATCACAGGTGCAGGCGAAAGCGGCGGAAACCGTCCGGCGTCAGGTCCAGTGCCTCGGGGTGATGGTGGGCCAGGTCGGACAGCTGCGCCTCGGCCGCAGGGGCGCTGTAGATCAGGGCGGTGGTGCCGGGCATCGGGGCAAAGCGCCAGTTGGGCGGCCCGGCGTCGGGGATCATTGGGTGCCGGGCGATATGGGCTTGCAACAACTCCCGGCTGGTTTCGGGGCCGGACAGGATGGTGCGGTCAGGCGTGGCCCCGGCAAAACCGCCTGATCCGGCCGCGCGGTAGCTGTTGGTGGCCAGAACGAAATGCGCCTCGGGGGTGACGGGGCGGCCCTGATGGGTCAGGTTCACGATGCGGCGGCTGGCGGGGGCGCGCACCACGCCACGGCTGTCAAAACGGGCGGGGGCAGTCAGGTCAACGGTCCAGTCCAGCCCCTCGATCAGGTCAAAGTTGAAGCTGGGGAAATCGCGGTTGATCAGGGCTGCGTCGCGCGCTCCGGGGGTGATCTGGTGGAACAGGCTGGCGCTGCGTTCCAGCCACAGGGCAAGGTCGGCCCCGGTGACCAGCAGGGCGGCGATCGTGTTGGGATGGGGGTACAGGTCGAACACATGGCGCAGCACCAGCGGGCCGGGTGGGATGGCGGTATAGTTTTCGGGGCCACCGCGGCCACCACAGTGAAACGGGGCTGCGGCGGACAACAGTGGCAGATCGCCATAAGGGCCGCCCTGCAGGCGCCGGGCGACATGTTCGGTTTGGGCGCGGCAGATCAGGCGGACGGTGGGACAGGGGGTGACGAGGGAAAAGTAGCTGTGCAGCATGCGGTCGCTGTGCCCCAGCGCCTGTTTCGACCAGGCCCGCGTCGCCCGGTGCGACACGCGGGCCAGAGCGATCACGGCAGGGTCGGTGCGGGTCAGGGCGACGCTGCTGCCGGACCTTGTGCGCCGGGCAATCGGGCGCAGTTCGGTGCGGGCGCCTGCGACCTGCCAGCCGCTGCCGCCTTGGCGCAGCGTCAGGTCGATCACCCCAAGGTGCGATCCGTAAAACCCCGGCATCACGGCAGGTTTACCCCATAGCAGCCCGCGCACCGGGTCGATCCCCGGCATGGCGGCAAAGGTGGCGGACGG
Organism: Rhodobacterales bacterium; assembly: GCA_031384005.1. Classification (GTDB taxonomy): domain Bacteria; phylum Pseudomonadota; class Alphaproteobacteria; order Rhodobacterales; family Rhodobacteraceae; genus Stagnihabitans. The sequence goes on along the minus strand of JANNAF010000160.1, from coordinate 4,290 downwards.
AAAGGTCTGATGGGTGTGCCCGGCCACCAGCGCATCGATCCCGGCCAGGGCGGCCAATGCGGCGGTGGCGTTTTCCATATGCGGGATGGCAACCGGCGAGCCGATGCCGGAATGGGACAGCGCGATCACGATATCGGCCCCGGCGGCGCGCAGGGCGGGGACATGGGCGGCGGCGGCCTCGATGATGTCACGGGTCACCAGCGCGTCGCCCAACTGCTGATGATCCCACTGGGTGGTTTGCGGCGGCACCAGCCCGATAATGCCGATCCGCAGGGTTTGCACCTGCCCGGCACGATTGGTCAGCAGTCGGTCCAGAATGACGGTGGGCGGCACCAGCATGGTGTCGTCCAGCGGGCCCGCCCCCAAGGCATGGGCGATATTGGCCGAAACGATGGGAAAGCGGGCATGTTCGATCTGACGCAACAAGAACGGCAGCCCATGCGAAAATTCGTGGTTGCCCAAGGTGGCGGCGTCATAGCCCAGTCGGTTCATCGCGGCGATGATCGGGTGCGGGTCGGCGCTGTCGAGGTGCAGCGCCGCGAAATCGCCCATCGGGCTGCCTTGCAGAAAATCGCCGTTGTCCAGCAGGATGCTGGCCCCAACCTCGGCGCGGGCGGTGGCGATCAGACTGGCCGTGCGGGCCAGACCGGCCGCGGCGCTGGGCCGGTCGGCATAATAATCCCAAGGCGTGATGTGCACATGCAGGTCCGAGGTCGCCAGAATCCGCAGGCTGAACTCCTGCGGCAGCGCATCGGGCTTGTTGACGGATAGGGCCACCATCAGGTCTGACATTGAACGATCCGATCGGGAAAGACAAAAATTCGCAGTTAATCGAACCAAACCGAACATCACGATTGACGCTGCGGCCGAAAGTTGCAATCCAAAATACGATAGGCCCGGCAAAACTACAACTACCGGTTGCAATTACACAACAGTTTGCCGGATTTGCCTTTGACGCGGCGGCATGGCATCACGGCCACTTGGTGGGAGGGTGGCATGAAGCTGGCCGAGACGGTGACATTTGGCGGATCGGCCCTTGACCGGGCTGGGCAATACCGGCGCGATGCGGCGGGCCTTGCGGCACTTTGGCCCCGCGCGCAGATATTGCTGATGTGGCGGGGCAGACCCCTGATGCAGGACGGCGGCGGTCTGGCCCTGTTGGCCGCAGATCACCCGCTGTCGGGCGGGGTCGCGACGGCGATCCTGCTGGGGATCGAGGCGGAGATCGCCATTTTTGCCCAGGACATTTCGGGATGGGTGCCGGCGGAACCGACCTTGGCCGAGGCGGGTTTCTTTGACACCTCGGTTCAGCGTCACCCGGACCTGCCGCCGGACCAGATGTTTCACGAATTGCGCGCCGTGATGGCCAGCCTGACCCCGCGCGACGCCGAACTGGCCGCCACCGCCCGTGCCGTGCTGGAATGGCACCGCAGCCACGGCTACTGTGCCACCTGTGGCGCAAAATCGGACATTGTGCATGGCGGTTGGCAGCGGTCCTGCCCGGCCTGCAAGGCGCAGCATTTCCCCCGGACCGACCCGGTTGTCATCATGCTGATCACGCGGGGCAATTCGGTTTTGCTGGGGCGCGGTCCGACATGGCCCGAGGGGATGTATTCCCTGTTGGCAGGGTTCATCGAACCGGGCGAGACAATCGAGGCCGCCGTCCGGCGCGAGGTGTTCGAGGAATCGGGCATCGTGGTGGGCGAGGTTGGTTATCTGGCCAGCCAACCCTGGCCCTTTCCGGCCAGCCTGATGATCGGCTGTCGCGGCGTGGCGGTGTCCGAGGCGATCACGCTGGACCCCGACGAATTGCAAGACGCCCGCTGGGTGACCCGCGAGGAGCTGGTTTCGGCCTTTGCGGGCAGCCATCCCCTGATCAAGCCCAGCCGCAAGGGGGCGATTGCCCAGTTCTTGATGGCCAATTGGCTGGCAGACACGCTGGACTGATCCCACCCCCTTTGCGTCACCCCGGTACGCACAGCGGGCCACCGCGACCGCCCCGCAAGGCAGGGTGCGGAAATCTGGAAAAACCTGATCAAATTGGCGTTCTTATCCCTTGCGCCCGCCCGGCATTGCACCCCAATACTGGACCAATTCCACGCAGATGGTCAAAGGTAGGCAGATGAAGCTGGTAGCGAAATTTGACGTCGAGGCCCCGGCGGGTTTTGTTTTCGCGCAGATCGCGGATTTCGAAGGGTGGGAGCGCGCGGCCATGCGGCGCGGTGCGGATGTGATGCGCACCGATACCCTGCGCGCCGTGGCACCCGGCATGACATGGGACGCCCAGTTCGACTATCGCGGCAAAGAGCGCAAGACCACGATCCGGCTGGATGAGATCACGCCGACCAGCCATCTGGCCTTTACCGGCATGTCGCGTCTGATCGACGGGGTTATGCGCATTGATATGCTGGACCTTGCGGCCAAGCGCGCGCGGATCGAAGTGCGGCTGGAGGTCAAGCCCAAGACCATCGCCGCCCGCATCTTTGTGCAGTCGATGAAACTGGCGCGGGCCCGTGTGGAACGCCGGTTTTCGCAGCGCGTGGCCCAATTGGCCGCAGAAATCGAGGATAGGTTCAAGCGGTCACAGCACGCCGACTGACCGGGATGGCGGGCGATCTGGCGCGGTCGGTCGGTCTTTGCCGGGGTCTGCGCCCTAACCGCGGCGGCGGTCAGCGGGGTAGACGCCCAGAATATGCCGTTCGGTGGTGAAATAGGCCAATTCCTCCAGCGCCAGTTTGACATTGGCATCCTCGGGGTGACCCTCGATATCGGCATAAAATTCGGTCGCGGTGAACGTCCCGCCAACCATATAGCTTTCCAGTTTGGTCATGTTGACGCCATTGGTGGCAAAGCCGCCCATCGCCTTGTACAGCGCGGCCGGAATGTTGCGGACGCGAAAGGTGAAGGTGGTGATCATGTGGTCCGACCGCCGTGTCAGATCGGCGGCGCGCGCCATCACCAAAAACCGGGTGGTGTTATTGGCGCTGTCCTCGATATGGCGGGCGACCACGTCCAGGCCATAGATTTCGGCGGCCAGTTCGCTGGCCAGTGCGGCGCGGGTCGGATCGCCGCCTGCGGCCACCTCGCGCGCGGCGCGGGCGTTATCGGAACTGACCACGCCGCGGATGCCATGTTTGCGCAGGAAACCTGCGCATTGCGGCAGGATCACCACATGACCATGCGCCTCGCGCACCTGTGGCAGGGTGGTACCTGGGACGCCCAACAGGTTGATATGGACCCGGACAAACGCCTCGTCCACGATATGCAGGCCGGATTTGGGCAGCAGCGAATGGACATCCGCCACCCGGCCATAGGTCGAGTTTTCGACCGCCAGCATCCCCAGATCGACCAGACCCGCGCGGGTCATCTCGACCACATCCTCGAACGTGGTGGCGGGGACGGCCTGCAAGTCGGGCCGGGACTGCTGGCAGGCCTGATGAGAATAGGCGCCAAGTTCGCCCTGAAATGCGATGCGACCGGACATTTTGGCGAAGCCTTTCATAAAAAGCATCCCATGGGGACAATTGGACGCGCTAGTACACCTTGAAACCCGCCCGCGGAAGCGAGTAGATACCGCGCAATCATTGCCTGAGGGAAGGTGCTGCATGTTCGACACGATGACATTGACCAAGGCGGTCGCCGGCGTATGCGGGGCGCTGCTGATCTTCCTGTTTGGCAGCTGGATTGGTGACACGATCTATGGCTTTGGCGACAAGGGCCATGAGGAAGGTCGCGTTCTGGCCTATTCCGTCGAAGGGGCCGAGGCTGAGGGCGAAGCGGTTGTCGAAGAAGCCGTGGCCGAGCCCGAGTTCGCCGTAATCTTCGCCTCGGCCGATGCCGCAGCGGGTGAGGCTGTGTTCGGCAAATGCAAGTCCTGCCACGGTATGGACGGCAAGGACAAAACCGGCCCGCATCTGAACGGTGTGGTCGGGCGTGACCACGGTGCCGCCGAAGGGTTCAAGTATTCGGACGCGCTGATGGCCCGCAAGGGCACCCCGTGGAGTGAGGAAGAGATCTATAACTTCCTCAAGAACCCCAAGGAATGGCTGCCCGGCACCAAGATGAGCTTTGCCGGCCTGTCCAAGCCTGAGGACCGCGCCAACGTGGTCGCCTATCTGGCCAGCGTGAAATAAGCGATCTGGCTGCGCTGAACCGGTGATTTTCAGGGCCACCCCGGGCATGGGGTGGCCTTTTTCGTGGTTGCTCACGACTTCTCACGCAATCGCAACTTGTGGGTGGCCTGCTTTCCGATTTAGCCTATCTGACAGCGACGGCCCGATCTGGGCCGCA
>JANNAF010000137.1:0-1648 GCA_031384005.1 Rhodobacterales bacterium | reverse complement strand
CAACCCCAGACCCAACCCCGCCCGCACCACTGCCCCGCGTGCCCCAGACGTCACGAACATGCCACCCGCACCTCATCGGAATAGGCCGCCCCGATCATCGGAAACGGCAGGTTCGGGTCGGTTGACGCCGCATATTCCTGCGATGCCGCCGTCAGGGCCGCATCTGCCATGGCCGGGTCAAACCCATGCACCACGGCCTGACACCCTTCGCCGTCGACGCGGCCATAATTGATCGTATAGGCGATATAATATTCAGGGTCATAGCTTTGAAAGATCAGCGGCTGCGCGACGCCGGGCCGCACCGGGGTTCCCAGTTGGCGCAGATGGGTCGAGGTGACGAACCCACCCGCGATCCTGGCGGTCCAGTCCGACGGCCCGCTTAAAATCACAGCCGCCTCGCCCAGCAGGGCATGGGTGTCGCCCGCATATCCCGCCTGCCATTTCATATCAAACCCCTGCAGCGACGCCGTCTCTGCCTCGGTCAGCGCGCCATCGCCATCGGGGTCCAGACCGCGCTCCTCCATGATCATCAGGGTGTAAAACTCGTCATAGGTCCATGTGACGCGAATGGCCGCGACCATCCCCTCTGTATTCACCAAGACGTCGATTTCCGCGTCGACATAAACATGCGGATGGGCCAGGGCTGGCCCGCCCACCGCTACCACCAACCCAGCCGCCAGTATCATCCGTCGCCACATGCTGCCCCCTGTCCCGTTGCCCCGCACAATAGCAAAAGGCGGCCGACAGCGAAGCATTTTATGCGACATCAACGGCGAAACCCGCCGTCAGACCAACCGGGATGCTGGGCCGCGTCCAATAGATGGCCGCCCCCTGCAACACCCGCGCCGCCCGCCCCAAGATCATGGGATCAGGCGTGCCCACCACGCCAAGGTCCTTGCCCGGCCAATCGACCGGTTCCAGAAAATGCCGCATGCAGTTCAACCCTGCCCGCATTTTGGCGTTCGACTTGCCGATGACCCAGGGCGCATCGGCGGTGTCGGCATAGAAAAACATCGCCCCCTTGGCCTCGGTGCAATCGTCCCACTTGTCCAAAGACGCCGTGGCGATTGGCGACAGCCTCCAGCGTTTCAGCGGGTCGGTTTCACGCGCGGCGGAAACCCAGTATCTGTAGGGCCAGATGCCCGTCCGGCCCTCCATCCAGACACACCGCGGGTTCAGATGCCTTGAATGCCACTTCACCGTGCCCCCCTTGCCCGGTTTCCTGCATCCGGATCTGCCGCTTTGGCCGTTCCACCTGCAAGACTGCCTTTTGGTCTCAATCGTTCACCCGCCGCAACACATGGGATCAGGGCTGATGCCCCTCGACTGCGTGGCGCCTGACCTACGGCGGGAAACCGGCTTGACCGGGTCGTTGCGACCAGATTGCTGTGCATGCGGCACCCTTTTGTCCTGCTGCTGACCGATCAAGCCACCTGACCCGGCAGCAGTGATCCCGGTCCAATCGCTTACAGGTCTTTCATCAGCCCCGCACCCGGCCTAGACTGGGTCCACGACCCTCAGGACAGGACAGATCATGCTCACACTCTATGGCGTCCACCGCTCCCGTGCCACGCGGCCCTTGTGGCTTTTGGCGGAAACCGGGCTGCCCCATACCGTCGTGCCGGTTTTGCAGGCCTACCGCCTGACC
>JANNAF010000127.1:0-1886 GCA_031384005.1 Rhodobacterales bacterium | reverse complement strand
TCCTCGCAAATGCTCCACAGCACGGGCACGGTGCGGATGCCGCGCATGATGCCGCCAATCCCCAGGGTATCGGCAATGGTCTGGCGCAGACCGAACTTTTTGGGCACCTCGAAATCGGTGATGGTGCAGGGGTCATAGCCGCCAACCTGAAAACAGCAGACCACGAAATCGCAGCCCGTCAGGGCACGGCGTTGATCCGTATAGGTTTTGACCGTGGCACGCCCGCCAAGCGTCTGGTTCAGCTTGCCGATGATGATTTCGGACTCTTCCAACCGCTCTGGGTTGATGTCCATCAGGCGAATCTCGGCCTGGGCCAGCGCAGGGCGGCTTAGAATATCGCCTGCGATGTTCTTGGCGAAGACGGCAGAGCCCGCGCCGATAAAGGTGACGATGGGTTTGGACATTTTGAACCTCAGGTTGCAATTTCAAAGGCGGCGCGGACAAGGCGCCGGGTGTAGTCGGTGGTCGGGTTTTCCAGCACTTGATCGACGGACCCCTGTTCCACGATCTTGCCGTTCTGCATGACAATGACCCTGTGGCACAAGGCACGTACCACCTTCAGGTCATGGCTGATGAACAGATAGCTTAGCCCCTTGTCACGCTGCAATTGGCGCAACAGGTCGATGATCTGGGCCTGAACCGACAGGTCCAGCGCCGAGGTGGGCTCATCCAGCAAAATGAACTCGGGTTCTACTGCGATGGCCCGCGCGATGGCCAGACGTTGCCGCTGGCCCCCGGAAAACTCGTGCGGAAAGCGGGACAGGATGGTGTCGGGCAACCCGGCATCGCGCAGTGCCTGTTTGACCCGCTCGATCCGGTCGGCCCCATTTTTGCCGATCTTGTTGACGATCAGCCCCTCTTCGATGATCTGACGCACCGACATGCGCGGGTTCAAACTGGCAAAGGGGTCTTGAAACACCACCTGCATCCGGCTGCGGTACGGCTTCATCTGGCCACGTTCAAAGGTTTCGATCCGCTGGCCCAGAAACGAAACCTCGCCCGCCGTCAGCTTGTTCAACCGCAACAGCGCCTGGCCAAATGTGGTCTTGCCAGACCCGCTTTCGCCCACCAACCCCAGCGTCTCGCCGCGTTTCAGGTCCAGTGACAGCCCGTCCACCGCCTGCAAATCGTGATAGGTGCCGCGAAACGCGCCGCCCTTGCGCAGCTTGTAGGTGACGCGCACGCCCCGCCCCTCCAGCACCGTCTCGGGTGACCCCTCCAGCGGATTGGCGCGGCCCTTGGGTTCGGACCCCAACAGACGCTTGGTATAGGGGTGCTGCGGGTTGGCAAACAGCGTCTCCGCCGCCCCCTCCTCGCGCACCAGCCCGTGCTGCATGACATAGACGTAATCCGCAAACTGCCGCACCACCGTCAGATCATGGGTGATCAGGATGACGGCCATGCCCGTCTTGACCTTCAGCGCTGCAATCAGGTTCAAAATCTCGGCCTGCACCGTCACGTCCAGCGCGGTGGTCGGCTCGTCCGCAATCAACACATCGGGGTTGTTGGCCAGCGCCATGGCGATCATCACGCGCTGACGCTGGCCGCCTGACAACTGATGCGGAAACTGGCTGACGCGGGCATCGGGGTCGGGGATCTGCACCTCGGTCAAAAGGTCAATCGCCTTTTTCCACGCATCGGCCTTGCTGATCTTGTTGTGGATGCGCAAAACCTCGACCAGTTGCGCGCCGACGGTGTAAACCGGGTTCAGCGACGACATCGGTTCTTGAAAGATCATGGTCAGACGGTTGCCGCGCAGACGGCGCATTTCGTCCTGCGGCAGTTTGGCCATGTCGCGGCCATCATAGATGATTTCGGTCTGCGGCGTGACCACGGCCCGCTTGCTCAGCAGCCGCATGATCGCCCGCGCCGTCACCGATTTGCCC
>JANNAF010000073.1:0-13735 GCA_031384005.1 Rhodobacterales bacterium | reverse complement strand
CAGCCCTTTCGTCCTGACCTGCACCTGCATGCTGCGTACTACACCTTTTGGATAGATCACCCGTGACATTAGTCCAGCAACCAAGCCTCCTTGTGGATTGCGACACCAGCGGGCGGAAAGTAAGTTTTCATTAGGGTACTTTGTTTGTCCTGCGGCGGCAACAAAGCAGGCGCACCAGAAGGGGGTCCGACGTGCAGATGCCAAAAGTCAGCGGCCTGTCCGGGGCTGCCGTGGTGGTGACGCTGGGGCTGTGCGTGGTGTCGCTGGATGTCTTGCTGCCCGCAGTCGCGCGGGCCTTGGGCGGTTCAACAGCGCAGACTGCCAAGCTGACCGAAGATTTTGCGTTTCAGGCGGCGGACCCGGCCAAAGTTCAGGTGTTCCGCCAGGACTATCTGCTCAGCTCGTTTGCGGACCGCACCACCGATGCCGAAAATGCGGGATGGCCAACGGGTGTTTCCGCGGTGGCCGCAAGTCTGGTGCAGATCGGTGACAAGGTGGATCTGCGGGTGTTCGAGGCCGCCAGCGGTGGTCCGGCACCGCAGACCGGGGTGGCGGTGTTTGAACGGTTGGATTTGTCCGGCATATTTGAAGTCGATGAAACCGGCGTGATTGCGTTGCCGGCTTTGGGGCGGGTTCAGTCCGCCGGACAAAGCCTGGCAGATCTGGAAACCGTACTGCGTCAGCGGATGTCAGATTTGCTGGGTCCTGAGTTGATGGTGACGGCGACCTACGCGGCGCGGCCGCCGGTTTTGATGCGCGGGGCGGTGCTGTCGCCGGGCAGTTATGCCTATGCGCCTGGATTGACGGTGGCGTCGATCATGGCGCAGGCCGGGGCGGATCAGCGCGGTGCGGGCGTGGCGGCGCAGCAGGCAACCCTGAAGGCCCATTATCAGGAGTTGTCGTTGCAGCGGGCGGGCCTGACGCTGGAGTTGAGCGGGTTGGAAAGCCTGTTGCAGACCGAAGCGGAATTGCAGCTGACCGCCGTGCAGCGCAGCGATATCGAGGCCCGCCTTGGCCCTGCGCGGATCGCCGGGGAACAGGCCGTGCTGCAGGCGGCGGTGCAAGCCGAGCGGGCGCGTCAGGCACATGACCGGGCCGAACTTGCCGATCTGGACAGCAGCATCCTGAGCGCCGAAACCCGGCTGTTCGCCGCGCAGACCCAGCGTGATCTGTTCGTGCAGCGCGGAGTTTCGCTATCCGCGCGTCTGGATGGCGACTGCAAGGAGCGGTGCCGCGAGGGTCGATCGGTGTTACAGGCCGAACTGGACGCCACCACGTTGCGACGCATGGGGCTGGACCTGCTGGTACTGGAAAAGGCGGCCGATCTGGAACGGGTGACCCATGCCAAAGCCTCGCAGCAAAGCAGGGCGATGTTGAGCGCGGCAGAACGACGCCGCGACACCACGATCCGGATCCGGGACGTCATAGCGCAACGCGGTGCGTTGGACGGACAGATTGGCGCAATCGAGATACAATATGGCGGCATGGTGGAGGGTGGCCAGATCACGCGGGTCATGGTGCTGCGGACGACGCAGGGTAGCCAACAACTGCTGGAGGCTTCGGCCGACATGCGGCTGCTGCCGGGGGATATCGTCACCGTCGAGGGGAAGACCCCGGACGCCACGATCGAGGGCCTTGCGGCGTTCAATCTGGTTCAGGCCTCGCAATGAACCACGCACTGTTCGATGCGGCCGGGTTCGCCGATCTCGGCCGCCCGGAACCCTTTTTGCGGTCGCTGGTCGGCGTCGTGCTGCTGCTGGGGGCAATCGCGGCGGCAGAACCGCTGATGTTTGGGCTGGGCTATTTCCACACGCTGACGCTGCATCCGTTCTGGATCGTGGTTCTGTTGGCGGCAAGCCAACACGGGCTGGCCGTCGGTCTGGCTGCGGTGGCTGCGGCGACGGTCTTGCTTGGGATGCCGGTGCGGCCGCTGGGGATGGACGCGACGGTGCATTTTGCCCAGGCCGCAGTTCTGCCGTTGCAATGGCTGACTGTGGCGCTGATCCTGGGCATGTACCGCCAACGGCAGTTGCAGGCGACCGAGGCGCTGTGGCAGGCGAACACGCGGTTGACGCAAATGAACGACACCTTGGCGCAAGAGGTTGACCGGATGGACGCCATGCTGACGGTCGTGGAACGGTCCGCCGCCGCCCGCCCCGCCGAGAGACCGGCCCCTGTGCCCGAGGCGGTGCAAGAAGCGGCTGTTGTGCCAATTGTCCCGCCGGCCGCAGAGACAGCTTTTGACGCGCACCGTCTTTTGGCCGCCGTCGCCTCGGCCAGCACGGCGGATTTTCCGGCGGCGCTGACCCGCGCGGCCCATGCCGTGATGGACCGGCCGACCCTGCTGGTCTTGCAGATACCGGGCGAGGATGCCTTGTTCATCGGCGCGACCGACTCGGCGCCGTGCGACGACAGCTTTGCCGACCGGTTATTTGCGCGACTGGACGGGTTTTGGGAAAAGGCATTGATTGAACGGGCGCAACTGGGTCTGGACGGCGCGGGACAGGTGTTGGTCCGGGCGCAGACACGGGCGGATGGCCATGATCTGAAATTCGCGGTGCTGGCGTTCTGCGAGGATGACAGGGACGGCGGGTCCGAGGATCTGGCCTGTCGGTTGGATGTTCTGGCAGCCATGGCGCGGATCTGGGTCGATCGGTTTGGCGATGAACTGGCCTTGCAGGCTGCGGATGGGTGACGCGGGTCTGACGCATCGGGACCGATGGGCCGTCGGCGGCATGCTGGCCCTCAACACGATGATCCTGACATTGTGGTTGTCGGGTCAGGTCACAGGTCTGGTCATGGTGACGTTAAACGCGGTGGTGGCGCTGCTGGTATTCACACTCAACAGGAAATCGGATCTGCGGATGGTTCTGGCGGGGCTGACAATGGTGCTGGGGCCGTTGGGGGGGATCGTGCTGGTGTGTTTGCTGGTGCGACCGATGCGCTGGGCTGGAGCGCCGTCGGTCGCCGCGGCCGGCGAGGATCTGCCGCCGATGTCGCGCGCCGAGGCGATTTGTGCCGCCCTTGTCGATGGGCGACGTTTTTCGCCCCGCGAGGCGGCACCGCCCTCTTTTGCGGGCCTGTTTGTCGGCGACGATCTGACCGCGCAGCAGCGGGCCTTGATGATCATGGCGCGGGCCTTTGACCCGGACCTGCGCCCGGCGTTGCAGGCCGCCCTCGCCTCGCCCTTGCCTGCGGTCAGGGTGCAGGCGGCTGCAGTGTTTGCCTATCTGCGCGACACCTATGCACGTCAGGCGCGCGATGTGCTGACCGGTCATCATGGTCTGGAAGGGGCCGCCTTGTTGGCACAGATCGACCGATTGCAGCTGTCGGGGTTCCTGGATGCCCAGACAGGCAGCCTGCTGGCCGCCGTGATCCCAGCCAAGATCAAATCAGGCGACGTTGGCACGGCCACCACCCGCCCGACGCGCAATGGTCTTGCGGCACCGCCGCCCATCAAACGCTATAGCTGCGGTGGCATCGCATGACGCGGGACGTCACCGATGTCTGCATCGTGGTCGAGGGTTGCTACCCCTATATCGCGGGCGGTGTGTCGTCCTGGCTGGATTGGCTGATCCGCAAGCAACCGGACCTGCGGTTTTCCGTGGTGGCACTGACCGCTGACGATGTGCCGCGTGACATGAAGTACAAGTTGCCCGATAATGTAGTTTTTTTTCAGAGGCTTGCGTTGGCGCCCAAGGCGCGGCGACCACGGGCCACCGGCCCGCGCTTGGACGGCGCCGCAATGGCTGCGTCCTTGCTGGACCTGTGGCAGCGCGGTGATCCTGACGCATTGGACCGGCTGGCAACGCTGGCCAATACAGCCGTGCCCGCCGGACCCTTGGGCTTTTGGCGCGGCCCGGCACGGCCGGATCACGCCGATCTGATTGCCTCACCGGCGGCGTGGACAGCGATGACGCTGTGTTATGAGGCTTTGGCCCCCCACGCCTCGTTTTCGGATTTCTTCTGGACATGGCGGCAGGTTGTTGGCGGGTTGTTTGCCCTGTTGCAGGCCCCGGTCCCGCCTGCAAAGGTGTATCACGCGATCTCGACCGGATATGCCGGGCTGTTCGCCGTCAAGGCGGCGCGGGCGGAACAGGCGCGCTGTGCGGTCACGGAGCATGGCATCTACACCAATGAACGCCGCATCGATCTGGTGATGGCCGACTGGATCGCCGACAGCCTGCCGCGCGGTTATGGCATCGAGGACCCGCGCCGGGACATGCGCGACATCTATATCGCCGCATTCGAGGGTTTTGCCCGGGCTATCTATGCCTCGGCCGACAAGATCACGGCACTTTATGGTACCAACCAGAGCTTTCAGCGGACGCTGGGGGCCGTGGAGACCAAATTGCAGGTCATCCCGAACGGGATCGAGTTGGACCGGTTCGCGGGCGTCACCTTGCTGACTGACAAGCCGCGTCCCGTGGTTGGGTTGATAGGCCGGGTGGTGCCAATCAAGGATATCGAGGCGCTGATCCTTGCCGCAGCCGAAATCCGGCGGGCCGTGCCGGATGTCGAGATGTTGATCATCGGGCCGACGGATGAGGACCCGGCCTATTTTGCCGCCTGTCAGGCGCGGGTGGCCGAACTGGATCTGGGCGACACGGTCACGTTCACGGGCCGGATGAACATCGTGGATGTGTTGCCGCGGCTGGACGTGCTGCTATTGTCCAGCATCAGCGAGGCGCAACCCTTGGTCATTCTGGAGGCGGGGGCGGCTGGTATTCCCTGCGTGGCGACCGATGTGGGATCGTGCCGCGATATCATCGAAGGCGCCGAGGGCGAGACGCCGGCCTTTGGCAGGGGTGGTTTCGTGGTGCCGCCGATGGACCCGCAGGCCCTGGCGCGGGCCACGGTCGATCTGTTGACGGACGCGGCCCTGCGCGAGGATTGCGGGCGGGCGATGCGGCTGCGGGTCGAGACACATTTCACCTCGGGCGCGTCCGCTGCGCAATATGGGGCGCTCTATGCCGGTTTGATGACATGACGGTCGGCCCGCTGGCGCGACTGGACTGGCTGCTGGATGGCGCGTTGCTTGCGCCGATCCGGCGCAACCTGTCGGCCTTTGTCGTGGCGGCGGGGCCTTGGATGGTGGCCGTTGGGGCCATCGCCTTTACCAGCTGGACAGTCGAGCCGGTGATCGGGCCGCAAGCCGCCGAGGATTTCCGGCTGGCGGTGATCTACGCCTTTGCACTTGCACCGCTCGCCTCGGCCCCGATCAGCACGGTGGCGGCGCGGCGCATTTCGGCCGGGTCGGTGCCGGGCGGGCAAATTGGCGGGCTGTTCCTTGTGGCGGCAGGCCTGTCGGGCCTTGCAGCACAGGCACTGGCCCTGCTGGTCGCCCTTGGGCTGGGTCTGCGCGATGGCGACATCGCAGTGGCGCTTGTGTTCCTGACCGGGGCGGCGGCGGTCATGTGGACCGGTTTTGCCATGATGACCGCGCTGCGCCAATTCCGGTTTCTGATCGTTTCTTTTTCCATCGGGATTGTCCTGGCGATCGTGCTGTTCTTCGGGCTGAGGCACAGCAGCCCAAATGTCGCGGCCTTGATCTGGGTCTTTACCTTCGGGGTCACGGCCTGCGCCGGGTTGATCGGGCTGCGGCTGCAAGTCTGGCAGGGCAGGTCCGACTTTGGCCTTGCCGTTGCGACCCGGATGTTGCGGGACGAAAGCGGTCGGTCCTTTCCGCTGGCGGTTGGCGCGGTGCTGGGAATACTGGCCGTCTGGACCGACAAATGGGTGTTTTGGTTCAGTCCCGGTGGTTTGGTGTCCACGGCAGGATTTGCCAACTTTCCGGATTATGACAGCCCCATGTTTCTGGCGCACATATCCGTAATTCCCAGTCTCGCCGCATTGATGGCATTCCATGGCGGTGAATTGCGCCAGGCGATGTTGCGGTTCAGAGCGGTGTTGGCGGGTGGACGCACGCTGATTGCCGTTGGACAGGCGGTTGCGCAGGTCGTGAGCACGGTGCGTGGTGGTCTGTTCATGATCCTGTTGACCCAGCTTGCCATAACATCCGCCCTGATCCTTCTTGCGCCCGTCATCGCCCAATCGCTGGGGATGCGGCTGGATCAATATCTGACATTACGGACTGGCCTGGCCGGCGCGTTGCTGCACGTGGCATTCCTTGCTGCCAGCGGCATCTTGCTCTTATGCAATCGCCAATGGACATTTCTGGGACTGCAAGCCCTGTTCTTTGGCCTGAACCTGTCGCTGAGCCTGTTCTTCATTACAGGATACGGCACCACGGCCAATGCGTTCCTGGGCAGTTCCGCGATCTGTGCCGCGATAGCGATATCATGCGCCTTTGGTGCTGTGAAGCGTTTGGATTATCTGCACTTGCTTGCAGAGAACGATGGCCTTTATAATCAACCTCAGTAGAAATGTCCGAATCGGCATCCGGGATCGCACGTCAGATCCCAGGGCTGGTGTCGGATCAAAGTTGTTATTAGATGACTAAAATCGCGTCAAAGTTGAATTAACGCGCGATCAGGAAATAATCTGTTGATAACTCTTGGTCTCTCACCGTCAAGTGAGTGGCAATTAGGGTTAAAATGTGGTTAACATAGAGAAATCTGCGCTTTTTTATTTCATTCAGGGCAGTTCTGGCGTGTCCAGAAACAGGAAGGTGCCTGTCGTGTTGGATAAGAATTTTGATGTATGGGCCATTGATGACAATGCCTTTCGGCGGGCTGCTTATCATGCGTTTTTAACAGGTTGCATGGAAGCTGATAATATCGTTGTCAAATCGTGCGGATCTGATGTTGAACATTGGCAAGGCCAACCTGCAGGTCAATCTTTGGTGCTATTGATATTGGCCGGTCACCACTTGCTTGAAGATATTGCCCGATCCGCATTGTCACGGCTGCAGCAAGTCGTCGGGGATGCGCCGATCGTTGTGGTGCTGGACGACATTACGGGCGCCGACATTGGTTTTGCCTTGGAAACGGGATTGCGAGGACTGATCTGCACAAAGGATGAGGCGTCGGTTGCCTTGGCTGCGATCAGGTTCATGATTGCCGGTGGCAGTTACATCCCGCATGACCGCGCTTACACATCCCGTCCGGAAACAAGCGCGGCACCCAGCGTTGAGAGTGCCGCCGTGGTCATTGCAAAAGATCAATCGGTGCGGATTTCCGATCTCGCCACAACATTGACCCCGCGACAGGAGGAGGTTTTTGCCGTTCTTGCAAGGGGCGCCAGCAACAAGAGCATCGCCAGAACGCTCAGCCTGTCCGAAGCGACAGTCAAGATTCATGTGCGCAATATCTTTCAGAAGCTTTCGGTAAACAACCGGGTTCAGGCGGCCTTGTTTGCGCGCAATTCCATGGCCGAATGAATGCGGTTCGGCTGTGACGATCAACGGATGGGCACCTCGAAAAATTGCGCCTGATCTGCCGGCGGTGCAGGGTTTGGGCCAGCATTGGACGCAGGCCGGTTGTTATGCCGCAAAAGAGTTTTTCTGATCTTTTGGACTGCCCCGCGAGCCTGGATGTTGAAAAGGATCCGTTGGTCGAGTTCAATTCCCTTGATCCGTGGGAGGAGTTACGGCCTGTGCTGGAATGTGTCTGGCGCAAAACGGAGGGGGACCGAAAATCCCGCGCTGGGCGCAAGGCAGTGGACGCCTCTGATGTTGCGCATGCTGGACCTGAGCGCGTTCTACAACCATTCAGACGACCAGATAGTGTATCAATTCCACGACTGGCTTTCCTTCAGCCGGTTTCTTGGGCCGGGGCTTGAGGACCGGGTGCCCGACGTCAGGGCGATTTGGCGGTTGATTTGCACCCAGAGGTGACCCGCTTGCGCGCCTTGGGTCAGGACTCGTTCTCGTTTCAAAGCCAGAACCGTTTCAAAGCCAGAACATGACGGGTGCGGCAAGGGCTGCGGCCGATAGGAAGATCTTTGGGCATCTGAACCGCCCCGGGTTTACCCGAGGATGATTTGTTCGACTAACAGGCGACCGGATCGAAAGAGTTCAGGTTTGCATGGAACGCCTCTTTTGCTACTGTGGGTGGGATATCGCCCATCGGGCCGGGCAAGCGGCGGTTGTTACACCAATCGACCTGTCAGCCGGTAGGCTTGTTCGGTCGATCCGCTATGAACGGGCACTGCACCAAAGGCGCCTTTTTTCTGCGAAAAAACGCCGATGTCATCTGGGCACGGCTGAGATGTGTCCGGGTTCGTCGTGATGATCCTTTTGCCGCGAACCACCCCCTGATCCCCAGGCCGCGCATCAGCCGTTCCAGGGTGACGCGGGCCATGTCCTTGCCCCCTCGTCGCAGGACGTGCCAAATCTTGCGCGCTCCGTAGCGCTTGCCGTCGTCCGTCCAAGCCCCATCGATCTTGACGCTCAAGGTGGCATCTGACTTGGCCCGCAGCGATGCCCGGTCAGGATAACGGGCAATGGCCCGCCGGGTAACAGACGGGGCAAACTGCGGCGCCCGGCAGATCGGCTCGACCCCATGTGATCCCTGGCTTTCCTCCCCTCTTGCGCATGTAAACATGCGCTGTCGGGCAACGAATGAAATCCATCATTTGCGAAATGGGCGGTCGAGGTCGCGCTGCCCCCCTCTCGGGCATTTTCAATGCCCTGCCAGGCGATGGGCAGCGGTTTTTCCTCATACCGCGAGAGGGGCATGGGCAAAATATGCGGTGGCCTTGTGCAGAACCTTGTTCATCGGGCAAACGATCCCCCGGATCGTTCGCTGATCTTCGGCAGCGGCTGGTGTTCGCGCGATTGACATTCAAGCACTTTGATCCCTGCCTGGCACTGGTCTGGCCGTTCACCGCCATCACGCTGGATTTGGCGCATCCAAACGCCAAGGCTGTCTTGCGAACAGCCCAATCAACCCGCGACCGCCGTCAGCACCGCAGCTCCGGCTTGGTACTCATCGCGGTGGTCCATCGCCAATCGCACCGCATCTTCGAAGCACTCAGCTTGTCGCGCATTTTGAATGCAGTGTCACCGGATGAATACCGGATGGCGGCTGGCAGTCTTCTTCAAAAGTATCTGTTCCATAACAGGCTATTCCCCGAGAGTTTTGCCCTCCGGTAAATCCGGGGCGGTTCAGTTACGCTGGCACGACTAGTTCCCGAGTTCGCTCGCAAAAAAGGCTTCGGGGTCCTCGACCTCGATCAGGCGTTTGCGGTCGATCAGCCAAAAGCGGGAGCCGACATTGCGGACAAAGCTGCGGTCGTGACTGACGAGGAGGCAGGTTGCGCCCTGGGTGAGGAGTTCGGATTCCAGCGCTTCTTGCCCCTCGATGTCGAGGTGGTTGGTGGGTTCGTCCAGCAGGTAAAAGTTGGGTTGCTGCAACCGCAAGAGCAGCATCGCAAGGCGGGCCTTTTGGCCGCCGGACAGGGGCGCGAGGGGTTTGGTCTGGGCGTCTTGGCGGATGCCGGCCCCTGCCAGCAGGCTGCGGGCCGGGCCATCGCCGGTCTTGAAGGCGGTGACAAGGTCCATGGGCGTGGCCTTGGGCGGCAGTTGGGCCAAGCCCTGATCGGAATGGCCAAGAACAAGTGTGGGGGTGGATTTGATATTGGGCGCACCATGGGTGATGGCGCGCAGCAGGGCGTTGATCATCTGAGTCTTGCCCGCGCCGTTGCGGCCCAAAAGAACGACGCGGTCGCCCTTTTCGATCCACATCGGCCCGGTTTTGAACAGGGGGCGAGCGTCCGGGGTGGTGATCTGAGCGTCGCTGATCGTCAGCAGCGCCTTGGCATGGGTCCCCGAATTGGCCAGCCGGATCGCGCCTGCCGAGGCGTCCTTGTGGGCCGGGCGGGCGGCAGATTCGATCTTTTCGGCGCGATCTTTCAACTGTTTGGTTTTGGAGATGAGGAGATCAGAGCCGGAGTTGATACCGATGTTTTTCAGTTTAGCGGCCTGACGACGCAGCTGATCGGCCTTGGCAACCTCGTTTTCATAGCGACGTTCCATGGCGCTGTCGGCTTCGTCCAGCGCTGCGCGGGCGCGGGTGAAGGGCAGGGCAAAGCTGCGCGAGGCGCGTTCGCGCAGGAACAGGCTGCGGGTGGTGACGGCGTCCAGAAAGGCGCGGTCATGGCTGGCCGAGATGACAGCGGTGTCGCGCGGCAGGGCCTTGAGCCAGCGTTGCAACAGGCCTATGCGCGACAGATCCAGGTGGTTGGTGGGTTCGTCCAGCAGCAGGATTTCAGGCTCGGCCATGGCGGCGCGGGCCAGGAGGGCGGTGCGCTGCCAGCCGCCGCTGAGCGAGTTGAGCGGCTTGTCGCGGTGTTCTTCGGGGACCGAAAGGTCATCGAGGATGACATCGACGCGCCACCCCTCGCCCTCGGGGTCGGAGAGGGCGGCGGCGACAGCGGCGCGGAGGGAGAGCGGGAGGAGAGCGGTCGGGGCGTCCTGTTCGACAAGGCCGATGGTCACACCACGCGCGCGCGTGGTATCGCCTGCGGTTGGCTCCAATTGGCCGGCCAGGCAGCGCAAAAGAGAGGATTTGCCGCGCCCGTTGGCGGCGATCAGTCCGATGCGGTCGCCGGGTTCGACGGTAAAGGACAGGTCTTCAAACAGCAGGATGCCGAGGGTCAGGGACAGGGATTTGACGGCGAGAAGGGACATGGGGACGCTCCGAAATGATGAAAGGACGCTTCGGGGCGGGTCAGGAAACCGGATGGAAACCGTTTGCCGCCCTGCTAGACCAGCAGGGCAAGGACAGGGCCGGGGCGGCGGGGTTTCGAGTTGCGGGTTTTCATGGGGCGTAGTTTGCCACAGAGAGGCGCTACGTCAAGCCCTTTGCAGTTTGACGGGTTCGCTGCGGCATAGGCGCAAGAAATGAGCCATGAAGGGCTTTTGAACATCCTCCTCTCGCGTCGCGGCGTAAAGCCGTTTGGTGATGGTGCCGTCTCCCAGCGGACGGGTGACGTAGTCGGCGTTTGATCTGACATCGCGGATCACCCAGTCGGGCAGCACGGCGACACCCCGGTTGGAGCCGACCAGCATCAGGATCACTGCCGTCAGTTCCACCGGACGCTGGGCGCGGGGTTCCACCTTCGCCTCGGTCAGAAACTCGGTAAATATGTCCAGTTTGTCGCGGGCCACGGGGTAAGTGATCAGGACCTGATCGCGGAAATCCTCGGGGACAATCAGCGGTTTATGGGCGAGGGGGTTCTGCGAGGAGGCGAGGAGGGTCGGGTGATAGTCAAAGAGCGGGTTGAAGGCGACCCCCGGCAGGGGTTCGGGGTTGGAGGAGATGACGAGATCGACCTCCTCTCGCAAGAGCGCCGGAAAGGCATCGAAGGCCAGGCCTGCGCGGATGTCCACGTCGACCTCGGGCCAGGCGTGGCGGAACAGTTCGAGGACGGGAAAGAGCCAGTCGAAACAGGCATGGCACTGGATGGCGATGTGCAAACGACCCGTCTTGCCAGCCGAGAGGGCGCGGAACTCTTCCTCGAGCGAGGCGATTTCGGGCAGGATACGTTCGGCGACGCGCAGCATGCGGATCCCGGCGGCGGACAGGCGCATGGGTTTGGAGCGGCGGGTGAAAAGTTCCATCCCCACCTGATCCTCGATTCCCGCCACCTGATGCGACAGGGCGGATTGGGTCATGTTCAAAAGGTCGGCAGCCCGGGCAAGGCCGCCCGCCTGATGGATCGCACGCAGGGCGCGGAAGTGGCGGAGCTCCAGATACATGTGGCAAGACTCATGTAGATGATGAAAACTATGAATTGGATTCATCATTGATGTTGTGGGATAAACGGTCAAGCCCAAAGGAGCCTTATCATGACCCGTCCGCGCATTTCGTTTGAGTTCTTCCCGCCACAAAGCCTCGATGCCTCGTTTCGGTTATGGGAGGCGGTGCAGGTTCTGGCGCCCCTGGAGCCGAGTTTCGTGTCGGTGACCTATGGCGCTGGGGGGACGACGCGCAAGCTGACGCAGGAGGCGGTGGGGGCGATTGGCAAGAATTACGGGCTGAACGTGGCGGCGCATCTGACTTGTGTGGGGGCGACGCGGGCCGAGACGCTGGAGGTGGCTGAGGGCTATGCAGCGGTCGGGGTTTCCGAGATTGTCGCGTTGCGGGGCGATCCGCCGAAGGGGGCGGATCGGTTTGAGGCGCATCCGGATGGGTTTGCGGATTCGGTCGCCTTGGTGCAGGCGCTGGCGGATACCGGCAAGTTCAAGATCCGCGTTGCGGCCTATGCGGAACGGCACCCGGATGCGGCGGATCCCTTGGCTGACATTCGCTGGTTGAAGCGCAAGGTGGACGCCGGGGCATCGAGTGCGATCACGCAGTTCTTTTTTGAGGCAGAGACGTTTTTGCGGTTTCGCGATTTGTGCGTCCGGGAGGGGATCAACGTTCCGATCATTCCGGGCATCCTGCCGATCCAGAGTTGGGAGGGGACCAAGCGGTTCGCGGCGCGCTGTGGGGCGAGCATTCCGGCGCGGCTGGATGAAAGCTATCACTATGCGATCCGGGACGGGCGGGAGGATTTGCTGAGCCTGACCCAGTGCACGACCCTGTGCGACCGTCTGATCAGCGAGGGGGTGAAGGATCTGCATTTTTACACCCTTAACCGGCCCG
This sequence comes from Rhodobacterales bacterium, assembly GCA_031384005.1. Taxonomy (GTDB): domain Bacteria; phylum Pseudomonadota; class Alphaproteobacteria; order Rhodobacterales; family Rhodobacteraceae; genus Stagnihabitans. The sequence continues at coordinate 1,181 of JANNAF010000073.1, read as the reverse complement.
CCCTGACCCGCGAAGTGGTGCGGGTTTTGGGATTGGGGGCTCCGGTGGCGCTGGAGAAGGTGGCCTGATCGGGTCGATCTGCTGTGTGTCCACGCGCGGACAAAACTGAAAGTCGTTTACTTTCAGATGGTTGGTGTTTTTCATTAACCAACTGGAAAGCTTTATGCGGTGCGAAAGCGGTGGCGCAGGTGGTTGGCGGGCCAGGCTAGGCCGCCAGAAAGCCTGCGCTGACGCCGACGGCGCCCAAGAGTTGCAAGGTGCCCCAGACGAGCAGGGCGACACCGGCCAGTTTGGCAATCAGGTGTCCCTTGGGCGCGAGTTTTTCCAAGGCGACCACCGCCGTCAGGGCCGCGATGGTCGCAAGATCCATCACACCGCCGACGAACAGCAGCATCATCAGGGCCCAGCAGCAGGCGACACAGTGCAGGCCGTGTTCCAGTCCCATGCGCGCGGCACCCATCCGCCCCGGATGCCAATGCGTGGTCAGGTAATCGGCCGGTGTTCGGCATTTTTGCAGGCATGCCGCCTTGCGGGGGGTCAGTTGAAACAGGCCTGCCACCAGCACGATGCCGCCGCTGACCACCAAGGTTTCCAGTTTGAGCATATGTGACAGGATGTCTGCCTGCTGAAAGCCCCATTGCAGGCCCAGTGCCGCCAGGCTGAACAGGGTCCAGACCAAGAGATAGGCCAGCAGGAACCACAGATTGGCGTCCGGGGTCTGCGGGTCGCGCAGGTTTGCCAGACGGCCATGGGCTGCCATCATCGGGAGGGCAGAGGGCAACATCATCGCCATCATCATCACTGCCCACATGAGCCAGACCCCCCCCCCCTCTGCGAGGGACCAGGCCGTGTCCATTGGCATCATCAGCGTCACTACGGGTGACGACATGTTGGCCACTGACCAGAACAGCAGGGCCCAACCGATCAGGGACAGGCCCAAGGGGATTGCCACCGTGTTGTACGGTCTGGCGCGGGAGGATTGGTTTGTCGTCATGCCTGTGCCCCAAGGTCAGGTCACCAAGGTCGAATGCGCCAAGAGCCTGTAGTGCCTGAAATAGCGGAAAACCAAGATATTGCCAGTCTGTTCAGGACCGATGGCGGGGGAGTGCCGGTGGAGTGCCGGTGGAGAGCCGGTGGAGCGCCGGTGAAGCGCCGGTGGAGCGCCGGTGGGGAGCCGGGGG
>JANNAF010000028.1:0-2653 GCA_031384005.1 Rhodobacterales bacterium | reverse complement strand
CCGCGATGCGGCAGGGTGCCTTGGCGCTGATCGGGCGGATCGGCATGACGCTGGATGTGGACCGCGTGGCGTCGGGCCTGTCCTTGGCCGAACAGCAGGCGGTCGAGATTGCGCGGGCGCTGTCGCAGGACGTGCGCGTGTTGATCATGGACGAACCCACCGCCAGCCTGTCGGCGCATGAGGCGGCAGAGTTGCGGCGGATTGCGCGGACCCTGGCCGATGGTGGCGTGGCCGTCGTCTATATCTCGCACCGGTTGGAGGAGGTATTCCAGATTGCCGACCGCGTGTCGGTGATCCGCGATGGCAAACACATCTCGACCCGGCCCATTGCCGACACCAACCCGCAATTGTTGATTGCCGATATGGTGGGCCGCGAGGTCGGGAATTATTTCACCAAAATGCCATCCACCGCGCAGGACGAGGTCTTGTTGCGGGTGCAGGGGTTGGGCGTGGCAGGGGTGTTTGACGATGTGTCGTTCGATCTGCGCCGGGGCGAGGTTGTGGCCATGGCGGGCCTGATCGGCGCACGGCGGACCGATGTGGCGCTGACGCTGTTTGGCATTTTGCGCGCCACCTCGGGGCAGGTCAGCTACAAGGGGCGGCCCCTTGTGCTGCGCAGCCCCGCCGATGCGATTGCGGCGGGGATCGCCTATGTCTCCGAGGATCGGCGCAAGCTGGGTCTGGCGATGGCGCTGCCGATCCGCTGGAACGTGTCGCTGGCCACGCTGCGGCGTTATTTGTCGCGGTTGGGGTTGATCGATGTGGCGGCCGAGACGGACACCGCGCTGTCCTTCCGCAAACGGCTGAACATCCGCACGCCAGACGTGGAAATGATCGTGGGCATGCTGTCGGGCGGCAATCAGCAAAAGGTGATGCTGGCCAAGTGGTTGAACATGCAGCCCGATCTACTGATCGTTGATGAACCGACACGCGGCATTGACGTGGGCTCCAAGGCCGAGGTGCATGACCTGATCCGCGCTTTTGCCGCAGGCGGTGGGGCGGTGCTGGTCGTGTCATCCGACCTGCCCGAGGTTCTGGCGATGGGCGACCGGATTGTCGTTATGCGCGAGGGGCGGCAAATGGCGATTCTGAACAGTGCCGAGGCATCGCAGGAAGGCATCATGGCCTTGGCCACCGGGCAACGGGGGGCGGCGTGATGTTGCAGAAAATCTCGCCACAAACCCTGCGGATCATCGCACTTCTGGCTGTTCTGGTTCTGATCATTCTGTTCTTCAGCACCCAGATCGAGGGGTTCCTCAGCGGCCGTTTGTTCAACCGCATCTCCTCCTCGGTCGCGATCATGGCGCTGGTCGCCACCGGGCAGACACTGGTCATCCTGACGCGCAACATTGACCTGTCGGTCGGGTCCATCGTCGGTTTTGTCGCCTTTGCCACCGGATCGCTGATCACAAACAACCCCGACCTTGGCCCCAAGACCCTGCTGGCCTATGCGGCGGTTCTTGGCGCCGGGTTCGGGCTGATCAACGGGCTGCTGGTCGCCTATGCCCGTGTGCCGTCGATCATCGTCACCTTGGCAACAATGGCGCTGTTTCGGTCCACGTTGGTCGAATATTCTGACGGCAAATCCATCACCACTGACAACCTTCCCGGCTGGCTGACCGATTTTCCGAACATGGTGGTGTTCGCATTGGGTCAGATGGAGTTTCGGGCGGGGTTCTGCGCCTCGGTTCTGGTGGTGATTGTCGCCCATCTGGCAATGACCAAACTGCGGCCCGCCCGCCAGTTGTATGCCGTGGGGTCCAACCCCGAGGCGGCGGATCTGGCGGGAATTGATGCGGCGCGGGTCGTGCTGGTGGCCTTTGTGCTGTCGGGGGTGATGGCGGGGCTGGCGGGGTTCATGTTTCTGGCGCGGTTTGGCAACATCACCGTCGTGGCGGGGCTGGGGTTCGAGCTGAAATCAGTCGCCTCGGCTGTCGTTGGTGGGGTCAATATCTTTGGCGGGTCGGGGTCGGTGATCGGGGCGTTTCTGGGGGCCATTCTGGTGGACCTGCTGGAAACCGGTCTGGTCCGCTGGGCCGTGGTCAGCGAATTCTGGCGCGAGGCGGTGCTGGGCACGTTGATCCTGGCCGCTGTGGCCACAGACACGATCATCAGCCGCCGTTTGGCCCGGGCAAGGGCGGAACGGGCGCAGAAAGAAGCCTTGGCAACGCGGGTGGCAAAATGATCGATCGGTTGAAAAGCTGGGAAGGCCTGCTGTTGGCCACGCTGGTCGTGATCTTTGCCTTCAACGCATGGGCCACGCCCGAGTTTCTGACAGTGGGCAACCAGATCAACCTGTTCCAGTTGTCGATTGAAAAGATCATCATGGCTTTGGTCATGACCTTTGTGATCATCAATGCGGAAATCGACTTGTCGATTGGGTCGATGATGGGGCTGGCCGCCTGCGCCTTTGGCTGGCTGTTCATTCAGGGCGTGCCACCGGGCCTGTGTATCGTGATCTGTCTGGGCATCGGCCTGATGGGCGGCGCCCTGAACGGCTGGTTCATCACGCGGGTTGGCCTGCCGTCATTGGTGGTGACGCTGGGCACGTTGATCGGGTTCCGCGGATTGGCCCGGGTGATGGTCGAGGACCGCGGGATCAACGATTTCCCCGACTGGTTCGACGCGCTGGGCCAACAGGGGCTGGTCGGCC
>JANNAF010000011.1:0-3092 GCA_031384005.1 Rhodobacterales bacterium | reverse complement strand
CGCACTTTCGTGTCGCCATCCATCCGGAACCCGACGCGGGTCGGCTTGCCGTTCTTGTCGAGGATCGCGAGGTTGGACAGATCCATTGGCATCGCCTTGGGGATCCGGCCGCCCTGCGAGGCCGCAGATTGTTTCGTGTGGCGGATTGCGATATTCACGCCATCAACAACGGCCTTGTTCGCAGTCGGGTTTACGGACGAGATCTCGCCCCGTTTGCCCTTGTCCTTGCCGGCCAGAACGATGACCGAGTCACCTTTTTTCAGCTTGGCAGCCATCAAAGCACCTCCGGAGCGAGCGAGATGATTTTCATGAAGTTCTTCGCGCGCAGTTCGCGCACGACCGGCCCGAAGATACGCGTGCCGACGGGTTCACCCTGATTGTTCAGGATGACGGCAGCATTGCGGTCAAAACGGATGGTGGTGCCGTCTTCACGGCGTACTTCCTTGGCGGTCCGCACGACAACGGCCTTGCGGACGTCGCCCTTTTTGACACGGCCTTTGGGGATTGCTTCCTTGACCGACACCACGATGATGTCGCCCACGGATGCATAGCGGCGGTGTGAACCGCCCAGAACCTTGATGCACTGAACTCGGCGCGCGCCGGAGTTGTCAGCGACATCCAGATTGGTCTGCATCTGGATCATTTAGTCTACTCCCGACCTTTAGGGGTTGCCCCTAGGGTTTCGATGGAGCTGTTCAGTTCATGCCGCAGATGCGACAACAACCGTCCAGCGTTTGGATTTCGAAATCGGCGCACATTCCTCGATGCGGACGGTGTCGCCGGTCTTGAACTGGTTCAATGCGTCGTGAGCCCGGTACTTCTTGGACTTACGGACGATCTTGTGCAGCACCGGATGCTTGAAGCGGCGCTCGACCAGAACCGTGATGGTCTGCTCGTTTTTGTCAGAGGTTACGACGCCCTGAAGAATACGTTTCGGCATGGCGGTCCCCTTACTTCGCGGCTTCGATGGCTTTTTGAGCCAGCACGGTTTTCACACGGGCCGCATCGCGGCGCACGGCCTTGATGCGGGCGGTGTTGGTCAGCTGATTGGTAGCCGCCTGAAAGCGCAGATTGAACGCTTCCTTCTTCAGCGCAACCAAGCTGTCACGCAGCTGGTCGGGCGTCTTCGATTTCAGTTCACTGGCGAGCATGCGCCTTTTCCTTTTCATGCACCAGACGGCCCTTTGGGGTAACCGCTGCTCTGGTGGACCAAAACAATACCGACGAATCCGGTCACCCGGAATCGCTGGATGGGGCCGTATAGGGGATGGGGGGGTGGGTGGCAAGGGGGGATGTGGGGGGAGGGAACTTCAACCCGAAGGACTCACCAATTTTCAGATTGTCACGATCGCAATTGTGCCGACGATCGCCGTGCCCCACAGCCATTGCCAGTGACGAAGGTAGAATTCGAATAGCGAGTGTGCGATTTCAGATGTCCAGTGCCGTTCGAAGCGTCCGCCGACGAAGAATGCAGAATCGCTAAGCCTATTTTCGTAAGGTCTATAGTTTCCGTTCCACCAATCTAACAATTTTCGAACCAAAGATTCAGATTTCGCGTTCAACTGCTGGCCTCGACATCACGCGTATACTGAAAGCATCCTAGACTGACAGATTCCAACCGTCCAGCCAACAGTAGGGTACACATTCAATAGTACAGCTTCGGAGCGCGATGTCACAGGCCATTCCTCTGCCCCCCACGGTGCGTGAAATCACGCACCCTAGCCCTCAAGCCCACTCATAATTGAAACTCACCGATATCCGCTCCTCCTCGGCCATGTTCATCGGCACCTCATGCCTGAGCCAGCTTTCCCACAGCAGGACCTCGCCGACCTCGGGCTTGACGTAGACAAAGCTCTGCAACTCCTGCCCCGCCTTCTTCACCCGCAGCGGTGCGTGCATCATCATCGGCAGACGTGGGTCCTCCAGCTTCAGCGCCGAGGTCCCTTTGGGCATCGCAACATAAGTGGTGCCCGAGATCACCGAATGGGGGTGGATGTGGCTGGAATGCATCCCGCCATAGGGCAGGATGTTGATCCAGAACGACCCACATTTCAGCTTTTTGCCGCCCAGATCAAACCCCAGATCCTTGCAAAACCCCTCGACATGCTTGTCCAGCGCCTTTTCCAGATCGGCAAAGATCGGGAACCGCCAGGGCAGGTCGTTCAGGCTGGCATAGGAGGTGTAGCCCGGATAGCCGTTCTTGTCGCACCACTCCTGCCCGGCCTCGTCATCCTCGGCGACGCTCAGGCAGGTGGCTTTCAACGCGTCGTAATCGACCTTCTTCTTGCCCAGTTCAGCCAATTTGGCACGGTACAGACGGGTGACAAACAGCGATGCAATCTCGGCCATATCAGGCTCCTATTTACCAAAGACAAAGGCCCCACCGTCACCGGCGGGGCCTTAAAGCGTAGGGTGGGTGCTAACCCACCACGATTACCAGTCCTCGCGGACCACAACCCGCGTCGTGACCGGAAGCTTCATTGCACCAAGGCGCAGGGCCTCGCGGGCAATGACTTCCGACACGCCGTCGATCTCGAACATGATCCGACCGGGCTTGACCTTGGCCGCCCAATAGTCTGTCGAACCCTTGCCCTTACCCATACGAACTTCGACGGGCTTGGCCGAGACCGGGACATCCGGGAAAATCCGGATCCAGACGCGACCCTGACGCTTCATGTGGCGGGTGATCGCGCGGCGGGCCGCTTCGATCTGCCGCGCGGTCACACGCTCGGGCTCAGTGGATTTCAGCGCAAAGGAACCAAAGTTCAGGGTGCTGCCACCCTTGGCTTCGCCGTGGATACGGCCCTTGAACTGCTTGCGAAACTTGGTGCGTTTCGGTTGCAACATTTGTTTTTACTCCCTTACGCGCGTTCGCGGTCGCGGCGCGGTGCGCGCGGTGCGGCACCTTCCTGCGATTCCGCTTGGCGACGGTCATGCGCTTGCGGATCATGCTCAAGGATTTCGCCTTTAAAGATCCAGACCTTCACACCGATGATGCCGTAAGGCGTCATCGCTTCGTCCAGCGCATAGTCGATGTCGGCGCGCAGCGTGTGCAACGGCACGCGGCCTTCACGGTACCATTCGGTCCGGGC
>JANNAF010000434.1:0-15197 GCA_031384005.1 Rhodobacterales bacterium | reverse complement strand
AGCCGCGTCAGGGCCGCCCAGGCAAGCCGCAGGATATCAGGGTTGGCATGATCGGGGTGCAGGCAGAACCGACCCAGTTCCATCAGCGCAGCTTGCCGGTCCTGCAGGGCCGAAAGGTCATAGAACTGCGCCGAGTAGCTGCCGCCCAGCCCGGCCCCCGAGGCAAAGGGCAACACACGAAAACAGCAAACAACCTCGCCTGCACGGGTCGTCAGCAGAACATGAGTGCAATGGGCGTCAAAGCCATCTGCATCGCCACAGGCCCGGTCCAATCCGCGCAAACTGCGAAACCGCAGCAGTCGCAGGGCAAGTGCTGCATCCAGATCGGCAGCGGTTGTGGCCAATCGGGCGGTATAAATGCCGTGGCTGAGCGGTTGCACATCATCTCTCCGTGTCAGGGACTTGGCCGTGGGGCCAAGCCGGATTAGATTTGACGCAGGAACCGGGCGCTGCGCAAGGGTCGCAGACTGACAAGATGAGGAAGAAAGCGATGGACAAGGTGATCAAGACGGATGCGCAATGGCAGGCGCAACTGGGGGCGCTGGCCTATAAGGTGACGCGCCAGCATGGAACCGAGCGGGCGTTTACCAACGACAATTTCCCCAAGGTTCCCGGCGTTTACCGCTGTGTATGTTGCGATGCGCCGGTCTTTGATCAGGCCACCAAATTTGACAGCGGCACCGGATGGCCGTCGTTTTACGCGCCCGCAGATGGCGAACTGGTCGGCGAAAAGGTCGACAGGGGGTTTTTCATGACCCGGACCGAGGTGCATTGCAACCGCTGCGAGGCGCATCTGGGCCATGTCTTTCCCGATGGACCAGCCCCGACCGGCCTGCGCTACTGCATCAACGGTGTGGCGCTGACCTTTCAGGCCGAAGAATAGGGCAGGTTCGCCCGATTTTTGCCGCGGCGTTAATCGGGCAGCACCCATCATGCGGTGAACGTAAAGCAGTGGTGGGTTGCACCCACCCTGCCTGAACAGCCAGCGGTGGGTTGCACCCACCCTACCTTAACAGAGCCAGCGGTGGGTTATCCCCACCCTATTTGAACAGGTTGTCGGTGTTCAGCCGACCGATGTTGCCAAAGATCTGTGCCAATATTCCACGGCCACGGATGTTTGCCGTGGTGACGCGGCGGGACAGCGGCACGATGCGGCCCTGCTCCAGACCGAATCGTTCAATGTTGGACACGAGCCCGTTTTCGGCAAAGCTGATCGCCACCACTTCGCGGTCTATTTCAACTGGGGCAGCGGCAGCGACGGTCTGGTACCGGCTTTGGATATAGTACCAGGCGTCATCGCCCAAGAGCCCCGACGCGGCCGGGCGGCCAATCGTCGCCGCCACTGATTCGCGGCTGTCGACGCCGACCGCAAGCAAGGCCAGGTCATCATCCGTCGGGATATAACCGTGATTGGTGTAGATCGGCACACAGCCTGCCAAACCGATGGACAACGCGAAAACCATGCAGATAAGCCAAGAAAGGCCCGTTCCCTGCATGCGCCCCTCCGTCTTTACCGCCATGTATTCCCCTGCCCTGCCAGTCATTCGACCCCATCACCAACCGGCCAGAGGCACGCCGGAAATCGGGCAAAACAGCAGTCCCGACCCCCAAACGCAGGGCCGATCGTCAAGGCCCCTTGGCACCGGGTTACAGAAGGTTGGGTCTTGGTTCAAGAAAGGAACGCTTGACGGTGCGTGAGCGGCGGTTCAAAGCCCAGTCCAAGGAGAGACGCCATGACCACCGATACCCCCGAACAGCCCCCTGCCAGCCCTGCCTTGCCCAGCCTGACCTTTCGGGTGGCCACCATTGCGGGGCGCAATGCGACACATGTCAAATTCGTGCCGGACGTTGCGGCGCGGCGGGCGATTGCGGCATCGCTGGACCTGCTGGATCTGCCGCAGATGGTGTTTGACGGTGAAATCCGGTCCAGTGGCAAGCGTGACATGGTGTTGACCGGTCAGTTGACTGCGGTGGCGGTGCAAGCCTGTTCGATCTCGCTTCAGCCGGTCCGCACCCGGATTTCTGAAACCGTTGCGCGGAAATACCTTGCGGATTACGAGGTTCCCAAGGGGGAAGAGGTCGAGATCCCGGATGATGACACATTAGAGCCGCTGGGCGATGTGATCGACGCGGCAGCCGTCGCGATCGAGGCGCTTGCGCTGGCTTTGCCGTTGTATCCGCGAGCCGCTGGCGTTGAATTGGGAGAGTTGGCTGCCGCCCCGCCTGACGCCGCCCCCCTGCGCGACGCCGATCTGAAGCCCTTTGCGGGACTGGCAAAACTGATGGCCAAGGGCAACCCGACCGACGAGACGCAATGACCGGGCAGCGGAACAGAAAGGGTCTTGCGTCGCGCTCAAATCCTACTATGTTCCGCGCTTCATTAACGGGCTGAAAACTGGATTGACCCAAGTCGGGGAAACCCGGATTACGGCAAGGAAATCAGGGGCATGTCCCCAAGAACACTAGGTGAGACATGGCTGTCCCTCAGAATCGCACGACCTCCTCCAAAACCGGCATGCGCCGCGCACATGATGCGTTGGTTGCCGCCAACCCGGGTGAATGCCCGAATTGTGGCGAGTTGAAGCGTCCGCACCATGTGTGCGGCGCCTGCGGCCACTATGACGCCCGCGAAGTTGTGGCGTCGGTCAAGGCGACGGATCTTGACGAGGATGCGGCGTAAGCCGCCCCTCAGGCACCCTGTCAGATGACAAGCGCGGGCGCAGGTTCTGATCTGACTGTCGCTGACACCGCCAAAAGGTTGTTCATTTCGGTCGACGCCATGGGTGGCGACCGCGGACCGGCGGCAGTTGTCGCCGGTCTTGTCATTTGTCTTGCGACCATGCCGGATGCCGATTTCATCCTGCATGGCGACGAGGCAGAGCTGACCCCCCTGCTGGCCCAGCACAGCGCCCTGTCGGGACGGGTCCAGATGCGCCACGCCCCGCGGGTCGTGACGATGCAGGACAAGCCGTCGCAGGTCATGCGGCATGGCACCGGAACCTCGATGTGGTCCACGATTGATTCGGTCAAATCGGGCGAGGCGTCGGTGGCGGTCAGTTGTGGCAACACGGGCGCGTTGATGGCGGTTGCGATGATCCGTCTGCGCAAACTGCCCGGCGTGGCGCGGCCGGCCATTGGGGTCTTGTGGCCCTCGCGCAATCCGGGCGGGTTCAACCTGATGCTGGACGGTGGCGCGGACATCAAGGCGGATGCGGGCGACCTGCTGCAATATGCCATGATGGGCGCTTCTTTTGCCCGCAATGGCATGGCGTTGACGCGGCCACGGGTTGGTCTGCTGAACGTGGGCACCGAAGAGCACAAGGGCAGCGCCGAGTTGAAGCAGGCCTATGACCAGATCGCCGAGGCTGCCACCTTGGGCGATTACCAGTTTGTCGGTTATGTCGAGGGTGTCGATCTGCCGTCGGACCGGGTGGATGTGATCGTCACAGACGGGTTTACCGGCAATGTTGCCTTGAAGACTGCCGAGGGGACCGCGCGCCTGATCGGGGATTTCCTGCGCGAGGCGTTCAATGCCACGCTGCTGTCGCGGATTGCGGCGGTACTGGCGCTGACCTCGCTAAATCGGTTGCGGCGCAGGATGGATCCGCGCCGGTCGAATGGTGGGGTGTTTCTGGGTTTGAACGGAATCGTCGTGAAATCGCATGGGTCGGCGGACGCGACGGGTGTCGCCTCGGCGGTGGCGATGGCTTACCAACTGGCCAAGTCCGGCTTCAGCGCCCGCCTTGCAGCGCGGGTTGCATCTGCACAGGGCGCGGGGCACAGTGCTGACGCGGCAGGGGCCGATACGACCGGGGCCGAAGCGCCCGCAACAGGGGCAGGACAGCCAGAATGACATTGCGCGCCGTGGTCAAGGGCGTTGGGCACTACCTGCCCGACCGTGTGGTCCCCAATGCGGAACTGAGCACGCTGGTCGAAACATCGGACGAGTGGATTCGCAGCCGTTCCGGCATCGAGCGGCGGCATTTCGCGGCCGACGGGCAGACCACCTCGGATCTGGCCGCACGCGCCGCCATGGCCGCACTGGAAAATGCCGGGCTGACGGCCGCGGACATTGATGCAATCGTGCTGGCCACCTCGACGGCCGATCTGACATTTCCATCGGCTGCGACCATGGTTCAGGCCAAGATCGGCATGACAGGCGGGTTCGCCTTTGATCTGCAGGCGGTCTGCGCCGGGTTTGTTTATGCCCTGACAGTGGCCAATGCGCTTATTCTGGGCGGCAGCGCCAAGCGGGTTCTGGTCATCGGGGCCGAGACGTTTTCCAAGCTGATGGATTGGTCGGACCGCGGCACCTGTGTGCTGTTCGGCGATGGTGCCGGCGCCTTGGTGCTGGAAGGTGTCGAATTGACCGGCACGTCAGCGGATCGGGGGATACTGTCGACCGATCTGCACAGCGACGGGCAGTTAAAGGACCTGCTGTATGTCGACGGCGGCGTGTCGACAGGGACGACCGGAGTTCTGCGGATGGAGGGGCGCGAAGTGTTCCGCCATGCCGTCGAAAAGCTGGCCGAAACGGCGCATACTGCCTTGGACAAGGCTGGATTGACAGCCGAGGATGTGGACTGGATCGTCCCACACCAAGCCAATATCCGCATCATCGAGGCGACGGCAAAACGGATGCAGGTGGCGATGGACCGGGTCGTGGTCACGGTGCAAGACCATGGCAACACCTCGGCTGCATCGATTCCCCTTGCCCTGTCGGTGGGCGTGGCGCGCGGTCAGATCAAGCCCGGTGATCTGCTGGTGACCGAGGCGATTGGCGGCGGATTGGCCTGGGGGTCGGTTGTCATCCGCTGGTGACACCGCCAATTCGCGATTAACTGCCCGAGAAATGGTGGAAAGAACGCTTTCCAAGTGCCTGTTATTGACTCGCAATTTGATCCCGCGCATGTTTGGTCAAAAGCCGGGGGATAAAGATGAGTGAAAAGACTTTGACGCGCATGGACCTGAGCGAATCGGTGTTTCGCGAGGTTGGCCTTTCCCGTAACGAATCGGCAGCGCTGGTGGAAAGCGTTTTGCAGCATGTGTCTGACGCCCTGGCCAGTGGTGACACGGTCAAGATTTCGTCGTTTGGCACGTTTTCACTGCGGTCCAAGACGGCACGTGTCGGGCGCAACCCCAAGACCGGGGACGAAGTTCCGATCAGCCCGCGCCGCGTTCTGACTTTTCGCCCATCGCATCTGATGAAGGATCGCGTGGCGGCGGGGAAAAAGTAACAAGGGGTGGATACGCGGATGGACAAGTCGCCAGAGGCCTTCCGCACCATTTCCGAAGTGGCCGAGGCGCTGGAAACCCCGGCCCATGTGCTGCGGTTCTGGGAAAGCCGGTTTCCGCAGATCAAGCCGGTCAAGCGTGCCGGGGGGCGGCGGTACTACCGACCTGCCGATGTGGCCCTGTTGGGTGGCATCAGGCATTTGCTGCATGACGAAGGCATGACCATCCGTGGTGTGCAGAAAATCCTGCGCGAACAAGGTGTGCGGCATGTGGCCGCCATGGCCGCAGGCAGCGAAGACATCGATTTTGAAGCGGACCATTTGGACAGCGACACCGAAGATTTCGGAATGCCTGAACCCGAGGTCGAGGCCGCGCAGGTCGAGGCGTCACAGGTCGTGGCATTGGAACCTGTCAAGCGGTCGTCGTCGCCGCAATCCACTCCGGCCGAGGTTGTGCAGTTGCGGGCCGTGCCAGAATCGAGCGCCACAAAGCCAACTCTCCCGCCCGAAGAGGTGCCCGAGGCCGGGCATATCTGGGTCGAGGATGAACCAGAAATGGATTTGGGCAGCCCGATCCCGCTGTTCGCCGAAAGCCCGGGCGATGGCGCGCCCGAACCGGGAATGCCGTTGACGGAAGCAGCGCCTGTGGGATCGGTGCCGATCCCGCCTGCCGAACAGGGCCGCAGGGTGTCTGGGCATGTCGAGCCTGGCAAGCCTGCGGATCTGTCCGGCGGTTTTGTGGTCAGTGGCACTGGGCGGCCGTCCGGGCACAGCGATGGAATTGCGATGACGCAGGGCCGCCAACGGCCGGCGGTTGGGGCGCAGATGGTCATGCCTGATCTTGCGCCCAGCGCCCCCGATACGGTCGATTCTGTCGGCGATGATCCGACCGGAACGGAACAGGCGCAGCCGGTCAGCGATGCAGCGGCGACGGGGAGTGTGGCAATCGCCCAACCCACGCCCGAGGCGGGGGCCGATATCATGCCGGAGGCTGGGGCCGATACAATCCCCGAGGGGGGAGCCTTTATGGACAACGCCCCTGCGGTTCTGCTGCCTGCCCTGTCTGGCATTGCAGCCCGCCTGCGCGCCCTGCAACGGCCCATTTATGCGGACCGTGCAAGTGAATTGACCGAATTGCACAGCCGATTGGGGCTGTTGCTGGCCCAGATGGCCGAAGCGCAGCATCAAAAGCGATAGCCGGAACAAGATGCACTTCTGCCCTTGTCCCCGCCCACAATATCGTTATGTATCCGGCCATTCGTCGGGCCATAGCGCAGCCTGGTTAGCGCGTCCGTCTGGGGGGCGGGAGGTCGAGAGTTCAAATCTCTCTGGCCCGACCAATATCGAAACCGCCCGCTTGGCCCTGCGCCTTGCGGGCGGTTGCGTTTCCGGGCGGTTGCGTTTCAAGGGGATGATGTGATGCAAGGTGTGCTGCCCGGTCAAACGATACGGTCGATGATTGCGTCCGGCGCGATTGCCGCCGACCCTGCGGTCATGCCGGAACAGGTTCAGCCTGCCAGTCTGGATCTGCGGCTGGGAGCGGTTGCCTACCGGGTGCGGGCGTCGTTCCTGACCGGGGCGGGCAAGACGGTGGCAGAGCGTCTGGATGAGTTCACCATGCACAAGGTGGACCTGTCGGGCGGGGCTGTGCTGGAAAAGGGCTGCGTCTATCTGGTGCCGCTGATGGAGCGGTTGACCCTGCCTGCGGGGTTGACGGCGGTGGCGAATGCCAAATCATCCACCGGGCGACTGGATTTGCTGACGCGGACGATCACCGATGGCGGAACCGAGTTTGACCGTATCCCCGAGGGGTATGCGGGGCCCTTGTATGCCGAGGTCTGCCCAAGGTCGTTTTCCGTGCTGGTGCGTGCCGGGCAACGGTTGAACCAGATCAGGTTCCGTTCAGGTCATGCCGTTTTGTCGGATGCGGACCTGATCGCCTTGAATGACCGCGAACCTTTGGTGACAGGTGCCGCCGTCATTTCCGAAGGTTTGGGATTTTCGGTCGATTTGCGGCCTGCGACGGGCGATTTGCTGGGCTACCGCGCCAAACCGCATACCGGGGTCATCGATCTGGACCGCATCGCCCATTATCCGGCGCGGGATTTCTGGGAAGAGGTGCGGTCCAGTGACGCGCGTATCATTCTGGACCCCGGCGCGTTTTACATCCTTGTCAGTCGCGAGGCGGTGACCATACCCCCCGACTATGCCGCCGAAATGGCACCCTATCTGGCAATGGTGGGCGAGTTTCGGGTGCATTACGCGGGCTTTTTCGATCCCGGTTTCGGCTATGCCGCAGCGGGTGGGGCCGGATCGCGCGGGGTGCTGGAGGTGCGGTGTCATGAGGCGCCCTTTGTGCTGGAACATGGGCAGGTGGTGGGCAGGCTGGTGTACGAACACATGGCCGAGCGGCCTGAAACACTGTACGGTGTAGGGATTGCGTCCAATTACCAAGGACAGGGGCTTAAATTGGCCAAGCAGTTCAAACTGGGGTGACCGATGGGGTGGCGGGGCTGCGTCCTGTCGTTGCTTTTGCTGCCAGTACAGGCGCGGGCCGAGGTGTTGACCCTTGGCATATTCCCCAGCACGAATAGTGCGGCCAGCATATCTTGCCGGATCGAGTTGCGCGCCGGGCAAGTTACGGTGGTCGAAGTGCGTGGTGCGGGCATGCCGCCGCGGTCACCCTATCGTTGGCCTGTGCGGCCAGCAGAGGAACTTGCCGTGTTGCGCGCGTTGCAGGCCCTGATCAGCGGCGATCTGCCCGGGGTCGAGCCTTATGGTTCGCGCACGCCACCGGCACCCTTTCTGACAATTGCATGGTCAGCAAAGGTGAACGGTCAACGGGTGACGGGGTTATACGTGCAAGCCGGCACGGACCTGCCCAGCGTGATGGCTACGCTGATCGACACCGTGATGCCGGGCAGCGGGTGCCAGACTTCGCCGCACTAGCACCCAAGTCAACGGCCCAGGCGTTTCGCCATATTGGCGGCCTGACGGGCACGTTTGGCAAGCTCTTTGGCGCCTTGGCTTTGCTGAAGTTCTTCGGGCGTCATGGCAGAGGCGGGTTTGCCGCCGCGCGAGGCATAGTCTATGCCCGTCTTGACGCCACGGTTGATCACCTGACGCAGGACAGCGTTGATGATCATCTGGATGATGCGGTCCATATCTTAATCCTCAAACAGTTCGGTTTGGCCTTCGGGCGCGTCGTCTTGATCTGGGGTCAGATCGCTGCCGGGCAAGGGGCGGTTGTCCAAAAGTCCGGCGGCACGCAGTTCTTTCAACCCGGGCAGGTCGCGTGTCGTCTCTAGCCCGAAATGATCAAGGAAATGGTCGGTGACCACAAAGGTCACCGGACGCCCCGGTGTCATGCGGCGGCGGCCAAAGCGGATCCAGTCCAGTTCGATCAATTGGTCCACCGTGCCACGCGACACGGCGACGCCACGGATCTCCTCGATCTCGGCGCGGGTGACGGGTTGGTGATAGGCGACGATGGCCAGCGTTTCGATTGCGGCCCGCGACAGCTTGCGTGTCTCGACGCTTTCTTTGTGCATCAAGTGGCCAAGGTCGGGTGCGGTGCGAAAGGCATAGGCGTTGCCCACCTTGACGATGTGCACACCGCGCCCATCGTAACGGCGGCGCAGGGTCACCAGTGCCTCGGCCGGATCGCTGCCCTCGGGAAGGCGTTGGATCAGTTCCGCAAGGGTGACAGGTTCGGCAGAGGCAAACAGTACCGCCTCGACCATGCGTTCCTGTTCGGCCATGGGGGGGGCGGCAAACAGGCTGGGTTCGGTGGGGTCGGTCATGGGTCCCTCCGACGGATTTCGATGGCGGCGAAGGTGTCGGATTGGCGCAGATGTACCTGACCACGTTTGGCCATTTCCAGCACGGCGGCAAAATGGGCCGCCGTGGCCGACCGGCGGCGGGCGGGGCTGATGTCCCAGCCATCGGGCAGGAATGAGGTCAGATCGGCCCAGTTTCCGGCAAACCCGATCAGCCCGCGCAAACGGTCCAGCGCCTGTTCCATGGTATAGACGTTCTGGCGGTCCAGCGCGTAGGGCCGGAAATCGTCGCGGGTCTTGGTGCGGGCATAGGCGCGCATCAGGTCCAGCAGGGTCGCCTCATACCGGATGTCGCGACGGCGCGACACCTCCTCGGGGATACCGCGGGCAAAGACGTTGCGTCCCAACTGGTCCAGCGCCATCAGGCGCGACGCCGCCTCACGCATCGCGGCAAGACGTTCCAATTGAAAGGACAGATGTGCGGCAAGGTCGGCGGCGGTCGGTCCCAGATCACCCGGTTCGGGCGGCAGCAGCAGGCGGGATTTCAAATAGGCAAGCCATGCTGCCATCACAAGGTAATCGGCAGCCAGTTCGATGCGCAACTGATAAGCTTGGCCCACAAATGTCAGGTATTGTTCGGCCAGTTGCAGCACCGAGATTTTGCGCAGGTCAACCTTTTGGCTGCGCGACAGCGACAGCAACAAATCCAGCGGCCCTTCGTAGCCGTCCACATCGATGATCAGCGCCTCGGCCACCAGACGGTCGGTGGGGGCAAGGCGGTCGCCTTGATCCCAAGTATCGGGGTCAGCCATGGATTTGGTCCGCCATCATGGCGGAAAGGTCGCGCTGCAGGTCGGCAATGTCAACAGGTTGGGGGGTGCGGCGTGCGGCAAGGGCGGCGGCGGCGCGGGTCTGGGTGGCAGGTGTCATATCCCCGGCCGCCCCGGCAACCGACAGCATTTCGGCCATGTCGCCCTTGCAATGCAACGCAAGGTCGCATCCGGCAGCCATCGACCGCGCCGTGCGTTCGGCAAGGGTGCCTGACAGCGCCTGCATGTTCAGATCATCGGTCATCAACAACCCGCCAAAGCCGATATCATTGCGGATCACGTCGATCATCGCGCGGGATTGGGTTGCAGGCAAGTCATCGTAGGCCGAAAAGACCAGATGCCCAGTCATGGCCATGGGCAGGTCTGACAGGGCCCGAAACGGGGCAAAATCAGCCATGGCCAGTGCGTCGCGTGTCGCGGTGACGGTAGGCAGGTCGTGATGGGTGTCCACCTCGGACCGGCCATGGCCCGGCATATGTTTGACCACAGGTAAGACGCCTTCGACCAGATGGCCATTTGCGACGGCCCGCGCAATTGCGGAAACCTGTTCTGGATCAGCGCCATAGCAGCGGTTCTTAAGAAAAGGATGCGTGTTGGGTGTGATCAGGTCGCCAACGGGCGCACAGTTGGCGTCGATGCCCACCGACAGCAATTCACGCGCAATCAGACGGTAGCGCAGGAACATGGCCGCTGCCGCATGCGGTCCGGCCACCTGCACGAAATCCAGCGGTGGGGTCCATTCCTGCCAATGGGGCGCCCGCAAACGTTGAACACGCCCACCCTCTTGATCGACCAGAATGGGCGCGTTGCGGCCCACTGCAGCACGCAAATCGGCGGTCAGGCGGCGAACCTGATCGGGGTTTTCGACATTGCGGGCAAACAGGATAAACCCAAACGGTTGATAGTCGCGAAAGAACGCGGCCTCGTCAGGCAACAAAACCGGACCAGCGCAGCCAAAGATGGCCGCCCCTTTGCCCACGCTCATCTTTGGGCAACCGGAATGCAATCGGCGCTTTGGGCCTGAAGAACGGCGCAAAAGCGGCGGGCATCGTCATCGCCGTCAAAGCCATGGGCGCGCAGGCGATAAAAGGTGCGGCCACCGGACTGCGCGGCCTGTATCACCATGGCCTTGCCTGCCATGACCTCGGCAAACTGCAACCGCAGTTCATCGTATTTGGCGCGGGCAAGGTCAGGCGAATCAAACGCACCCAACTGGGCCAGACGTGTGCCGACCTCCAACGTGGCGGGATCAATTTCGGTGGCAGGTCCGGGCGCGGACACGGTTTCGACATTAATGGGCTCGGACGGGGTGATCACCGCATCCTGGGACGTGGCGGCAACGGTCAGGGCTTGCGGCCGGGCCTGCGGGCGCAGGCTGCGTGCAATGGCCGAGCCGTTCAGCGGATCGGGCACAAACTCGGGGTCGGCGTTCACCACGGCGACCACTTCGCCAGTTGCATCATCCAGCAGGCTGACATCGCCTTCGTCCAGCGGATCGATCAGGGCAGTGCCGGGGTTGGCCTGACCGGTGATAGACAGGCCGGGGCTGGCCTGACCGGTGATAGACAGGCCGACCGGCACAAGGTTCGGCTGCAGCGTATCCGTGGCAGCGCCGCCCAGTCCAGAGGTATCGCCGGGCTGCAATTCCACCGCACGGGGGGCAAGTGTCAGTTGATCGGCCACTGGGGCCGATGACCCTGTGGCTGCGACCGCATTCACCGACAATCCTTGATTGCTGGCTTGATCGCCGCCAGGGTCCGCCGGGGCCATCCGCATCGGCCCGGCAAGGGCGCGCATCACCGGCACGCCCGACACATCGCGGACCGCCAGCTGGTATCCCCAAAGCCCAAGGCCCGCGACCAGTGCGACCGAACACACAGCCCCCGTCAGATTGACGATGCGCCGGGCCCGGTCCAGCCGTCCGGGACCCATGGGCACACCGTAACCGCCTTCGAAATCATCGAATTGCAAATCTGCCATTTACGCCTCACCTGCAAGGGCGATACGATGCCACCCCCGCTTTCATTGACTGCTCAGGCCGGCGTCATGGGCAAGTGCGCTGTTTGTCAGCGCATCTCTTCGACCGGCGTTACCCCAAGAATAGCCAATCCTGCCGAAATCACAACGCCCGTGGCGCGGGCCAAAGCAATTTTTGCGGCAGATGTGGCGGCATTGCCCTCTTGCAGGAAACGCAAGGACGAGTCGTCGTTGCCCTTGTTCCACAACCCATGAAATTCTGAAGCCAGTTCATAGAGATAAAAGGCGATGCGATGCGGTTCGTTGCCGCGGGCGGCAATCTCGACCTCACGTGGCCATTCAGCGATCTGCTGGGCCATGTCAATCTCGGCCGGGTGGCCAAGTTGGGTCAGGTCAGCATTGGCAAGGGCAGCGTCCGAGGTGTCGATGCCCGCGTCGCGCGCCTTGCGCAGGACCGAATTGATCCGGGCGTTGGCGTATTGGACATAAAAGACCGGGTTGTCCTTGGATTGTTCCAGCACCTTGGCAAAGTCGAAATCCAGTGCCACATCATTCTTGCGGGTCAGCATCATGAACCGGGTCACATCGGCGCCGGCCTGTTCGACCACGTCACGCAGGGTGACAAAGGTCCCTGCCCGCTTGGACATTTTGAACGGCTCGCCATTTTTATACAGTTTCACCAGCTGGATCAGTTTGATGTCCAACGGCACGCGGCCATTCGACAGGGCAGACACCGCCGCCTTCATCCGTTTGACATAGCCCGCATGATCGGCCCCGAAAATGTCGATCAGCGCGTCATAGCCGCGTTGAACTTTGTCAAAGTGGTAAGCGATGTCGGGGGCGAAATAGGTCCATGATCCGTCCGATTTCATCACCGGGCGGTCCACGTCGTCGCCATGCGCGGTGGACCGGAACAGGGTTTGCACGCGGGGTTCCCAATCCTCCAGCGTCTTGCCCTTTGGGGGTTCCAGCGTGCCCTCGTAAATCAGGCCCATGTCGCGCAGGGTCTGGATCGCCTCTTCAATCTTGCCCGTGCCATAGAGAGCCTTTTCAGACGAATAGACATCCATCTGGACGCCCAACTGCGCCAGATCGTTGCGGATTTCCTGCATCATCATGGCAGAGGCAAAATCGCGCAGGTCGGCCAGCCAGACGGATTCGGGCTGGTCCAGCAGGGTGGTGCCGTATTTCGCCTTCAGCGCCTCGCCCACCGGGATCAGATAATCGCCCGGATACAGACCCTCACGGATTTCAGGCTCCAGTCCGCAAGCCTCGCGGTAGCGTTCAAAGGCGGACCGGGCAAGGACGTCGACCTGTGCGCCGCCATCGTTGATGTAATATTCGCGCGTCACGTTCCAGCCGGCAAAGGCCAACAGCCGGGCCAGCGCGTCGCCCACAACGGCCCCGCGGACGTGGCCCACATGCATGGGTCCGGTCGGGTTGGCCGAAACAAACTCGACATTGACGCGGGCACCCTGACCAAGGTTAGAGCGGCCAAAGTCGGCACCATCGGTCAGGGCGGCCTTGACCACACCTTGCCAGACGACGTTGGACAGACGCAGATTCAAGAAACCCGGGCCAGCCACCTCGGCCCCCGCGATGCGCGGATCGCGGGCAAGGCGAGTGGCCAGCGCCTCGGCAATGGCGCGGGGCGGCAGGGCGGCGGGTTTGGCCAGCACCATGGCGGCATTGGTCGCCATATCGCCATGTGCGGCATCGCGCGGCGGCTCGACTGCGACATTGCCGAGGTCCAGCCCGGCAGGCAGCGTCCCTTCGGTGGCCATGGCAGTCAGTTCCGCCACCACAAGGGCGCGGATATCGGCGAATAGGTTCATCTGATCAAATCCTGTCTCATGGGTTCGGGATGCCAGAGCGCAGGTCAGAGGTCAAGGATGAGGAGCGGGCAGGACCGGGGGGTTTCACCTCCCCTGCCCTGCCTTTGGGGCGATTGATGGCAGAAAACGCAGATTTTCAGGGTTTGGTGGTCTTGGTCCGCAAGTAATGGGTTTCGCGGGCCCCAAAGAAGAAGGTGATGACGGCACCAATGATCCACCACATCGGTTCAGGAATGACGGCAAGGGCCTGCATCCGCGCCTCGAACCAATCAGGGTTGAAACCTGCAACCAGAAAGATGGCCAGGGTCAACAGGGCCATGACCGGGCGGGGCAACCGGTTGAGCATGTCGATGATGTGGTCATAGCCGATGCGGCCCTTGGGGGTGGTGGGTTGGTATTGCGGCAGCGGGGCACCGTTTTCGGCGGCAACCTCCTCGACAGCGGCACCCAGCGTTACTACGATTTTGGGCAGGTCCATGGTCAGTCCTTTCTGATTACCAATTTGCGACGCGGGCAAGGTGCTGGGCGTCGGTGAGGTGGTGGGTAGGGGGCAAGAAATCCTCGGCGCGGGTGATCCAGCCGCCTTTGCCACCGTTGCGGCGGCGGGCATATTTGCGGCTGGTGGGGCGGGCGTCAGCGAGGCTGTAGTAATAGTCGCGCCGGGCAATGCCATAAGCGATGTTCACCTGACCGGGGCCAAGCGCCGCCATGGCCAAGGCCGCCGCCATAGTGGCCGGTCCGATGATGCCGTCAGCCGAACAGGGGTATCCGTTGCGCGTCAACATGCGCTGCAGCAGTTTGACGGCATTCGCCCCGGCATTGACATACATGTCAAACAGGGCCGGCTGCACCTCGGGGGGCAGGCGGCCAAGGCCGGGGCGTTCGAAATAGTGGCGGATGAAGATGTCTACCGCCTCGGACCGGGTCAGGCCGCGCACGTCGGCCTCGTCAATCTGGCCATCCCCGGTGACGTCGTGGCGCAGGGCACGCATGGTGCCGATGGTGACGCCATAATTGGTGGCGCCACCCGGATCATCAGGATCATTCACAAAGCCGCCTTCGCGGGCGACAATATCTTCGGCAATCTGGCGAACTGTTTTCATGAAAGGGCCCCCAAGCCAAGCTATGGGGGCCAAAGTCGCGCGGATCGGTTAAGGCTTGGGTAACCCTGCGACCGCCTTAACTGCCGGGTTGGGTGCCGTCCTTGTAGACGCCCTGTTCTTTTAGCGCGTCGATCACCTCTTTGGGCATGTAGGTTTCGTCATGCTTGGCCAACACTTCGCTGGCGATGAAGGTGTCACCTTCCATCTGGCCCAAGGCAACCATGCCAGCGCCTTCGGCAAAAAGGTCAGGCAGGATCCCGGTATAGCGTACGGGAACCACGGTGTTCGTATCGGTCACCGAAAATGTGACGGTGTTGCCTTGACCACGGATCAGGGTACCTGCCTCGACCAGACCGCCGATGCGAAAAACCTCACCCGTGGCCGGGGGTTCGGACAAGACCTGACTGGGCGAGCGGAAGTAGTTGATGCCGTCCTGCAT
>JANNAF010000518.1:0-12275 GCA_031384005.1 Rhodobacterales bacterium | reverse complement strand
TCAGGTCTTCGCGACCGGCCAACAGCGGCAGTGACCAGCCGGACAGCAGGGCCACCGCACAAGCAACGAACGGCACAAGCCCAGCCAGACCCAGCACCAGCGCCGATTTTGGGATCATACCGCCTCTCGCAACACGCGGGGCACCTTGAATTCCACATGTTCCTGCGCGGTTTCGACCAGTTCCACGGTGACAGCATAGCGCGCCTTGAAGGCGTCGATCACCTCGGTCACCAATTCCTCGGGGGCCGATGCGCCGGCGGTCACGCCGACCGCACGCACGCCATCCAGCGCGCGCCAGTCTATGTCCGTCGCCCGCTGCACCAGTTGGGCATAGGCGCAGCCCGCCGCCTGCCCGACCTCGACCAGACGGCGCGAGTTGGAGGAGTTGGGCGCGCCAATCACCAACAGCGCGTCAATCTTGCCCGCTATCGCCTTGACCGCCGCCTGACGGTTGGTGGTCGCATAGCAGATGTCCTCTTTGTGCGGTGAGGTAATTGCAGGAAACCGCGCCTGCAAAGCAGCAACGATGCCCGCCGTATCATCCACCGACAGGGTGGTCTGGGTGAGATAGGCCAGCCGCGTCGCATCGCGCACCACCAGCCCCGCCACATCCTGCGCGGTTTCGACCAGCAGCACCTCACCCTCCGGCAACTGCCCCATGGTGCCCACGGTTTCGGGATGCCCGGCATGGCCGATCATCACCATCTGCAACCCGTTTTCGGAATGGCGCGCGGCCTCGTTATGGACCTTGGTCACCAGCGGGCAGGTTGCGTCCACCGCAATCATCTGACGGGCGGCGGCGGCCAGTGGCACCGATTTGGGAACACCATGGGCGGAAAAGATCACCGGGCGGTCGGCGGGGCAATCCTCCAACTCCTCGACGAACACCGCCCCTTTGGCGCGCAGGGCGTCAACCACGTATTTGTTATGCACAATCTCGTGCCGGACATAGACCGGCGCGCCCCATTTCAGCAGGGCCAGTTCGACAATCTTGATCGCCCGGTCGACACCGGCGCAAAATCCGCGCGGGGCGGCAAGGTAGAGGGTCAGGTTTTCCATGTGTTCAGACCTAATCTGATGCGGGCGTTTCGTCCAGTCTTGGACACCAATGTAGTCGCGGCCACGGGCCAGATCGCGCAATCGGGCCGCGCACCGCAAAGACCCCCGCTGTCGAAATCGCAGGCCGCCAGCAATGATAAGGCCGGATCAGTTGCCTGATCCGGCCAGTTGGTAGGTGTGCCACTTGTCACTTGGCTGCGCCAGTTTTACTTGGCTTCAATGCTCACTTCTTCACGGTCCATCGGACGCGGTTCGCGCGGCGGGCGACCGATGACGTCACGCAATTCGTCCAGCTCGATAAAGTTATCGGCCTGACGGCGCAGTTCGTCGGCAATCATTGGCGGCTGGCTGCGGATGGTCGACACGACCGAAACGCGCACGCCCTGACGTTGCAGGCTTTCGACCAGCGGGCGAAAGTCGCCATCGCCGGAAAACAGCACGATATGGTCAACGCGCGGGGCCAATTCCATGGCGTCCACCGTCAGTTCGATGTCCATGTTGCCCTTGACCTTACGGCGGCCCTGGCTGTCGGTGTATTCCTTGGCCGGTTTGGTCACCATGGTAAAGCCGTTGTAGTTCAGCCAGTCGACCAGCGGGCGAATCGGCGAATATTCGTCGTTTTCCAACAGCGCGGTGTAGTAAAACGCGCGCAGCAGGCGGCCCCGGCGCATGAATTCCTGACGCAGAAGTTTGTAATCAATGTCAAAACCAAGCGATTTTGCAGCCGCATACAAGTTCGACCCGTCGATGAATAGGGCCAGGCGTTCGTCCTTGTAAAACATCAATTTCTCCTTAATCTTGCACGGCCAACCCGGCACATATTCCACTAGTGACATGGATGGTTGCATCTTTTGCCTAGCAGTCACAATCTTGATACACAATAGATGCTATACGGAAGTGTAAGCGTGACGGAACGTAAAGTCCAACAATCCCTGGTTGCATTTGGCGCAAACATGCAACTGCGCGGGATTACGCTTGGCCAAACCATACTGGGGGCGGCACAGGCGCTGACCTCGCCCGCGGTGACAGTGCTGCGGATGAGCCGCCTGTTTTCGACGCCCTGTTTTCCGCCCGGTGCGGGCCCCGATTATGTGAATGCGGCGGCACTGTTGGAGACGACATTGGCACCTGCGGCCCTGCTGGAATGGCTGCACCGCGTCGAGGCTGATTTCGGCCGCGAAAGGGTTGTGCGCTGGGGGCAACGGTCGCTGGACATTGACCTGCTGGCGATGGGGGATCAGGTCTGGCCCGATGCCGAAACCCACCGCCACTGGCGGGGCCTGCCCGCAGCCGAACAATCCGTCGTGGCACCCGATCAGCTGATTCTGCCCCATCCCCGCCTACAGGACCGCGCCTTTGTTCTGGTGCCGCTGGCCGATGTGGCCCCCGATTGGCGGCACCCAATTCTGGGCTTGACGGTGTTGGAAATGCTGGCTGGGCTGGATTCTGCTCAGATTGCGGCAGTTACCCCGCTTTAACCCCGGGTTTTCAGCCCTTTTCGCGCTTGGCTCAGCCCTTTTCGCGCTTGTCAACGTGGCGCCATGCGCTTAAATGACCACTCCCCGTGCCCCCAACAATTGGAGCAGACATGGCCCGCGTGACGGTTGAAGATTGCGTTGACAAGGTTCCGAACCGGTTCGAACTGGTGATGCTGGCGGCCCACCGCGCCCGCGAGATTCAGGCGGGCTCTCCGGTGACGGTTGACCGCGACAATGACAAGAACCCCGTGGTTGCGCTGCGCGAAATCGCGGACGAAACCCAGCTTGCGTCGTCCCTGCGTGAGCGGATGATCGAAAGCCACCAGACCCAGATCGAGGTGGACGAGCCCGAGGATGATCAGATGGCCCTGCTGATGTCCGGCGAGATTGACCGCCCGATGCAGGACGACATGTCCGAAGAAAAGCTGCTGCGCGCCCTCATGGAAGCTCAGGGCGAAAACTGATCACAGCGGGCTGACACTGGAAAGAACAAGGGCATGATCGACGTCGACGACCTGATCGCCCTTGTTCGCAACTACAATCCCCGCACCAATGCCGACCTGTTGCGCCGGGCCTATGCCTATGGCCTGCAAATGCACGAGGGTCAGTTCCGCAAATCGGGCGAGCCCTATTTCACCCATCCCGTGGCGGTCGCGGCGATCCTGACCGAACAGCACCTTGACGATGCCACCATCGTCACCGCCCTGCTGCACGACACGATCGAGGATACCAAATCCACCTATGCCGAGGTTGAGCGGCTGTTTGGCCTTGAGGTGGCCGAACTGGTCGATGGCGTGACCAAGCTGACCAACCTGCAACTGTCGTCCGGCCACACCGTGCAGGCCGAAAACTTTCGCAAGCTGTTCATGGCGATGTCCAAGGATTTGCGGGTCATTCTGGTCAAACTGGCCGACCGTTTGCACAACATGCGCACTATTAAATCGATGGCCGCCGACAAACAGGCCCAAAAGGCCCGCGAGACGATGGAAATCTTTGCGCCGCTGGCTGGCCGCATGGGCATGCAGTGGATGCGCGAGGAGTTGGAGGATCTGGCCTTCAAGGTCATCAACCCCGAGGCGCGCAATTCCATCATCCGCCGCTTTTTGGTGCTGCAACGCGAGGCGGGCGATGTGGTCCACCAGATCAGCAGCGACATTCGCGCCGAACTGGACCGCGTGGGGATCGACGCCGATGTCTATGGCCGCGCCAAGAAGCCCTATTCGATCTGGCGCAAGATGCAGGAAAAGGATCTGGCGTTTTCCAGCCTGTCCGACATTTACGGCTTTCGCATCATCTGTCGGTCGGTGGCCGATTGTTACAGCATCCTTGGCGTGATCCACGGGCGCTGGCGTGCCGTGCCGGGCCGGTTCAAGGATTACATGAGCCAGCCCAAACAGAACGGTTACCGGTCAATCCACACCACCGTGTCAGGCCGCGATGGCAAGCGGGTCGAGGTTCAGGTCCGCACCCAGGAAATGCACGAGGTGGCCGAGGCGGGCGTCGCCGCGCATTGGGCCTACCGCGAGGGCAAGCGGACGGCGAACCCCTTTGCCGTCGATCCGGCGAAATGGGTTTCGCAGCTGACCGAACGCTTTGACGAAGGCGATCACGACGAGTTTCTGGAACACGTCAAGCTGGAGATGTATTCCGATCAGGTGTTCTGTTTCACGCCCAAGGGCGACGTGATCCAGCTGCCGCGCGGGGCGACGCCGCTGGACTACGCCTATGCCATCCACACCCGCATCGGCAATTCCTGCGTGTCGGCCAAGATTGACGGCATCCGCGTGCCGCTGTGGACCCGCCTGAAAAACGGCCAATCGGTCGAGATTATCACCGCCGAAGGCCAGACCCCGCAATCGTCATGGATCGACATTGTCACCACAGGCCGCGCCAAAGCCGCAATCCGGCGCAGCTTGCGTGAGGAGGACCGGGGTCGTTTTGTGAAACTGGGTCACGAACTGGCCCGCGCCGCCTTTGACCATGTCGGTCGCAAGGCCTCCGACAAGGCGCTGCGCACGGCGGCCAAGATGCTGGGGTTGGCGGATGAGCAGGACCTGCTGGCCCGCCTTGGGTCCGCCGAAATCACGGCGCGCAAGGTGCTGGAGACGCTGTACCCCGAACTGACCCTTGCCCAGGCGGATGAGGTGGACGCCAAGCGCCCGATCATCGGCCTGTCCGCCGACCAGACCCTGAAACGCGCCCAATGCTGTCAGGCGGTTCCCGGTGAACGCATCGTCGGCATCACCTACCCCGGACGCGGCGTGATCGTCCACGCCATCGACTGCCGCGCGTTGGAGGAGTTCGAAGAACAGCCGAACCGCTGGATCGACCTGTACTGGCAACCGGGCCGGCATCCTGCGGTCTATACCGTGTCACTGGATGTGGCTATTTCCAATGAAACCGGGGTGTTGGGCCGGATCTGCACGTTGATCGGCGAGCAAAAGGCGAATATATCAGACTTGAAATTCACAGAACGTAAACCAGATTATTACAGATTGATGATCGAAGTTGATTTGCGCGATGTGGAACATCTACACATGGTGATGACCGCTCTTGAAGCCGAAACAGATGTGGCCCAAGTGGCAAGGGTACGTAACGTCACGCGCAAACCCTAAGGTCGGGATAAGGAAGTTTTCGTGTTCAAACGTCGCAATCCGATCGGATGGTTGGAATGGCTGAAAGAGCAGGTCTATCCCAAACGCGGGTTCAAGCGGCAGATTTCCTATGTCTGGCACCGCCTGCGCCGTCTGCCTGACCCACCCCACCGCATTGCGCGCGGCGTGTTCGCCGGAACCTTTGTCAACTTTCCGCCGATCCTGGGCATCCAGATGCTCAGCGCGGCAGGGCTTGCCTGGGTCATGCGGGGCAATATCATTGCCGCCTTGCTGGCCACCTTTTTGTCCAATCCGGTCACTACACCGCTGATTGCATGGGTGTCGCTGGAAACCGGATACTGGATGTTGGACATCCCCGGCCATGTCAATCTGGAGGGGGTCTATGACGCCTTTGTCGGTGCGACCTCGGATCTGTGGAACAATGTGCTGGCGATCTTTGGCCCCGAAAAAACCCATTGGGACGGCCTGTTGCAGTTCTGGAAGCGGATTTACCTGCCCTATATGGTCGGCTCTATCTTGCCGGGTATTGCGGTTTCACTGATCAGCTATTGGTTGACCATCCCGGTGCTGACCGCCTATCAGGCGCTGCGCCGTCGCAGGCTTGCGGCGCGTTACGCCAGTTTGCGCAAAAAGGTCGCGGCGAAAGAGGGTGACGTGCCACCCGTCAACCCCTAAGTAAGTCGCATCTGTTTGCGGGAAGGCGCCCTGATGAAACCTCTTGGAAAACTGCGGCTTGGTGTGAATATCGACCACGTGGCGACGCTGCGCAACGCGCGCGGTGCGCTGTGGCCCGACCCACTGCGCGCCGCCCTTGTGGCCGAGGCTGCCGGGGCCGACGGCATCACCGCCCACCTGCGCGAAGACCGCCGCCACATCCGCGACGCCGATATCGAGGCGCTGGTGGCGGGCATCGGCATCCCGCTGAACTTTGAATGTGCCGCGACACCCGAGATGCAGGCGATTGCCCTGCGGCATCGCCCCCACGCCGTCTGCCTTGTCCCCGAAAAGCGCACCGAACGGACGACCGAGGGCGGGCTGGATGTCGCCTCTGACCAGAACCGTCTGGCCGATTACATTTACCCGCTGCGCGAGGCGGGGGCCCGCGTGTCGATGTTCATCAGCCATGACCCCGCCCAGATCGAGGCATCGGCCCGCATTGGTGCCGCCGTGGTCGAACTGCATACCGGCCATTATTCCGACCTGCACGCCGAGGGCCAGTTCGACGCCGCCGAGGTTGAGTTGGACGCGCTGCGCCGTGGTGCAACCCTGGCCCATGCGCTGGGGCTGGAGGTGCATGCCGGCCACGGTTTGACCTATGAAAACGTGGCCCCCATCGCCGCGATCCCGCAGGTGATGGAGTTGAACATCGGCCATTTCCTGATCGGTGAGGCCGTGTTCATCGGGTTGGAGGATGCGATTTTGGAGATGCGCCGCCGGATGGACCTTGCGCGTGCCTAACCCGGCCTGGTCGGGGGTTTCACACCCCCGGGCACCTTTGCCAAGGCAAAGGCGCCTCCCCCGTGGGATATTTGAACAGCGAGGATGAGGGCGGATGATTTTGGGCATAGGTGCCGATCTGGCCAATATCGACCGTATTCAGGGTGTGATGGACCGGTTTGGCGACCGGTTCATTCAGCGCATCTTTACCGATCATGAGCAGGCCAAGGCGAACAGTCGACCGCATGGTGTGGCTGCGACCTATGCCAAGCGTTGGGCGGCCAAGGAGGCCTGTTCCAAGGCGCTGGGCACCGGTTTGCGCATGGGGATTGCGTGGAAGGATATGGCGGTGTCCAATCTGCGTTCGGGGCAGCCCGTGATGCATGTCACGGGTTGGGCAGCGGCGCGTCTGGCCGATATGACGCCACCGGGGCATGAGGCGGTGATCCATGTCACCTTGACCGACGATGCGCCCTGGGCGCAGGCCTTTGTGGTGATCGAGGCGCGGCTGGTCGCAGCGGGACGGGGTTCGACGTGACCAGCGGAATTATGGAAACCGTCAAGACCGTCTTTTGGGCCCTTGTGATTGCGGGTCTGTTTCGCACCTTGTTGTTCCAGCCGTTCTGGATCCCGTCGGAATCGATGAAGGAAAATCTGCTGGTGGGCGATTATCTGTTCATCAACAAATGGGCTTATGGCTATTCCCGGTTTTCCTGCCCACTGAATGCCTGTCCGATCAGCGGGCGGGTTTGGGGTGCCGAGCCTGAGCGTGGCGATGTCGTGGTGTTCAGCCATCCGGTATCGGGCGTGGTGATGGTCAAGCGTTTGATTGCCCTGCCGGGCGAGCGGGTTCAGGTCCTGTCCGGTCTTGTCTATATCGACGATCAGCTTGCGGCACAGGAACCGGACGGCGAATTCGTCGAGGTGATGGGGCCGCAAGGGTCGATGAACAGTCGTCCGATGTGTCAGAACGCCCCGGTGCGCGATGGCGAGGTTTGCACCCGGGCGCGGAGGATTGAAACGCTGCCCGGCGGGGTTCGGCATACGGTGCTGAACACTGCTGACGATGAGTATGGCGACAATACCGAGGTGTTCACTGTGCCGCCCGGGCATTATTTCATGATGGGTGATAACCGCGACAACAGTTTGGACAGCCGGTTTTCCCAGGATATGCGCGGGGTCGGCATGGTGCCTTATGAAAACCTGATCGGGCGGGCTGATATGGCGTTGTTCTCCTCGGCCGGGCGGTCGCTGTTCGAATTTTGGACATGGCGGGCGGACCGGTTCTTCAAACTGATCAACTAGGGGTGTCGAACTTGACTCGCGGGCGCGGGGCGCGCATGTAGCGGCGCCAACCCCAAGGAAAGATGCGATATGGCCAGCCGGTCCAAACCTGACAGCGGAATTATGGAAACCATCAAGACGGTGTTCTGGGCGTTGGTCATTGCGGGCATTTTCCGCACGCTGTTCTTTCAGCCGTTTTTCATCCCGTCGGAATCGATGAAGGAAAATCTGCTGATCGGGGATTTCCTGTTCGTGAACAAGATGGCCTACGGCTATTCCCGCTATTCCTGCCCCTTTGCGATTTGTCCGATTTCGGGCCGTATTCTGGGCAGTGATCCGCAGCAGGGCGATGTCGTGGTGTTCCGCCATCCGGTCAGCGGTCAGGATTACATCAAACGGCTGATCGGTCTGCCGGGTGACAAGATCCAGATGAAGCAGGGTGTCCTGTTCATCAATGACACCGTGGCCCCTCAGGTCCCCGATGGCCAGTTTGTCGAGATTTATGACGCCCAAGGGTCCGAGGGCAACACGCCGAAATGCGAAAACCGTCCCGTCGGGATTGGCGGCGAATGTACCCGGTCACGCTATGTCGAGACGCTGCCGAATGGCACGACGCACACCGTTCTGAACAGTGACCAAAGCAGTTTTCCCGACAATACCGATGTGTTCACGGTGCCGGTGGGCAACTATTTCTTTATGGGCGACAACCGCGACAATTCGATGGACAGCCGGTTTTCGCCCAATGTGGGCGGCGTCGGCTTTGTGCCTTATGAAAATCTGGTCGGTCGGGCCGACCGGGTCATATTTTCGTCTGCCGGGTCGTCGTTGTTCTTTTTCTGGACATGGCGGCTGGACCGTTTTTACAAGGCAATCGAGTGAAGCTTGCAGCCGATCTTCAGGCGTTTCAGGGCAAGCTGGGCCATGTCTTTGCCAAGCCTGACCTGCTGATCCAGGCCGTGACCCATGCCAGCCTGTCCTCGCCCACCCGGCCGGACAATCAGCGTCTGGAGTTCCTGGGCGACCGTGTGCTGGGTCTGGTGATGGCCGAGGCGTTGTTGCATGCCGACACCGGTGCCGCCGAGGGCCAGTTGGCCCCGCGTTTCAACGCACTGGTGCGCAAGGAAACCTGCGCCGATGTGGCGCGCGAGGTTGGCCTTGGCGATGTGATGAAGCTGGGTCGGTCCGAGATGATGTCAGGTGGCCGGCGCAAAGAGGCGCTGTTGGGTGACGCGCTGGAGGCGTTGATCGCGGCGGTTTATCTGGACGGCGGGTTTGTTGCGGCGCAAACGGTGGTGCTGCGGTTGTGGGGTGGGCGTGTGGACGCGGTTGATGCCGACGCGCGCGACGCCAAGACCAGCCTGCAGGAATGGGCGCAAGGTCGCGGCATGGCCCCGCCGCTTTATACCGAAGCGGCCCGCGAGGGGCCGGACCATCAGCCGGTGTTCACCGTGCAGGTGCAATTGGAAAATGGCGAGGCCGAGGTTGCCAAGGCCGGGGCCAAACGGCTGGCCGAACAACAGGCGGCACGGGCGCTTTTGGCGCGGATGGAGGCTAAGAATGACTGACGATGGCACATTGCCCGGCCAAGGGGCCGATACCCGCGCCGGATTTGTGGCGCTGATTGGCGAGCCCAATGCTGGCAAGTCGACGCTGCTGAACAAGATGGTGGGGGCCAAGGTGTCCATCGTCACCCACAAGGTGCAGACCACCCGCGCCCGGATCCGTGGTGTCGCGATGGAGGGGCAGACGCAGATCGTGTTCGTCGACACGCCGGGTCTGTTCCGGCCGCGTCGTCGGTTGGACCGCGCCATGGTGGCGGCGGCCTGGGGTGGGGCGGCGGATGCCGATCTGATCGTCTTGCTGGTCGAGGCGCATCGCGGGTTGACCGACGGCACCCGCGCCATCATCGACACCATGAAGGACCGCATCCCGCAGGGCCAGAAGGTCGCGCTGGCGATCAACAAGATCGACCGGGTCAAGGCCGAGGTGTTGCTGGGTCTGGCGCAAAAGCTGAATGAGGCGTTTCCCTTTGCCGAAACCTTCATGATCTCGGCTGAAAAAGGCTATGGCGTCGACAAGTTGAAGCAGTGGCTGGCCGGTGAATTGCCCAAGTCGGCATGGTATTACCCCGAGGATCAGATTGCCGATCTGCCGATGCGGATGATCGCGGCCGAGATGACCCGGGAAAAGCTGACCCTGCGCCTGCATGAGGAATTGCCCTATCAGTTGACCGTCGAGACCGAGAAGTGGGAGGATCAGCCCGACGGGTCCGCCATGATCATGCAGATCATCTATGTCATGCGCGACGGCCACAAGGGCATCGTTCTGGGCAACAAGGGTGAGACGATCAAGAGCATAGGCACCGCCGCGCGGGCCGAGATCTCTGCCTTTCTGGAGCGGACGGTGCATCTGTTTCTGGAGGTCAAGGTGCGGCCCGGCTGGCTGGAAGAGCCCGAGCGTTACACCGAGATGGGGTTGGATTTCAAAGACGGCAATTGAGGCGGTCGCCGAAAATTTTTCGCGAAAAATTTTGGTGCTTGTCCTGTTGGTGGTGACGCTGGTTCTTGGATTGAATGAGTATTTGGGAAGGAGCAAATCACAGTGGAGCCGCGTCTGACCACCGGGTTTTGGGTTTCCGCCTATCTGAACCGGTTGCGGCTGGCGGGTATTCCGGTTTTTGTGGTGCAAAAGGGCGATGCCACTGCCGGGGCGGTCGTGGTCAAGCTGGCCACGCTGGATGGGCAGGCGCAGGCGTTTCAGCGCAGTTTCGATTTGATGGCCGATGTTCGGATTTGGGTCGTTCTGGCTGAAGGGGCCGAGGGCGAGGTGGATGCGGTTCTGGCGCGTCAAAGGGCGCGCGACCCGGATTTGTGGGTGTTGGAACTAGAGGACAGGGCGGGGCGGACCCTGTTGGATCAAGAGGGTCTGTCAGGCTAGGCGGCGCGTCGCCAGGCGTGCAACCAGCCACAGTGCCAGTCCGCAAAGGGCAAAGACCGCGACAAGTCCGGCGCAATAAAGCAGCACCGTGCCCAGACCAAACCGCCCGATGTCAAAGAAGAAGTACGGATAGCTTGCGGTCAGCCAGCCCCGGACCAGTGCATAGGCGCAATAGGCCGCCGGCAGGCCAAGCCAGAGTGGCATGGCCGACAGGCGCAGCGGTTTGTCGCCATAGGCCAGCCACCACAGGGGCATCAAGACGGGTACCGCGACATGCATCAGGAAATCCGGGTACCAGTTCGGGCTTTGCAGCGGCACCTCGGGGGCCAACAGCAGGCGGTAGATGATCCCCACCATGATGATCGACAGGGTGATTGTCACGGCTGTGTTTGCGCCAATTGGGCGGCCCAGTGCCACCTTGGCCATCAACAGGGCGACCAGCAGGTTGGTCAGGATCGTGAAATACCGCAACATGTCCCAGGCGCGGGGGCCCCAATCGGCCAGATCGGGTTTGCTGCCATTCAGTTGGAATTGCCAGATCAGGCCGGTCAGGGCGAGGATGGACAGTCCAGCGGCGAGGATACGTTTGGTGCTCATGCCGCCATGATTGTCAGAAACGCACTGTGCGGCAAGAGTTTCCTTGCGTCACGCGGTCTGGCGGGGATAGTTGAGATCATGGAATGGCGGGACCAGGGTGCCTTGTTGTCCATGCGGTTGCATGGCGAGACGTCCGCGATCATCGAGGTGTTCACGGCCGCCCATGGCCGTCATGCCGGTGTGGTGCGTGGTGGGGCCTCGCGCAAGATGGCGGCCATGTTGCAGCCCGGCACGCAGGTTCAGGTCACCTGGACGGCGCGGCTGGACGAACATCTGGGGGCTTTTGTGGTCGAGCCTGTGCATTCGCGGGCGGCGATTCTGGCGGACCGTCTGGCGCTGGCGGGTTTGAATGCCATCTGCGCCCTGTTGCATCTGGCCCTGCCTGAACGTGACCCGCACCCCGCCTTATGGTTCAAGACCATGGCGCTGCTGGATCTGTTGACCACCGGCGACTGGCCCCCTGTCTATTTGCGGTGGGAGTTGGAGTTGCTGGAGGATCTGGGCTACGGGATCGATCTGACCCAATGCGCCGTGACAGGCAGCCGTGAGGATCTGGCCTTTGTCAGCCCGCGCACCGGGCGGGCGGTGTCGCGTGCTGCTGCGGGGGATTGGGCGGCGCGGTTGCTGCCATTGCCGCCATCCTTGCTGGGGCAGGGGCCGACGACGGCGGCCGAGTTGGGGCAGGGTTTGGCGCTGACGGGGCATTTTCTGGCCAAGGGGTTGCAGGCCGTCCTGCACGACCGTCCTTTGCCCGAGGCGCGATCGAGGTTGATGCAGATGTTGCAGCAGGGGTGAACCCCACCCTGCCTTGGACCAAACCGCGCAAATAGTCGCAAAGCGCAGGCTTTTGTCGCCTATCGTCCAGACG
>JANNAF010000506.1:0-15554 GCA_031384005.1 Rhodobacterales bacterium | reverse complement strand
CTGGTCCCAGGTCTCCTGCCCCTTCTTCCACTTGGCCAACTCATCGACCCATGCGGCGTCGAACTGCGGCCCCCTTAACGAATCCGGCTCATGCGCCGAAAACACCTGCGCCACCGCGCCATTCGGCCACATCAGCTGCTTGCGCCCCGCCTGCCACTCCGGGCGGCGGTCAGGCGGCGAACAGGCCAGGATCCCGCTTTCGCCAAAGATCATCACATCACGCACCTGATCAACCGTCTCGCCGACCAGCGCCACCCGCCGCGCCGACCCCGGATCGCCCGGCAACGCGCCCTCGACTTGCGCGCGCACCCACTCTGCCCCGGCCCGGGTCTTGCCGGCCCCACGCCCGCCCATGATGACCCATGTTTTCCACGCGCCCTCCGGCGGCAACTGATGCGGCAGCGCCCAGAACTCGAACATCCACGGCAGCGACATCAACGCATTGTCGCTCAATCCCCCCAGAAATTCGTCAACCTGGTCCTGCGTCGCGGAGGCGAGCCAGCCTGCGCCCGACCTCATCCCGCGCGTCGTGAAGGTCGAGGCTGCCGGTTCCGACAGACCCGCTAACCTGTTTGCAGAGTCTTTCAACATCGCGTTTCCCCAAAATCACAACCTCCAGCGCCCGCTGCAGTCCTTTGACCGCATCGGGCGTGGCCTTGGCTTCTTGAAACTTTCCGGCCTTGATCCGGTTGATCAGCCGCGCCAGCTCTTCTGCCGCCTCGACCAGAGTGTTTTCCGTCGTGGCCAATACATCGACCGGCTCTTTCTCTCCGGCGGAGAAATTGATGCTCATCCCGCCCAACCCGCCTTTCCTTGCGCGCCGTCAGAAATGAAAAAGCGGCCCCGGGGTTTCCCCCGTGCCGCTTGGCCCACCTCTTCTAGCATGTCACAATCTCTACTTTGGACCGGACGCAAAGTCAAATGAAAAATGCATTGGTATCAATGCCTTGCGGGACGATACGTTAACTTGATGTTAACTTGTAGGATGGGCAGTTCTGCGGTCCGCCTTGCGGATCGCAGGTTTGCCCATCTTCCTCACTCTTCCACCGGCACCTGCGCCGCCTCAATCGCCCGCCACTTGGCCACGTTGATGTTATGCTCCTCCAGCGTGACGGCAAACGCATGCCCCCCCGTGCCGTCCGCCACAAAGAAGATAAAGGGCGTCGTATCCGGGTTCAGCGCCGCCTCGATCGACAACCGCCCCGGATTGGCAATCGGGGTGCTCGGCAGCCCATCGATCACATAGGTGTTCCACGGCGTCTCGCGCCGCAATTCGCTTTGCCGCAAACCCCGACCCAAAATCCCCTGCCCCTTGGTGACACCGTAAATCACCGTCGGGTCGGTCTGCAACTTCATCCCCTGCGCCAGACGGTTCAAAAACACCGACGCCACCTGCTTGCGCTCGGCCGCGATCCCGGTTTCCTTTTCCACGATCGACGCCATGATCAACGCCTCTTGCGGCGTCTCATACGGCAATCCCGCTGCCCGCGTCGCCCACAACTCGGCCAGCAGGACGGTCTGCCGCGCCTCCATCCGGCCCAGCAACTCGCCCCGGTCCGCCCCCTTGATCACGTCATAGCTTTCGGGCGCCAACACACCCTCCAGTGGCACCTCTGCCACTTCGCCCGCCAGAAAGTCCGCCGCCTTCAACGCCTCGACCACATTCCAACTGGTCACGCCCTCGGCCAAGGTGACCCGCCACCGCAGATCGGCGTCGCTGGCGGCGTCGGTGTATTCCACCGGAACCGTGTCCACCGCCGGGTTGAACTTGACCACTTCGACATAGCGGTCCGTCGCCGGGTCCAGCTTTTGCAACACCACCTGCGCCGAGGCGACCCCGATGATAAAGTTGACCTCTTGCCCACAGGTCGATTGCCCGCCTTGGGTGATCACCGCCACAATATCCACCATCGACGACCCCGGCCGCAGCAGATAGGACCCGAACTTCAGTTCATCCGCCTGACCGCCATAGTTCGCGCCAATCCGGAAAATCCGCGCATCACTGATCGCCCCCGCCTGTGACAATGCCTGACTGACCGCGCTCAACGTCGCCCCGCGTTCCACCTTGAAACACACCGATTGCGCCAGCGGTCCGGGGTCTTGATACATCTGCCGCGCCATGGTCAACAGGCCCGACAACAGGACCAGAATGACAATGAACATCGTCAACGCGTTCGAGGCGATGTTGCGCCACATCACACAGGCATCCGGCCCAGAACCAGACTGGCATTGGTCCCGCCAAAGCCGAACGAGTTCGACAGCGCCACATCCACCCGCCGCTTGACCGCCGCATTGGCCGCCAAATTCAGACGCGGCGTCACCGCCGGATTGTCCAGATTGATCGTCGGCGGGCAGTTCTGATCGCGGATCGCCAGCACACAGAAAATCGCCTCCACTGCGCCGGCTGCCCCCAGCAAATGGCCAATCGACGACTTGGTCGATGACATCACCACCCCCGCCGCGGCATCGCCCAACAACCGCTCGACCGCCCCCAGCTCGATGGTGTCGGCCATGGTCGATGTGCCATGGGCGTTGATGTAATCAACCTGATCAGGCCGCAAACCGGCCCGCTTCAACGCCATCTGCATCGACCGGAACCCGCCCTCGCCATCCTCGGAGGGGGCGGTAATGTGATGGGCGTCGCCCGACAACCCATAGCCCAACACCTCGGCGTAAATCCTGGCCCCGCGGGCAACGGCGTGCTCGTATTCCTCCAGCACGACCACACCCGCGCCCTCGCCCATGACAAACCCGTCGCGGTCGCCGTCATAGGGGCGGCTGGCCTTGGTCGGATCACCGGCGCGTTTGGTCGACAGCGCCTTGCAGGCGTTGAACCCGGCAATGCCAATCTCGCATATCGGGCTTTCCGCACCGCCCGCAATCATCACATCCGCGTCGCCCCACTGGATCAGCCGCGCCGCATCGCCAATCGCATGCGCCCCCGTCGAACAGGCCGTCACCACCGCATGGTTTGGCCCCTTGAATCCGAACCGGATGCTGACCTGCCCCGAAATCAGGTTGATCAGGCTGCCGGGAATAAAGAACGGCGACACACGTTTCGCCCCCTTCTCCTTGATCAGCAACGCGGTTTCCGCAATCGAGGCCAGACCACCAATGCCAGACCCGATCATCACGCCAGTCCGGCAGCGCTCCTCGTCATTCGCAGGCTCCCACCCCGCATCCCGTACCGCCTGCACCGCCGCCGCCATGCCGTAGACGATGAAGTCATCGACCTTGCGCTGGTCTTTGGGCTCCATCCAGTCATCGGGGTTATAGGTGCCGTCCGACCCATCGCCGCGCGGAATTTCGCAGGCATATTGCGTGATGACACCCGACGGATCAAACCGCGTGATCGGCCCTGCGCCCGACTGCCCGGCCAAAAGGCGGCTCCAGGTCGCTTCGACCCCGCAAGCCAGCGGTGTGACCAGACCCAGACCCGTGACAACAACCCGACGCATCATTCCGCATCTCCCGATAGCATGTGCAAGACGCCTCGCTGATACACGGCCCCGCCGACCACTGCAACAATACCCGGCAACCAGCTGCAATTGTCCGCCCTTTGGTCTGCCCTACGCCATTTGCCCCGGCCTCCCCCGTCTCCCATCTCCCCCCCTCCTCCCCGTCTCTCTGTCTCCCCCAGGCCCCCACCGCCGGGATGGGGCGAAACTATCCAGATCCGCCCCCTTGACGCCGCAGCGATTTTCTCTAAGTGAGAATGAACGTTCATTCTCGGGAACTGCACAGGATGCAATTGGCCGTCTCCTCCAGCCTTGATCAGCGCAGCGCCGATATTCTGGCCCTTGTGCGGCAAGCTTTCGTCGACAAAGGGTTTGACGGCGCGTCCATGCAGGACCTTGCCCGCGCCGCCGGGATGAGTGTCGGCAACTTTTACCGCTACTTCCCCTCCAAATCCGCCATTGTTCTGGCCCTGATCGACTATGACCTGTCCCAGATCCAGCGCGATTTTCAACTGATCATTCAGGCGCCGCAGCCGATGTCGGCCCTGCGTGAGGGGTTGCGCCAGCGGATCGACGGCACGATCTGCGACCACGACCACGACCTGTGGACCGAGATCGAGGCAACCGCCCGCCGTTCGCCCGAAATCGGGGCAGCAGCACACCGCATGGAACAGGCCGCAATCGACGCGATGCTGGCGGTGTTTGTTGCCGAAACCGGCCTTCCCGTGGCCGAGGTTGTCCGCCGCTTCACCGCTTCGGCGGCCTTTGTCGTCCTTTTGTTCAAATCGGGCTCTTGCCTGCGCAGCCAGATCAATAGTGACCAAAGTGAACTGAAATCCATGATCATCCGTAGCATTGACCAGACGCTTGACGCTGTGCTGACCGCTGCCCGACCCGCCAAACCCGCCAAACCCGCCAAACTCGACTGATCCAAAAGGTCTGACCTCAGATGCGCATCGCCCTGCCCGCCCTCCTCGCCATCAGTCTCGCCGCCCCCATCTGGGCGCAAACCGCTGAGGCCCCGGCCCCCGGCACCCCGACAGCCACGGTTTTGCCCGCCACAGTTTTGCCCGCCATCACGGTCAGCACCGTCGCGACCCGTCTGATGCAGGACCATGTCCTTGCCTCTGGCATGATTGGCCCGGTTGAACAGGTCTATGTCCCGCCACTGATCGAAGGGCAGCCGATCGAAACCCTGCTGGCCGATGTGGGCGACACTGTTGAGGCAGGTCAGGTTCTGGCCACGCTGTCCACCGCCACCCTGACCTTGCAACAATCCCAGATGCTGGCCAACGCCGCCGCCGTCAAGGCGACCATCGCCCAGGCCGAGGCGCAACTGGCCGACGCCGCCCAGTCGGCGGCCGAGGCGGCCAAGACCGCCACCCGTTCGGCCGCGCTGCTGAAACAGGGCACCGTGACCACCGCCGCCAATGACCAGACCCAAACCGCGGCCACCTCGGCCACCGCCCGCGTCACCGTGGCCGAAGCGGTCCTGAAATCGGCGCTTGCCCAACAGGATCTGACCGCGGCGCAAATGGCCAATGTCGATCTGCAACTGGCCCGCACCAAGATCGTGGCCCCGGTGTCCGGTATCATTTCGGCCCGAAACGCCCAGCTTGGGGCCATCGCATCGGCGGCAGGCCAACCCCTGTTCGTGATCATCCGCAACGGCGCGCTGGAACTGAAAGCCGATGTGGCCGAGGCTGATCTGGTCAAACTGGTCACCGGACAGCCCGCCATTCTGACCCTTGCAGCCACGCCTGACAAGATTGCAGGTGCGATCCGTCTGGTGGAACCGACGATCAACACCACCTCACGCCTTGGCGCCGCCCGCATCGCGGTGACCGACGCCAGTCTGGTGCGCGCCGGCATGTTTGCCGAGGCCGACATCATGGTGACCTCGCGCGACGGGCTGGCCGTACCGGTGACCGCTGTCAGCGCCGCCGCCACGGGCGAAACGACGGTGATGCTGGTCGCCGACGGCATGGCCAAACGCCAGATTATCCAGACCGGCATCCGCGACGGCGGCTGGATCGAGGTTTTGTCCGGTCTGACCGCAGGTCAAACCGTGGTTACCAAGGCGGGCTCATTTGTCCGCGACGGCGAACGGATCAATCCGATTGCCGAAGCCAGCACCAATTAAGGGGCCCTTGTTATGAACTTTTCCGCCTGGTCGATCCGCAACCCCGTGGCCCCGCTGCTTGGGTTCTTTTTGTTGATGGTGGTGGGATGGCAATCCTTCAACGCCCTGCCCATCACCCGCTTTCCCAACATCGACATCCCCCTTGTCGCCGTCACCATCGTCCAGCCCGGCGCTTCCCCCGCCGAGTTGGAGGCCCAGGTCACCAAGGAAATCGAGGATGCCGTTGCGGGCATCACCGGCGTCAAGAACGTGATCTCGACCGTGACCGACGGCGTGTCGACCACCGCCGTCGAGTTTCGTATCGAAGTGCCGACCGACAAGGCCGTGCAGGATACCAAGGACGCCATCGACGGCATCCGCGGCAACCTGCCCGCCGAGATCGAGGCCCCCACCGTCACCCGCATCGACGTGGAGGGTCAGGCCATCCTGACCTTCGCCGTCAAAGCCCCCAACATGTCATTCGAGGAACTGTCGTGGTTCGTCGATGACACCGTCAAACGCGCCCTCCAAGGCCGCGCCGGGGTTGGCCGGGTCGACCGCTACGGCGGTGCTGACCGCGAAGTGCGCATCGAACTGGACAGCGCCAAACTGGGCAGCTTTGGCATCACCGCCGGGCAAGTGTCCCAGCAACTGGGCCAGACCAATGCCAACCTGGGCTCGGGCCGGTCCGAGGTGGGGTCAGGCGAACAGGCGATCCGCACGCTGGGCGA
This sequence comes from Rhodobacterales bacterium, assembly GCA_031384005.1. Lineage (GTDB taxonomy): Bacteria > Pseudomonadota > Alphaproteobacteria > Rhodobacterales > Rhodobacteraceae > Stagnihabitans. Next base: position 9,243 of record JANNAF010000506.1, on the reverse strand, counting down.
CGCCCAAACCGTCACGGGCCTTGCGGCTACCGCCATCGCCCTGCCCTCGGGCCGCTTTGTCAAACTGTCCGATCTGGGCACCGTCACCGATACCTATGAGGAACTGCGCTCCTTCTCGCGGCTGAACGGCGAGGCGGTTGTCAGCTTTGCCGTGTTCCGCGCCAAAGGCGCATCCGAGGTTTCGGTCAAGGAAATCGTCGTAAAACAACTTGACGAACTCCGCGCCGCCAACCCCGATGTGCAAATTCTGCCCATCGATGACCTCGTCTACTTTACCCAAGGCAACTATGACGCCGCCATCGACACCCTGCTGGAGGGGGCGCTGCTGTCCGTCATCGTGGTGTTTTTGTTCCTGCGCAACTGGCGCGCCACCCTGATTTCCGCCGTCGCTCTGCCGCTGTCCGCCATCCCGACCTTCTGGATCATGGACATGCTGGGCTTCTCGCTCAACCTTGTGTCCTTCCTTGCCCTCACCCTTGCCACCGGTATCCTTGTCGACGATGCGATCGTGGAAATCGAGAATATCGCCCGACATATCAGGATGGGCAAATCGCCCTACCGCGCCGCCATCGACGCCGCCGATGAAATCGGTCTGGCCGTGATTGCCACCACCTTCACCATCATCGCGGTCTTTGTGCCGGTGTCCTTTATGGGCGGCATCCCCGGTCAGTATTTTGAACAATTCGGCCTGACCGTCGCCTTTTCGGTGTTCTTCTCGCTTATGGTTGCCCGCCTGATCACGCCGATGATGGCCGCCTACCTGATGTCCTCCTCTGATGGCGGAACCGAAGAACAGCACCGCGACGGCATGTTCATGAAAGGCTACCTTGCCCTGATCCGCGGCACGACCAAGACCTGGCATTTTGGCCGGTTGAAACTGGGCGCTTATTACGTCACGCTGCTGGGTGCGATCGGGGCCTTTGCCATATCGATGTACTTCATGTTGCAGGTCCCCGGCTCTTTTATCCCGCCCGAGGATTCGGGCCGCATCTCGATTTCGGTGGAATTGCCGCCGGGCACGACGCTGGACCAAACCGCGATCGCCGCCGCCGATATCCATAACAAGATCAAGGATATCGAATGGGTCGATCAGGTCTTTGTGCTGGGCGGCTCCTCGCCCACCGGGGAACGCGACATCCGCCGCGCCACAGTGACCGTGCTCCTGGACAAGCTTGACCACGGCCTCCTGCTGAAACTCTCGGACGCGGCGCGCAAGATCCCCGTCCTGGGCTGGATCGTGCCACAGGTCGAAAACAAGGGCCGCACCACCCCCCAAAACGTGGTCGAGGCAGAGATTTTTGCCCGGCTCAAGGATGTGCCCGACATCCGCGCCATCAAACTGAACGACCGTGGCGCCAAGGACATCACCTTCAACGTGCTGGCCCCCGATGACGCCGCCCTGACCGCCTCAGTGGCCGCCTTGGAACAGGCCCTGCGCGGCGACCCGCTGCTGGCCAATGTCGCGGGCGAAGGCGCCCTGCCCCGCCCCGAAATCCAGGTTCGTCCCCGCGCGGATGAGGCGGCCCGTCTGGGCGTCTCGACCCAGTCCATCGCCGCTGTGCTGCGCGTGGCGACCATCGGGGATTATGACGCCGCCTTGGCCAAGGTGTCGCTGGACGGCCGCCAGATCCCGGTCCGCATCCGCCTGACCGATGCGACACGTGAAGATGTGGGCCGCCTTGCCGCGCTCATGGTGCCCACCGCAACCGGGGCCACCGTGCCCCTGTCCGCCGTGGCCGACATCACCCTGTCCGAGGGGCCCTCGACCGTCAAACGCCTGAACCGCGAACGTCAGGCCGAAATCGGCGCAAACCTGCCGGTCGGCGTTGCCCTTGGCACCGCCTCCACCCGGTTCAAGGAAATCATCGCGGCCACCCCGCTGCCCGCCGGGGCCCGTGTCGTGGAATCCGGCGACGCCGAGGTGCAGGGCGAATTGTTTGCCTCCTTTGGCAATGCGATGATCCTTGGCCTGCTCTTGGTGCTGACCGTGCTGATCTTGCTGTTCAAATCGGTGATCCAGCCCTTCACCATCCTTGCCTCGCTGCCCCTCGCCATCGGTGGCGTGGCGGCGGCGCTGATCCTGACCGACTCGGCCCTGTCGATGCCCGTCCTGATCGGTATTCTGATGCTGATGGGCATTGTGACGAAAAACGCCATCCTGCTGGTGGATTTTGCCATCGAAATGCGCGCCCACGGCATGGAACGGATCATGTCGGTGGTCGAGGCTGGCCACAAACGCGCCCAACCCATCGTCATGACATCCATCGCCATGTCGGCAGGCATGCTGCCCTCGGCGCTGGGTGTGGGCGAGGGCGGTTCGTTCCGCGCGCCCATGGCCACAGCCGTGATCGGCGGCATCATCGTGTCCACCGTCCTGTCGCTGATCGTGGTGCCGTCATTCTATCTGATCATGGATGACATCAGCTATTACCTCTCCAAACTGTTCTCGCGCATCATCGGCCCGGCAGACGAGGCCGAGGCCCCGCCCTCGCCCGAGGTGCTGGCCGAACGCATCGCGCTGCTGTCCGCCGATCAGGCCGACCTGCGCGAACGGGTCGCGGATGCCACTCCCCGCCTGACCCGCCCCGGAATGGCCGCCGAATAGCGGTGTTGCCCGCCGCCCGACATGGGTGGCGGGCTCTTTGCCTGATGGCGTACCCCCGTGGGTTTGGGCGGGTTTGCGGGACGCCGCTGTTTGCCCGCCGCCCTGATCGCCTGATGTGATGCACTGTCCAATTGCGCATTGCCGTTAACCGGGCAGGACAGGCCGATCATGCCAACTTTGGCCAGGCGGTGCGGTCCCGGACGATGCCGTGATCTGCACTGACGGTATGGCAGCCCACTTTGGCACGCCTAGGCCCACCGCATCGGAATCGTCTTTGTAAACCTTTCCACCTGGTTAATGCAAACAGCCAAGCCCTTGACAGGCTTGGCTATTTAATTTTGTCCAGATCTGGACGCTTAGCGTTTTTGTGGCACACCCGGCAGTACGCACAACATTTCATACAGCAGATTGGCCCCGATCAGGGCGGTGTTGCCAGACGGATCATAAGGCGGCGAAACCTCGACCAGATCGCCACCAACCAGATTCAATCCGCTACAGCCGCGCACAATTTCCAACCCCTGCCAGATCGTCAGCCCCCCCGGCTCGACCGTGCCGGTTCCGGGCGCAAAGGCCGGGTCCAGACTGTCAATATCATAGCTCAGATAGACCGGCGCATCGCCCACCTTGGCCCGTACCTCCTCCATCATGGGCTTCAGCGACCGATGCCAACACGCCTCGGCCTGCACCACCGTCCAGCCCTTGTCGCGACCCCAATCGAAATCATCCGGCCCATAGCCCGTGCCGCGCAAACCGATCTGGAACACCTTGTCGTTGATCAGACACCCATCCTCCCACGCCCGGCGGAACGGGCAGCCATGGGCGACTTTCTCGCCGAACATGGTGTCGTTGATATCGGCATGGGCATCGACATGGATCAGCGCGACCGGCCCATGCTTTTTCTTCATCGCCCGCAGGATGGGCCAAGTCAGCGTGTGATCTCCACCCAAAGTCAGCGGAATGGCCCCATCGGCCAGAACGCCGTCATAAAACGCCTCGATGATCCCGACCGATTTCTTGAGGTCAAACGTGTTGATCGGCACATCGCCAATATCGGCCACCTGCAAATGCTCGAACGGCGCCGCCCCGGTCGCCATGTTGAACGGCCGTAACATCCGGCTCTCGTCCCTGATCTGCCGTGGCCCCAGCCGCGTACCGGGGCGGTTCGACGTGCCGATATCCATGGGAATGCCCACAAACGCCACATCCAGCCCCTTGGCCCCGACCTGCGTCGGCAACCGCATCATCGTTGCCGGCCCGCCAAATCGCGGCATGTCATTGCCGCCCAGGGGTTGGTTATACTTGCTCATGTTCGCGCTGCCTTCCGATAATCCCCAAAACCGAGGCCATCAGCTGCGCCACCAGCAAGGCCCCCTGCCCGTCAATATCACGGCTTGGCATGAACTCCACCACATCCATCCCCGCAATCCGCGCCTTTTCGGCGACAGCCCCGATCAACTCCATGACCTGCCAATAACCCAACCCCCCCGCCGTGCGGCCAATCACACCGGGCATGATCCCGGGGTCAAAGGCATCCACGTCCAGACAGATGATCACCTCCGCCCCCTCGGGCACCAGATCAACCGCGCGCCACACCCCCGCCCGCGCCACCTCACCCGCCGGAATGAACGACACCCCCCACTCCACCGCATCGCGCACATCCCCCGCACGGGCCGAGCCTATCCCCCGCTGTCCCACCTGAATGATCTGCGCCACATGCGCCATCTCGGACGCCCGCCGCATGGTAGAGGATAACCCCAACCGCTCGCCGCCAACCTCGTCGCGCCAATCGATATGGGCGTCGATCTGCAACACGGTGAACCGCCGCCCGCGTGCCCCAAACGCCTCCAGCATCGGGATCGGCAGCGAATCGTCCCCGCCGATCAACAACGGCACTGCCCCCCGGTCCAACACCTGACTGATCGCGCCGAAAATCCGCGCCCTGTTGCCCGCCGCATCGTCGGGGTCCTGCGGCAGATCGCCCCCATCGACCGCATTCACCCCCACGGGCAGGGTGACCCCCCCCAGATCAAAGTTGAAATGCCCCAGCGCCGCGCCATAGGCCGCCCCCGCCTCACGGATCGCCGCAGGCCCGCCGCCGCAGTAAAACCCGACGGACGGATAGGGCGTACAACCTGCCGCGCCAATCACCGCAATATCCGCCGCCATCCGGCTCAGATCCCGGCACAGCGGCAGGCCCAGAAAGGTCTGCGCCGCCCCCGCCCCGAACATTTCTGCCAATGTCGCCACGCCGCCCCCCGGTTTGGGCCAGCTTTGACCATGACGCCTCGCCACTCAAGCCCTAGCTGCGCCGCCACCGGAAAAGCGCCCACAAAAGCAAAGGGCACCCCGCAGGGTGCCCTTGTTCCGCCAAAGCGGGTCGTGAAATCAGGAGGCCGAGGTGATGAACTTGACCGCATCGCCGAACGACTGGATGGTTTCAGCAGCGTCATCCGGAATTTCGATCCCGAACTCTTCTTCGAACGCCATGACCAGCTCGACCGTGTCAAGGCTGTCAGCACCCAGATCATCGATGAACGAGGCATTCTCGGTCACCTTTTCTGCCTCGACGCCCAGATGCTCGACGACGATCTTCTTAACGCGGTCAGCGATGTCGCTCATGTTTTATTCCCTATCATTGTGGGGCCTGCCCCATTCGAATTCCTGCGCGCTATAGCAAGGGGCGCGCGCCATGGCAAACCCTTTCCCGGGCCGCTGGCCTCAGATCATAGACATACCGCCATTCACATGCAACGTCGCACCCGTGACATAACCCGCCACAGGGCTGGCCAGATACAATACCGCCGCCGCAATCTCTGCGCTGGTTCCCATCCGCCCGGCGGGCACAGCGGTCAGGATCTTGGCCTTTTGCTCCTCGTTCAACTTGTCCGTCATCGCCGTGGTGATGAACCCCGGTGCCACGCAGTTGACCGTGATGTTGCGGCTCGCCACCTCGGCGGCAAGCGATTTTGACATCCCCACCATGCCAGCCTTGCTGGCCGCATAATTGCCCTGCCCCGGATTTCCCGTGGCCCCCACAACCGAGGATATGTTGATAATCCGCCCCCAGCGCGCCTTCATCATGCCGCGCAACACCCCCCGACACAGCCGAAAGGTCGAGGTCAGGTTGACATCAATCACCGACTGCCATTCGTCATCCGACATCCGCATGAACAGGTTGTCGCGGGTGATCCCGGCATTGTTGACCAGAATATCCACCGCCCCCATCGCCGCCACCGCCGCCTTGGGCAACGCCTCGACCGCGGCTGCATCCGACAGATTGCACGGCATCACATGGACCCGCCCACCCAATTCGCCCGCCAAGGCCTCCAAGGGCTCGATCCGCGTCCCCGAAAGCGTCACCGTGGCCCCCGCAGCGTGCAACACCCGCGCAATATCGCCACCAATCCCGCCCGACGCCCCCGTGACCAGCGCGCATTTTCCTGTCAGATCAAACATGCCCATCTCCCTCGTTTCGCCATCCCTACCAATCCTTGGCGCTGCGCACCAGACCAAGCCCCCAATTGCTCTTTCTGAAATACTCCCGCCGGAGGCTCCTGCCTCAGCGCCCGCGCAACGCCGTCCATGCCGCGCCCACAGTCAGGCACGCGCCACGCGTGATTTCCACCGCCCTTGTCCAGCTGCGCGTCATCCATGCCCCAGCGCGCCCGACGGCCAAGGCAGACAGATTGTCACTGACCGCTGCGATGATCGCAAAGGTCACGCACATAACCTGCGTCTCCTGCCCCGCATTGCCGCCGTTCCTCAGAAACGGCGGGATCAGCGCGCCAAACAACACCAGCATCTTGGGATTGGACAGGCTCACGGCAATGGCTTGCAGGAAAAGGCTGTCGTTGGGTCGGGCCCGGTCCAGAGCCGCAGCAAGGTCGCCCCTGGACCGCAGCAGTTTGATCCCCAGCCTGACCAGATACCCCGCCCTGACATACCGCAGCGCCTCAAACCAAACCCCCATCACAGCACTCAGCGCCGCAATCAGCAGCCAGATCGCCACACGTGGGTCCCCGCCACATTCATCAACCCAGGCCCCGCACCATAACGCAGCGCATTGGCAATCATCACCGTGACCGTCGGCCCCGGCACCACCACAAGCGCGACCGAGGCCGCATAAAAGGCCAACCAGGCATCCAGCGTCATGCGCCCAGCCCTCACGTGGTTAACACCGCCCTAACGTAAAAGGGCAAGCCTTTGTTACGAATAGGCTTTCGGATCTGTCCACGCGTGGGACACTCTACCCCTTGGCTGCTGTCACATCCTCAGGGCTGCCAATCGCCCGCGTCACCGCCCCGCTGGCCGTCCGCTTGATCATGCCCGACAGGGCCTTGCCTGCCCCAATCTCCCAGAACTCGGTGACGCCAGCCCCCGCCATCCACAGAACCGATTCCCGCCACCGCACCGACCCCGTCACCTGCGCAACCAAAAGCGATCGGATATTGTCCGGCACGGTCACCGCCTCGGCCCGGACGTTCACCACAACCGGCACCGACGGCGCCTTGATCTCGACCCCCGCCAAAGCTTCGGCCATGACAGAGGCCGCATGCTGCATCAGACTGCAATGGAACGGCGCCGACACCGGCAACAACAAGGCCCGCTTGGCCCCCTTGGCCATGGCAATCTCCAGCGCCCGCTCGACCGCACCCCGGTGCCCCGACACAACCACCTGCGCCGGATCATTGTCATTGGCCGCCTGACACACCTCGCCCTGTGCCGCCTCGGCCGCCACTTCCGCCGCCTGTTCGAAATTCAACCCCAGCAGGGCGGCCATCGCACCAACCCCCACCGGGACCGCCTCCTGCATCGCCTCGCCCCGGATGCGCAGCAACCGCGCCGTATCGGCCAGCCCGATGGATCCTGCCGCACACAGCGCGGAATACTCGCCCAGCGAATGTCCTGCCAGAAAAGCGACGTGGCCCATGCCCAGCCCCTCACCCTCCAGCGCCGCCAACGCCGCCATCGAGGTCGCCATCAGCGCAGGCTGCGCATTCTGGGTCAGCGTCAATTCTTCAATCGACCCCTCCCAGATCAGGCTGGACAGCTTTTGTCCCAACGCCTCATCGACCTCGTCAAAGACGGCCTTCGCCGCAGGATAGGCCCTGGCCAAGGCCAAGCCCATGCCAATGGTCTGGGCACCCTGTCCCGGAAATACGAATGCGCGGCTCATCTTGTCCCCCTGCGATCAACCTTTTCCTAGGGCTTAACCCGGCCCCGCAATCCATGCAATCACCCCTTGACCCGATGACCGCAGTACGGCACCCGATGTTCCCGATGTCCCCCCTGACCCGCAAGATCACCTATGCCCTGACATTCGAGGCTATCGGCATCCTCCTCGCCTCAGCCCTTCTCCTTGGCATGTCCGACGCGCCGGTTGATCAATCGCTGATCCTGTCCGCGATCAATGCCACCGTTGCCCTGCTGTGGAACCTGATCTTCAACGCCCTGTTCGAGCGGTGGGAGGCGCGCCAACCCGTCAAAGGCCGCCCCTTTTCAATGCGCGCCCTGCATGCCCTCTTGTTCGAAGGCGGCCTGACCCTCACCATGGTGCCCCTGATGGCCTGGTGGCTGGATGTGACCCTCTGGCAGGCGCTGGTCTATGAAATCGGACTCATCTTGCTGTTTCTGGTCTACACCTACATTTTTACGTGGACCTTTGACCGCCTGTTTGGCCTGCCGCCCTCCGCCACCTGATCCCGGCCCCAATTGCACCCTCTTGCCCCACCGCAACGCCGGCCCGCAACCAACCCTTGCGCAGCAGGATAATCCCGTTATAAGGCCCCATCTTTCCGCAATCCCATGAACCGGCGCAGCCTCTCGTGGACGGGCCGCGGAAAGAGTTGGCCCGCCCTATGAAATGCGCCTTGAAAATGAACGGAGCCTACATGCCGCTTTACGAGCATGTCTTCATCTCGCGTCAGGATCTCTCCTCCGCGCAGGCCGAAAGCCTTGTCGAACACTTCACCGCAGTCATTTCGGATAACGGCGGCAAAGTCGTCGAAAGCGAATACTGGGGCGTCAAGACGATGGCCTACAAGATCAACAAGAACCGCAAAGGCCACTATGCCTTTCTGAAAACCGATGCCCCTCCGGCTGCGGTTCAGGAAATGGAACGCCTGATGCGCCTGCATGACGATGTCATGCGCATCCTGACCATCAAGGTCGACACCCATGCCGAGGGTCCGTCCGTCCAGATGCAAAAGCGTGACGACCGTGAACGCGGTGACCGCCCCGAGGGTGGTTTCGGCGGTGGGGATCGTCCGCAGCGCAGCTTTGGCGACCGTCCGGAGCGTTCGTTTGGTGGTGACCGTCCCGAGCGTTCAGGTGGTGGTTTCGGTGGCGACCGTGGGGCTCCGTCGAGCTTCGGCGGCGGCCCGCGTCGTTGATCAGGAAAGGACAATAACATGGCGAACAAACCGTTTTTCCGCCGCCGCAAGGTTTGCCCGTTCTCGGGCGACAATGCACCGGCAATCGACTACAAGGACACCCGCCTTCTGCAGCGCTATATCTCTGAGCGTGGCAAGATCGTCCCGTCCCGTATTACCGCCGTATCGGCCAAGAAGCAGCGCGAACTGGCAGCCGCCATCAAGCGTGCCCGCTTCCTCGCCCTTCTCCCCTATGCCGTGAAATAA
>JANNAF010000478.1:0-2123 GCA_031384005.1 Rhodobacterales bacterium | reverse complement strand
AATCGGATAGGCCCAAATGCGGGCCTTGCGGTCACGGGCCACGATTGCGACCTCGGAAATCTCTGTGCCCATGGCGTCAGGGATGTAGCAGACTTCGACCTTGTAGATGTCTTTCAAGAAGTCCGGGAAGGTCCGCTGCGGGTCAACAAAGTCCAGCGTTGCCAGCGTTTCGATATTGGAGCCGACCCCCTTGGCGTTGGCCTTCTTGAACCGGACAAGCACCTGATCGCGGAACAGGAACTTCACGGTGCAGTCCTTGGGGATGACGTGGACCTCATTGTCGTTGTCAAACTCCGCAATGCCATGGCGGGCGATGAAGTCGAACATGATGTTGGATTGGACGCGACCAAAGATGAAGCGCCCGGCGAGGCCGCTGTCCAGCCATTCCTGCCACGCCCGGTCAACCACGGCCCTCAGGCGAGGTTCAAAGTCCTCCATGACGTCCTGAACTTGGGCTTTGGTGGGTATGGGCATGATAACTTCCTGCTGATCCTGTAAGGAGGATGGCACAGCGTTTTTCCATTTTCAAGACTTTTTATGCAATAGGTATACGTGAAGTCATGCGTCGTCCGTGGCTGTTCGGTTCCTGTAACGGAACCAGATGCCCCACGGGGTCCGGCGGGCTGTATTGCGGGATGATGAAAGAAACATAGCCCATGTGTGCTAGCAGACCGGCAGTGTTCTCAAACGCTTCTGCCACCGTCTCCCCCATCAGTCGCCCCGCCGTGACAGGCGGGTCCCGGTCGGGTGGCTGTCGGTGGGTATGTTGTCAGCAGCGGCATGGCCGGTGGTGGCATAGGCCCGGCTGCCGGGGATGGGGGCCTCTGGCAGGTGTTCGATTGGCTCCGGCATGACGTTGCGTGGGGTCACGTCGCGCATGGGCGGCATGGGGTCAATCTCCCCGGCTGCGGCCTTCCGGGCGAGGTATTCTTCAACCGTCATTTCAGCGGGGACGACCAAAACGCCACCCATGTTGACGGTGGTGTTGATCTCAAGCGGGACGCCTTCACGGTAGCCGTGGCGGGCTTTCAGCAAGAATAGGTTCGCCACCACGTTGCCATCGTTGGCGGCGGTGCGAAGGTTCGACACAAGCGCATCATGTTCGGTGGCAAGGCCGCGTTGATATGCCTCCTCCACTTCGGGCTGACGCTGGCGGCAGGCCACCAGGGCGTCTTTCGACATGCGAAGGGCGCGGGCGATGGTGGTCAGGTGGCAGCCCCGGGCCGACAATTCTTCAATGATCTTGATGCCCCGCGCACCGACGACAAAGTGCGAGCGGCCTTGACCGCCGGGGCCGGGGTTCACCTTGCGGGATGGCAGGTCATCAGACGGCATTGGCGGCTTCCTCCTTCATTTCATTGGCGATGCGTTGGACAGTGGATTTTCCAACACGTAATTCCCGTGCGATGGAGTTGATTCCCAGACCGTGCAGGCGCAGGGAACGGATCGCATCAACGATGCCGTCAGACGCCGGGGGGCGGCCAAACCGGACGCCTTTGGCGCGGGCGGTGGCAAGCCCGGCCAAGGTGCGTTCTATGATGAGGTCGCGTTCAAAGGCGGCGAACACCGATGCCATGCCCAACATCGCCCGGCCTGCCGGAGTGCTGGTGTCCATCGCCTCACGGTCAAGGTAAAGGTCCACGCCGATCTGGCGCACCTCCTCAAACAGGTTTGCGAGGCCGGAAAGGCTGCGCCCCAAACGCGACACATCAACGGCGGCGATGGTGTCAAACTTCCGGCGGCGAGCATCCATCATCATCTTGTCGAACATCGGCCTAACCTTCGCCGCGCCGCTGACCGTCTCGACATACTCCTGCACGATGGTCCATTCGCGCAACATCGCGACCTCGTGCAAGCGGCGGATTTGGTTTTCTGTGGTCTGGCCGGAGGTGCTGACCCTCGCATAAATTGCAACACGGTTGGTCACTGGCTTGCCTCTCTCGGATCGCATGGCAGGGGGGTGCCGTCGCTGTCGTGCCAGCCGGGGATGGGGGCAACGCCCAAGGGGTGGTCGGTGACGCCGGGGTTGTGACTGTTGGGCGAACCGGGGCTGCCGGGGACAAGCCACCATCGGCTGACAGCGCCGCCGGGGGCGACATGGTAAAACTCATGCTGACCGTCCA
>JANNAF010000467.1:0-6143 GCA_031384005.1 Rhodobacterales bacterium | reverse complement strand
CTATGTTCAGGTGCAAAACGGTTGCGACCACCGCTGCACGTTTTGCATCATTCCTTACGGACGCGGCAATTCGCGGTCGGTGCCTGCGGGCGTGGTGGTCGAACAGATCAAGCGTCTGGTGGACAAGGGGTTCAACGAGGTCGTGCTGACCGGGGTTGACCTGACCTCATGGGGGGCCGACCTGCCTGCACAGCCCCGTCTGGGTGATCTGGTCATGCGGATCCTGCGGTTGGTGCCCGATCTGGCCCGCCTGCGCATCAGTTCCATCGATTCGATCGAGGCGGATGACGCGCTGATGGGGGCGATTGCCACAGAACCGCGCCTGATGCCGCACCTGCACCTGTCCTTGCAGGCGGGCGACAACCTGATTCTGAAACGGATGAAACGGCGCCACGCCCGCGAAGACGCCATCGCCTTTTGCGAGGAGGCACGTCGTCTGCGCCCCGACATGGTCTTTGGTGCCGATCTGATCGCCGGTTTTCCGACTGAGAGCGAGGAGATGTTCGAAAACTCGCTGCGGCTGGTGGCCGACTGTGACCTGACCTTTTTGCATGTCTTTCCGTTTTCCCCGCGCAAGGGCACACCTGCGGCGCGCATGCCGCAGGTGCACGGCCCCGACATCAAATCCCGCGCTGCACGGATGCGGGTGGCTGGCGACGCGGCCCTTGCGCGGCATCTGTCTGCCCAGATAGGCCGTGACCACGTCGTGCTGATCGAGGGGCCGCGCCTTGGCCGCACCGAACAGTTCACCGAGGTCAGTTTCGTCAGCGACCAGCCCGAGGGTCAGATCCTGCGCACCCGGATTTCCGGCATGGCTGCGGGCCGCCTGACCGCCTAGCGCTGCCGGATCGTGTCGCCCGGTTGCAGGGTCGGGAACAGTTCCACCACCTCGGGTCCGATATCAGGGTCGGCATTGCGCCCGGCGATGATTTGCGCGGCGCGGCGGCCCACCTCCATCCGGCAGGCGTCCATCGTGGCCAGACGCACGGGCAAACCGTCCAGCAATTCCAACCCGTTGAACCCGGCAAGACCCACGCGGCCCGGCACATCAATGCCCTTGTCGCGGCAATAAAGCAGGCCACCAGCCCCGATCATGTCATTGGAATAATACAGAAAATCCACATCCGGATTGCGCGCCAGAATGGCTTGCGTCATTTCGCGCCCTTTCAGCAGGGCGGATCCACCTGAATAAAACTCACGATCAACCAGATCGATGCCCAGCCGGCGCAACGCCTCTTCAAACCCCTCCAGCCGCTTGCGCGCCCGGAAATCCCCGGCCATCTGCGTGCCCAGAAAGGCGATCTTGCGATAGCCGCTGGCGACAATCGCCTCGGCCATCTGACGGCCAGCGCGGCGGTGGGAAATCCCCACGGCGCTGTCCATCGGTGTGCCGTCGATATCCATGATCTCGACAATCGGGATGCCCGCCTGCGCCATCATGGCACGCGCCGGGGCGGTATGTTCCAGCCCCGCGATGATGATGCCCGACGGACGCCACGACAGCATCTCGTACAGCACCGTCTCCTCGCGCTCGGGCGAATAGTTCGTCACGCCGACGACCGGCTGCAGTCCGGTGTTGTCCAGAACCTCGGTTATGCCGGTCATCACCTCGGGAAACACCATATTGGCCAGCGATGGAATGATGACACCGACCAGATTGACCCGCTGACTGGCCAGACCCCCGGCGATCTTGTTGGGCACATAGCCCAATCGGCGCGCCGCCTCCAGCACGCGTTCGCGCGTCGGGGGGGACACGTCACCGCGGCTGCGCAGCACGCGGCTGACCGTCATTTCACTGACACCAGACGCCTCGGATACATCCCGCAGCGTCAGGGTTCGTTTGGGGTCTAAACCCGGTGGTTTTGTCACAGCGATCAATGCCCCGGCTATTTCTGCCAGTGTTAACGCCATTCCCCGGCGAAGTCCAAGCCCGCTCTGACATTGCACAGTTGCAAGATTTAACGATTCGTCCCATGAAGGCGCGGCGTGGCTCCGTAGCTCAGGGGATAGAGCGGCCGCCTCCTAAGCGGCAGGTCGATGGTTCGAATCCATCCGGGGTCACCAATCCAGATCCGCAACCAACTGGATATCGCCAGTTGGCCTTGATGCCCAAGGGTTCCATTTTGCCACGACGCATGGCCAACGGGTGTCTGCGACCCTGCCGCGGCATTGATCCGCAATTGGCCCGGGGCCTGTTGACGGCCAATCTGGCGCGTCCATCATGGCAGGGGTCGCAACAGCACCAGATTGATCACGTTCAACAGATCCGCACGCTGAACCGGCTTCATCAGGAAATGGTCGTCCCGCCGCAAACCGTTGCCATGCACAACCGCTTCATTCGCATAACCGGACATAAAGATGATCCCCAAGCCTGGCCTGCGCTCCTTGATCGCGCGGGCAAGGGCGGGGCCCTGCAGGACACCGGGCATCACCACATCGGTCAGCAGAATGTCAAAGGCGTCGGGCGTGTTGTCAAAGATTGCCAGCGCCGCGTCGCCGCTTTCGGCCTCGGTCACGCTGATGCCTTGCCCGGTCAGGATGCGGGCAATGATCTTGCGGACCGGACCCTCGTCCTCGACCAGCAGGATCCGTGCGTTGGGCGTCCGGTCGACCAGCACCTGATCGGGCGTTTTGACGGACACCGGGTCCAGCGCATTGGCGACAACGGGCAGCAGGATCTTGACCGTCGTCCCCACGCCAACCTCGCTGTAAATCCGCAAGGCCCCGCCGGATTGTTTGACAAATCCATGCACCATCGCCAACCCAAGCCCGGACCCCAAATGGGGGGGCTTGGTCGTAAAGAAAGGTTCGATGACCTTTGCCAAAACCTCGCGCGGGATGCCATGGCCACTGTCGCTGACCGCCAGCATGACATAGCGACCCGGCGCAATCTCTTCTTCGCGCAACTCGACATAGGCGTCATTGACCCGCAGATTGCTTGTCTCGATTGTCAGCTTGCCGCCGCCTTTCATGGCGTCGCGGGCATTGACCACAAGGTTCAGCAGGGCGCTTTCCAGAAAGGCCGGATCAGCCTGCGTCATCCACAACCCGGCGGTCAGTGACGTCTCGATCTGGATGGTCTCGGGCACCGTACGGTGGAACAGGCGGCTCATCCCGATGACGGTTTCGTTGACATCCAGCACCACCGGGGCAAGCCGCGATTTGCGGGCAAAGCTTAGCAAACGCCGGGTCAGTTCCGATCCGCGCAGACAGGCATCAACGATTTCCTTGCAGAACTCTTGTACCACGGCATCGGAACCGGGCTGGTTGAACATCTCCATCGTCAGTTCGGCATTGCCCATGATGACGGCCAGCAGGTTGTTGAAATCATGCGCAATCCCGCCCGAGATGCGGCCAATCGATTCCATCTTTTGCGCGGTGTGCAACTGGTCCTCCAGCCGCCTTTGTTCTGTCATGTCGTCAAGGCTGCCAATAACGCGCAGGGCCCTGCCGTCCTGATCGCGCAGGGCGACAACCCGCTCTTCGACAAAGGCCCATGTGTCATCGCCACGCCTCATGCGGTAGGCGCTGCGCCAACGGATATCGGTTCCGTTCACAAAACTCATGAAATCGCTGTACACTCGCGCGGCGTCGTCCGGGTGAACGGCTTGCTGCCATTGCGACGGGATCGATTGCTCGCCAGTCCAGTCATGGCCAAAATGGGTGCGCAACCCGTCCGAAAACACCATGATATTGCGACCGACATCATATTCGAAAACCGCGTCCGACGCGACCTCCAGGATGGCGCGCATCCGGTCCTCTTCGTCGCGCAGGGCGCTGACGTCGAACATCATGCCCACCAACCGCGTGGGCCGGCCCTCTGGCCCCGACACGGTCATCGCCCGGCTTACCACATGGGCAATGCTGCCGTCCGCACGGATGAAACGGTAAGGCTCATTCGACAGCGATTGGCCACTGGTCGGCAGTTTCAGTTGCTCGACCGACTGGGCCATCCTGATGCGGTCGTCCGGATGCACCTTTTGCAGGAAATGTTGCAGCGTTTTCGGGAATCTGCTGGTGTCATAGCCAAAACGGATCTGGCCGTCCGGGCTCCAGCTTACCTGATCGGTCGCCATGTCCATGTCAAAAATCACCTCTTGCGAGGCAATCGCCGCGATCCGGAACCGTTCCTCGCTAAGCCGCAGATCGCTGATGTCGATGATCGCCGAAAAAACCCGCCGGGCGTGTCCTGCGGCATCGTGCAGTACCACGATACGTTCCTGAACATTGGCATAACTGCCATCGCCGCGCTGCAGGCGGTATTCCTTGGTGGTGGTCGACTGGCCACTGGCGACAAAGGCGAAATAGCCTTGATCGGCATAGGTACGGTCGTCGGGGTGGAAATGCTTGACCAGTGCGTCGGCAACCGGGTGGTCGCCGTACAGATCAATTCCGAACACGGTTCGAAACCCTGCATCAAAGTTGAATACATCCGTGGCCGGATCGTATTCCAGCACGGCATCCGACCCGATTTCCGCCAAGGCCTGATTGCGTTCCAGATCGCGCGTCGCTTGGGTGATGTCAGCCATCATGCCGACCATGCGCACCGGGTTGCCATCATCGTCAAACAGGAACAGCGCGTTTTCCAGGATTCGCGCATATGTGCCGTCACCGCGCCGCATGTCATAGGATGTGGTCCATGGCTCACCCAGACCCTGGGTCACCCCGACCATCGTGGCGGCTTCCATCCGAACGCGGTCTTGGGGATGCAGCAGGGCCACGAATTCCGCCTTTGTGCGCGGCAACTCGGATTTCAAAAGACCAAAGCGGGCACAGGCGGATTCGCTCCATATAAGCGTGTCGTTCACGATGTCCCAGTCAAACATGACATCCTGCGCCGCTTGCAATGCCAGACGGTAACGTTCTTCGGACAGTTGCAGCGCTGCGGTGCTGCGTGTGCGTTCAATCGCGACGCGGGCAAATCGGCCAATCCGTTCGATCAGGGCCACATCTGCGGCCAAGGGCTGGCCAAACTGCGGGGAAAAGACGGTGATGCTGCCAAGGCCCGCCCCATCACTGCCCCGGATCGGCAAGGCCCAGCAGGCGCGCAGTCCCGCAACCTGCACATCGGTACAATCCTTGCGCCAGGTTTCATCCAGTTCGATGTCCGGGATCACCATGATGTCCTTGGACAGGATGACCTGGCCCCATATCCCGTTGATCAGGTTCTGGTTGGTGTCCTCGTCCGGGGTTCCGATACAGAAATTCCTGGGCAGGTTCGGTGGCTCGATCCAGCGCAGCCTGTTGCCCTCGGCCACCACCATGGTGGAATGTCGTCCGGGCAGCAGGACGTCGATCGTGGCCATGATCAACCGCATGATCTCGCACTGCGGCGCCCCGGCGCTGACCAAGTCCAGCACTTGGGTTTCCAGCCCGCGAATCTGATTTTCGCGGTAACTGTCGGACACGTCGTTCATGGTGCCGACGCTGCGCGCGATGCGGCCGTCCTCATGGCGGATGAACCGGGCGCGGTCGCGGATATGGACATAGTGGCCATCGGCATGGTGCAGGCGGTACTCGCCTTCCCAATGGTCCGCGCCACTGTTGATTGCGGTTTGGTGGCTTTGGCGGACGTGGTCCTGGTCGTCAGGATGGATCAGGTCGAACCAGCGTTCCACCATGGGCGGCCCGGTATTCGGGTCGTGGCCGTAGTGGTGCAACATGTTGTCGCTCCACCAATGGATCCCAGTGTCAAAATCCAGAATAAAGATGACATCCGTGGTGGCCGTCATGCCCAGCTGGATCTTTTCTTCATGGGCGCGCAGTTCGGTCACGTCGGTCAAGGTGCCGATCTCGCGCAGCACCTCACCATTGGCGCCCAGCACCGCGTGGCCACGATCAATGACATGGGCCACCGTGCCGTCGGCGCGAATCAGGCGGTAGGTTTCACTCCACTCGGGGTTGGCGGCGCTTTCGGTAAGCGCGACGAAATGGTCAAATCTGCCACGGTCGTCGGGATGCACGATGGACTTCAGGTCGGCAATCGTGCGGGGAAATACTGCCGGATCATAGCCATAGCGCGCCTTGGTTGCCTCGCTCAAGATCAAGATGTCGTTTTGCGCGTCCCAATCAAAGATCACATCCTGCGCCGCCAGCATGGCCAGACGGTACCGCTCCTCGCTTTGCTGAAGGGCCAGTTGTGC
>JANNAF010000438.1:0-3195 GCA_031384005.1 Rhodobacterales bacterium | reverse complement strand
CAGCATCTGCGTTTTGGCCCGGTGGAACAGGACGGGCTGGGCCTGTCGATTGCGTTCTGGCCCGACCCCAAGGGATCGGGGGCCAAGGCGCAATTGGGGTTGCTGACGGGCGACCCTGCCGCATTGACGCCGGACCGTTTTGCCGAACAATCGGTTGCCGCACGCGGGTTGACCGGGCTGGAGCGGCTGTTGTTCCCCAAAACCCCGCTGCCCGCCGACCCCTGCGCCCTGATCCGCGCCACAGCAACAGATCTTGCCCGCGTGGCGGCGCAGGTCGATCAGGGCTGGACAGATGGCTATGACCTGATCCTGCTGACGGCGGGCGAGGCGGGCAATACCGTGTTCCTGACCCGGTCAGAGGTGCGGCAGGTTCTGTTCACCCAGATCATCGCCGGGCTGGAGTTTGCCAAGGATCAGCGCCTTGGCCGCCCGATGGGCAGTTTTGAAACCCCCCATCCCGAACGGGCCGAGGCACTGGCATCCGGGCGCAGTCAGCGCAATCTGGTCCTGTCATTGCAGGCGATGCAGGCCATGGTCACCACCCTGTCGCCCGATGTGCCGGGCACGATGGCCGGGTTTGACCGGGCCGTGCGGTTGGCCACCGGGTTGGACGACCCGGTGTTCGCGGGGGTGGCCACGCCCACCGGGCGGTTGCGGGTCGAGGCGGTGCAGCAGGCCGTCGCGGCGCTGATCGACACCGCACTGGCGGAACTGGGGCCGGAACTGGATGTCGGCATCGGGTTCAACGCGGCGGATGGCGACTGACATGACGACGCGCCGCGCCTTTTTGGTCGGTCTGGCCGCCGCCAGCCTGCCCCGTGTGGCATGGGCCGAGGTGGGCAGCCCGGCCTTTCTGGCGGCGGGCAAGCGGGGCGACGGCTATGTATTGCACGGGTTGGGTGCTGGCGGCGACAGTCTGTTCCAGATCGCCCTGCCCGCCCGTGGCCATGCCGCCGCCGCCCATCCGACGCAGGCGCTGGCCGTGGCCTTTGCCCGCAGGCCGGGCACCTATGCGCTGGTGATTGATTGCCTGACGGGGGCGGTGCGCCACCGCCTGACGCCGCCACCGGGGCGGCAGTTCAACGGGCATGGCGTGTTTTCGGCGGACGGTGGGCTGCTGATGACATCCGAAGTGGTGGCCGAGGGGTCGGCCGGGCGCATCGGGCTGTGGGACACGGCCAGATTTGTGCGGATTGGGGAATGGAACAGCCACGGCATCGGGCCACATGATATCAAACGGTTGCCGGATGGCCGGGTGGTGGTGGCCAATGGCGGGATCCAGACCGACCCCGCTGACCGGACCAAGCTGAACATTGCCAAGATGCGGCCCAATCTGGCGCTGCTATCGGCACAGGGCGCGCTGCTGGACCGGGTCGAGGTGGCGGGGATGCCGCAAAACTCGGTCCGGCATCTGACGGTGGTGGGTGGCGGCGTGGCCTTTGCGATGCAGTGGCAAGGCGATCCGTCCGAGGCTGTGCCACTGGTGGGGCGCTGGGTGCCGGGGCGGCCCGTGACGCTGTATCCGCCCCGCACAGCCGAGGCTGGGCTGATGCGCGGCTATGCAGGCTCGATTGCCAGTGCGGCGGATGGTAGTTTGGCCGTCACCTCGGCCCCCGGTGGGGTGATGCTGCTGTTTGGCGCGGACGGCAGCCCGCTGCAAACCCTGCACCGGGCCGATATATCGGGCGTGGCGGCCAGTGAGGCGGGGTTTGTGGCGACCGATGGGCAGGGCGTGGTCTGGTCCTGTGCCAACGGGGCGTTCACCCCGCTTGCCCGGCATGAAACCCTGTGGGACAATCATCTGGTACCCGTCGGCACCTGATCGCAGTCGGTTAGCGCTAACCGCAGCCTTGCCGTCTGGCGAATAATTCGCCATTGAACCCATGGCGCAGCAAGGGGGCGGATATGGCAGGTTTGGGCAAGGGCGTGATCGCCAAGGATCCCGATTGGTGGCGTGGGGCGGTGATCTATCAGATCTATCCACGCAGCTTTCAAGACAGCAATGGCGACGGCATCGGTGATCTGGCGGGCATCGTGCAGCGCCTGCCGCATATTGCCGCCCTTGGGGCCGATGCGATCTGGATCAGCCCGTTCTTCACCAGCCCGATGCGGGATTTCGGCTATGACGTCAGCAATTATTGCGACGTCGATCCGATGTTTGGCACCCTTGCCGATTTTGACGCCGTGGTGGCGACGGCCCATGATCTGGGTCTGCGGGTGATGATTGACCTGGTGCTGTCGCATACCAGCGACGCCCATCCGTGGTTCAAAGACAGCCGCCAAAAGGCCGGGGACAAGGCCAACTGGTATGTCTGGGCCGATGCCAAGCCTGACGGCACCCCGCCCAACAACTGGTTGTCGGTGTTTGGTGGGTCGGCATGGGAATGGGACGGGCGGCGGATGCAGTATTTCCTGCACAACTTCCTGACCTCGCAGCCCGATCTGAACTTGCATGAACCTGCGGTGCAGGACGCCTTGCTGGATGTCGAACGGTTCTGGTTGCAGCGCGGCGTCGATGGCTTTCGGCTGGACACCATCAACTTTTACTTTGCCGACAAATTGCTGCGCGACAACCCGGCCCTGCCGCCAGAACAGCGCAACGATTCGATTGCGCCTTCGGTCAACCCTTATAACTGGCAAAACCATATCCATTCCAAGAACCAGCCGGAAAACCTCGATTTCCTACGCCGCTTTCGGGCGGAACTGACGCCCTACGGTGCCGCTGCGGTGGGTGAGGTTGGCGATGCCCAGCGGGGGCTGGAGATTATGGCCGAATACACCTCGGGCGGGGACAAGGTGCAGATGTGCTATCCGTTCGAGTTGCTGCAACCGACGCGGGCCACAGCACCCATGCTGGCCGAAACCTTTGCCCGGTTGACGGCGGCGGCACCCGATGCGTGGCCGTGCTGGTCCTATTCCAACCATGACACGGTGCGCCATGTCACGCGTTGGGGTCTGAGCGATGCCGCCACACGGGCCTATGCCACGCTGCTGATGTGTCTGCGCGGGTCGGTGTGCCTGTATCAAGGCGAGGAGTTGGGGCTGGCCGAGGCTGATGTGGCCTTCGAGGATTTGCAAGACCCCTACGGCATTCAGTTCTGGCCCGAATTCAAGGGCCGCGACGGCTGTCGCACCCCGATGGTCTGGGAGCGGTCAAACCAGTCGGGCGGATTTACCACGGGCAAGCCATGGCTG
>JANNAF010000435.1:0-12499 GCA_031384005.1 Rhodobacterales bacterium | reverse complement strand
TCCTCGGGCCAGGGGTGTCTGGGGTATTGGCCGCGCATGTCCTTGCGCACATCGGCATAGGACGATTTCCAGAACCCCGGAATGTCCATCGTGACCTGAATGGTTTTTTGGCCCGGGGACAACAGGGTCACGCGCAGGGGCAGGCGGCCTGCGCCCACCACGGGATGGGTGGTGACGCCGAACATCTCTTGCAACCTGATTTCAATGCCGGGGCGGTCATCGTCATAGTCGATGGGGACGCGGCGATCGAGGGGCGTGGTGAAATGGGCGGGGACAAGGCGGTCCAATTCGGCCTGCTGGTCCCAGGTCAGCAGGGATTTCAGCGCCTCGGTCAGGTCCAGCGATTTCAGGTCGGCCTCAGACCGGATGCGGGTCAGATAGGGCAGCAGCCAGTCGGGGTTGGCCAGCAGGGCGGCGTCGCTCACCTCGGGCCAGCCGGCGCTGCGGGCAAGCGCGATGCGGGCGCGCAGGCGGCGGGCGGAATGGGTCCAGTACAGGCCGACCTGGCGCAACCCGTCCACGGCAGCGCGGGCCATCGCCTCGGGCGGGGCGTCCCACGGGCGGTCGTCCAGCACCAGCGCGCCGAAACATTCCTGCCGCCGTGACAGGATGCGCCCTTCGCGCCGGGACCAGTCGCAGGTGTCGCGCCACACGATCTGATCGGCGTAAAGGCCACGCAATTCGGCCTCGCTCAACGCGATGGCCTGCCGCACTGTGGCCTCACGCGCGTCGCCGTCCAGATCGGTGGCGACGATCAGACGGGCGCTGGCAAGCGGCGTGCCGGGGGCCATGGCAGCGCCCTTGCCGCCCGACAAAACCCAACGCGGCGCATCGCCCTTGCGGCGCAGGCCAATCCGATCGGGATAGGCGAGGGCGGCCATCTCGGCAGGGCTGCGGCTGGACCCCTGCACATTGCGTGACAAACGACGCGCCTCGTCGCGGATCCGTTCGATCACCGGGCGGTTGACGGGCCAGGGATGACCCGCCTCGAACCTGCGCGGATCGGCGATGGCCGACAGGCGCAACGTCAGGTCGGGCGGGGCACCACGCAGGGGGTCGCGTTCGGCCAACAGGGCGGCAAGGGTGGCCGCCTCGGGGCCCGACCGGGCCAGCATATGGGCCAGGCGCGGATGCAGGGGCAGGGCGGCCAGCGCGCGGCCATGGTCGGTGATACGGCCACCCTGCAACGCGCCAAGCCCGGTCAGCAGGGCGCGCGCCTCGGCCATCGGGCCAATGGGCGGTGGGGTCAAAAAGGCCAGCGCATCGCCGCCCCACAGGGCCAGTTCCAGCGCCAGCCCGGTCAGATCGGCGGCCTCGATCTCGGCCGGGGGATAGGCGGCAAGGCCGCCTTCCTCGCCGCGCGTCCACAACCGGTAACAGGTGCCGGGGGCCACCCGCCCGGCGCGACCCCGGCGCTGTTCCGCCTCGGCCCGCGTCACCCGTTCGGTGACCAGCCGCGACATTCCGGAATTGGGGTCAAACCGGGCCCGGCGACTGCGGCCACCATCCACCACCACCGTGACATCCGGCAACGTCAGCGAGGTTTCCGCGATCGAGGTCGCCAGCACCACCCGCCGCCCTGGCACCGGCCCCAAAGCGGCCCGCTGGGCGGCAAACTCCATCGCGCCGAACAGGGGCAGAACGGTGCAGCCGGGCAATCCCTGCAGCATCGCCTCCACCCGGCGTATCTCTCCCTCACCGGGCAAAAAGGCCAACAGACCGCCCTGCGGCACCTCCTCCAATGCGGCACGGATCAACCCGGCCAGCGCCGCCTCGAACCGCTGGCTGGGGTCCAGACTGCGCGGCAGCCAGCGCGTCTCGACCGGAAAGGCGCGACCGGCCGAGGTGACGACAGGCGCATCGCCCATCAACGCGGCCACCGGGGCGGCATCCAGCGTGGCCGACATCACGATCAACACCAGATCGTCGCGCAGCGCCCCCCGGATTTCCAACGCCAGCGCCAACCCCAGATCGGCGTTCAGACTGCGTTCGTGAAACTCGTCAAAGATCAGGCAACCAACCCCCTCCAACCCCGGATCGGATTGGATCATCCGGGTCAGGATGCCCTCGGTCACCACCTCGATCCTGGTGGCACGGCTGACCTTGGCCTCGCCCCGGATGCGGTAACCGACGGTCTGACCCACGGCCTCGCCCAAACTGGCGGCCATCCGCTCGGCTGCGGCGCGGGCGGCCAGACGGCGCGGCTCCAGCATCACGATGCGACCGGTGATCAGTCGCGATGCCAACAGGTCCAGCGGAACGCGGGTGGACTTCCCCGCACCAGGCGGGGCCTGCAGCACGGCCATCCCACGGCCAGCCACGGCATCGCGCAGGGCAGGCAGGGCGTCGTCGATCGGCAATGGCGGGGGCAGGGCGGCTGACATGCGCGGTTTATCGCCGGAACGGCGCGCAAAGCCAAGCGGGGTGATCCTGCGGAGCGCAAGCGCAGAGTCTTTGCCTCGCCTGCGGGGGCCTTGCCCCTTGTCTCAGAGGCGCTGCTCTGACCAAGATAGGTCTTGATCCTTGCAAGGAAGCGCCGCCATGTCCGTCACCGCCCGCACCCTCGTTCTGGCCGCCCGGCCAAAGGGCACCCCCGCGCCCGCCGACTTTCGGATGCAAACCGCCACCTTGCCCGGTCCGGGGCCGGGTGAGGTGCTGCTGCAGACCCTGTGGCTGTCGCTTGACCCCTATATGCGCGGCCGGATGTCCGAAGGGCCGTCCTATGCGGCGGCGACCGAACTGGGCCACCCCCTGCCCAGCGAGGCGGTGGCGCGTGTGCTGCAATCGCAGGATACCGGCTTTGCACCGGGCGATATCGTCGTGGTCCATGACCACTGGCGCGACCACATGATCCGCAAGGCCCGCGACCTGCGCAAACTGGACCCCGGCCTTGCGCCGGTGCAAACGGCACTGGGCGTGATGGGGATGCCGGGGATGACGGCCTATACCGGGCTCAAACACATCGGCAAACCCAAGGCGGGCGAAACGGTTGTGGTGGGGGCCGCCTCGGGGGCGGTGGGCGCGCTGGTGGGCCAGATTGCGCGGCTGGGGGGGGCGCGGGCGGTCGGGCTGGCAGGTGGGGCAGACAAATGCGCCTATGTCACCGATACCCTGGGCTTTGACGCCTGCATCGACCGCAACGCGCCCGATCTGGCGGCGCAACTGGCCGCGGCCTGCCCGGACGGCATCGACGTCTATTTCGAACTGACCGGCGGCGCGATTTTTGACGCGGTGCTGCCTCTCCTCAATCCCTTTGCCCGCGTTCCGGTCTGCGGCACCATCGCCACCTACAACGCCACCAGCCTGCCCGCCGGCCCCGACCGCACCCCGCATCTGTTGCGCTCGATCCTGACCCGCAGCCTGACCTTCCGCGGCTTCATCGTCTCGGAATTCTGGGGCGACGCGCCCGAATTTTACGACCGCATGGCTGCCTGGCTGACCGCAGGCGACATCCACTACCGCGAAGATGTGACGAAAGGGCTCGACCAGATGCCCGCCACGTTCATTGGCATGTTGCAGGGCCGCAATTTCGGCAAAACCCTGATCCATGTCGCAGACTGACCCCTTTTCACCGGGCCCCGGCTTTGACACAAAGGTCAGGGGCAAACCCTGCCCCTTTCATCTGTCCATAAATATCCCACCGGGGGTCCGGGGGGTGTGAAACCCCCCGGGGGCGGCCATGCAGACCGACGCAACCATTCAAACCCAGATCTGCGGCGACCGCCGGGCGCTGGCCCGCGCCATCACGCTGGTGGAAAGCGCACGCGCCGACCACCGGGCCCAGGCACTGGACCTGCTAGGCCGCCTGGGCCACGCCCGACAGGCTTTGCGCATCGGCCTGTCAGGTACCCCCGGCGTCGGCAAATCCACCTTCATCGAGGCGTTTGGCCTGATGTTGACCGCCCAAGGGATGCGCGTCGCCGTGCTGGCGGTCGACCCATCCTCGGCCCGCACCGGCGGTTCGATCCTTGGCGACAAGACCCGGATGGAACGCCTGTCGCGCGACCCCCTCGCCTTTATCCGCCCCTCGCCCGCCCGCAGTGAACTGGGCGGTGTCGCCCGCCGCACGCGAGAAGCCGTGGCCCTTTGCGAGGCGGCAGGCTTTGACGTCGTGCTGATCGAAACCGTCGGCGTCGGGCAATCGGAAACCGTCGTGGCGCAGCTCTGCGATGTCTTTGTGCTGCTGATGGCCCCGGCGGGCGGCGATGAATTGCAGGGCGTCAAACGCGGCATCATGGAAATGGCCGACCTTTTGCTGGTCAACAAGGCGGACGGTGATCTCAAGCCCGCAGCACAGCGCACCTGCGCCGATTACGCCGGTGCGCTTCGCCTGCTGCGCCACCGCCCGCAGGACCCGCCGGGTTTTCCGTTGGCCATGACGATCTCTGCCCATACCGGCGCCGGGCTGACCGACGCGTGGGACAAGGTGCAGACGCTGGTGCAGGCCCGCAAAGCGGCCGGGCACTGGAACCGCACCCGGTCCGAACAGGCCCGCCACTGGTTTACCCAAGAGGTGCGCCAAGGGCTGCTGGCAGTTCTGGCGCAGGAACCGGCGCGCGGGTTGCTGACCGGGTTTGGCGACCGCGTCGCCGCAGGTGATGCCACCCCCGAGGCGGCAGCCGCCGAACTGCTGCGCCTACTGGGTCGCTGACGTTTTGCTGCAAGTTTGGCCCAGGTTCATTCGGTGAATCGCTTGACGGCGCGGCCAATTGCCCTTACACGCCCACAATCCAATTCGGACTCTGCCCCTTTGGGGTCTTTTGTCCGCTGCTCATACGGCTGAAACACGAAGGAATACCACGATGTCGCGCGTCTGCGAACTTACGGGCAAAGGCCCGATGTCTGGCAACAAAGTCAGCCACGCCAACAACAAGACCCGTCGGCGTTTCTTGCCGAACCTGAACGAGGTCAGCCTGATGTCTGACGCGCTGGGTCAGACTTTCAAGCTGCGTATCTCGGCAGCGGCCCTGCGGTCGGTTGACCACCGTGGCGGTCTGGACGCCTATCTGGCCAAGGCCAAGGGTGACGAACTGTCGATCGCTGCCGCCAAGATCAAAAAAGAAATCGCCAAGGCTGCTGTCGTCAGCGCCTGATCTACGGCACATGCCATCTCAGGGCCCCACCGCACCGCGGCTGGGGCCCTTGTCATTGTGGTCACTTCGCCCCATGGCCAATGCCGCTGCGTCCGGCTAATCAGGCGCCATGAACGCCCTCCGCCCGCTGATTGCCTGCCTTTTGGCGCTGATCCTGATGTCAGGACCGGTCGCAACAGCCGTTGCGCGCAGCGCAGTGGCCGGGCTCAGCACGGTAACCCTGTGCGGCACAGATGGCGCGCTGACGACACGGCTGATCGATGCAACGGGCAACCCGGTCCGACCCGGCCATGATTGCCCGCATTGCCTTGCCGCCGGGGCCCTTGCGGTTTTGAACTTTGCGGCGCTGCCCAAACCCGCAATTGCCCTGACCTCTGCCCGTGTCCTGCCGCCGCTGACGGCGACGCGGCCCCCGGCACAGACCCTTGCCCCCTTGGCCCGGGGCCCACCCCTGCCGATTTGAACGGCCAAACCCCTCATGTTCAAATCCAACAGGTGAAAAATGAAATCCTTGCTGAAATACGCCGCAGTTCTGCTGTGGCTTGCCACCCCGGCCCTTGCCCATGACGGCGTGCATGTCGTCGACCCCTATGCCCGCGTCCTTGTCGGCAACGGTGCGGTCTACTTTATGATGATCAACCATGCTGACAGCGATGATGTGTTGCTGTCGGCCTCCAGCCCGGATGCGGAAATGGTCCATCTGATGAACAGCAGCGCCGATGCCAATGGCGTCATGTCGATGGCCATGGTGGATGCCGGCCTGCCCGTCCGGTCCGGGGATCAGCGCATTTTGACCGGTGGCGCCGACCATGTGATGCTGATGGGCGTGACCCGCAAGGTGACGAACGGCGATCTGGTTACGGTCACACTGGTGTTTGAACACGCAGGCTCGGTCACCTTGACGGTGCCGGTTGACAACAAACGCACCACCCCGCCCGGCATGGGCCCGACCGAATTTGACGCGGTGGCCAGTGCCGCACCCTGACCGCCCGGTGGGCGCGCGCAGGCTTGGCAGGGCCGTGTTACGGCGTTACTGCTTTGGCGTGGCGGGACGATGGCCCACCCACCTCTGATCACAACCCGACCGCGCAACCCTGCTGCGCGTTTGCCTGAAAGGCCGCGATGACGCCTGTGCACTTGATCCCTGCGGCCTTGACCCCTGCCGAATGTGACGCGCTGATCGCGCTGTGCGCTGCCGCCCCGCTGCAGGATGCCGGATTGGTGCGCGCGACGACGGCCCACCAGATCCGCCGCGCCGACCTGTCCTGGCTGGACGACCTGCCGCAGGCATCCTGGGTCATGGACCGGATGATCGGACTGGTTGCGGCTGCGAACCGCGACAGTTTCGGCTTTGATCTGGCCGAATTTGCCGAAAGCCCGCAGGTCGCAAGATACGGTGCCGAACGCGCCGGCCATTTCGACTGGCACAGCGACATCGGTGCCGGGGCGCTGGCGCAAAAGCGCAAGCTGACCGTGGTGGTGCAACTGTCCGACCCCACCGATTATGACGGCGGTATCCTGGAACTGCGCCCCGACAGCAGCCTGCGCCAATTGCCACAGGACCGGGGCACGGCGGCGATCTTTCCCAGCTTTGTGCTGCACCGCGTGACGCCGGTGACCACAGGCGTCCGCTGGTCACTGACCCTGTGGTCGCACGGCCCGGCGTTTCGATAACCCGTTGATAGGTCTCCCAAAATGACACCCACCCCCAGCACCCGCCTGCGCCGTCTGCATGACAAGGCGGCCTATGACCCGGACACGATCAAGGCCATCCTTGATGCCCAGCCGCTGGCCCATATCGGCCATCTGGTCGACGGGTTTCCAACGGTCACCCCGACACTGGCCTGGCGCGAGGGGGACCGCGTCTATTGGCACGGCTCCAGCGCCTCGCGCATGATCAAGGCGGCGTCGGGCCAGCCGGTTTGCCTGACGGTGACGCTGCTGGACGGGTTGGTGCTGGCCCGGTCGGGGCTGGAACATTCGGTCAATTTCCGGTCGGTCATGGTCTTTGGCACCGCCGAACCGGTGACCGACCCCGCGACCAAGGCCCGCCATCTGCAAGTGATGATTGACCAGATGTTCCCCGACCGCTGGCCACAACTGCGCCCGATGACCGCGCAGGAGTTGAAGGCAACGGCGGTCTTGTCGCTGCCGATTTCGGCGGCCTCGGCCAAGGTTGGCACCGGCATGCCGACCGATCCGCCCGAGGATATGGAATGGCCGGTCTGGGCCGGGGTGGTTGGCATCAGGCAAGTGTTGGACGCCCCCGAACCCGATGGGCCGCCCAACGGTCCCGCCCCGCAGGTTCGCCGGTTTTAGCGCATATCGCCTTTGATCAGGTGAACCTGATCAAGGGCGATAGGCTTTAGCCCTGACAGGTCGCCTCGGCCTGCTGGCCAAAGCGGGAATACCGCTCCCAGAACGCATCATCCGCGCTTTTGCGCGACATCCGCACGTCCTGCGCCTTGTCGGGATCGCGAAAGAATTGTGCCACCCGGCGCTGGTCGCCGCTGCGCAGGGTGCTGTCTGCGACGCGCTGGATGCACGAACACAAGGACGGCGTGGCCGCCTGACGCGATGACGCATTGCAGGCCGCCGAAACCGGCCCTGCCAGGACCGAGGTTGCCATCAGCCCGAACGCCAACGCCGCCATACCTGCCCAAAGACCTGTTCTTGTCATCAGATTGCCCCTTGCCTTTGGACGGGGTTTGCCCTCGTCACATCGCCTTCATTGCCGCGGATTATGCAGACATTGGAAACATTTTTCAAGCCTGTCAGGGACTTGCGGCAATTTGGCCGCAGTTTGTTTCGATTTCCGCTACAATCTGTGGTCGTCGCCCGCGCCGCCCCAATGCCTAGGGGGCGACCGCCGTACCCGGCACCAATTTCCCGCCGCCCGCCGATTCGCCCTGACCCAGCTTTGCCCCGGCGATCAGCCCCGACACGGCGCGCCGCTGAAACACCAAGATCAGCACAACCAAGGGGGCCGCCCGGTCACTCACGATCACCGCCGCCTGAAACCCCACCCCTGACTTTGGCGCTAACAGCGGCTTTTTTGCAGACCGGAAACCCTCACCCCCGGCCCCCGGTCAACATGGGTCAGTCGGGTGCGCTAGCGCTGGCAGCTAGGTTCCATCACGGCCTGCAACAAGGTGTCATCGTTATTGTTTGACGGTCCAAATGTCTGCAACAGCGTCTGCGGTGGCCAATCGGATTTGGCGAACAGAATGAATTCCGGCCTCTCCGGACCCATGGCTATTCTGGACGGAATATCGCGCGCATGTGAGCGGCAATTGGCCACTTTGTCGGTGGTGCGACAGGTCGTTTTATCGTCAATGCGGCAATAGAAAAGGCGAGCCTCTGTCTGGCCCATAGTGCCAAAAACCTCCGGGATCGCTACCGTATCCCGCGCCCAGACCTACTGGAATTCCCGATCCGCCTTGGGCACTGGCAATTCCGTCCCACCGCGTTCAAAGGCAACTTTCCAGACATGGATGGCCACCTGCTTCAATTTGAATTGCAGGTCATCCGCCTCGCCATTCTGCCAACTTGGGGCGAAACGAGAATTGCGAGAGTAGAGAGCCGTTGAATATGCCCGACGCAGTCCAGCGGCCTCTGTCCAGAACGCAGACCTCGGCCAAACCATTGGGCCTTTTCGTGTCAAAGGCCTGACGAATGTCGCTCATGCACGGCTCCCCAAGGGCCAAATCGCCAAACACCGCCAGCATGGCACTCAGCGCCAAGATGCCCCGTCGACCGCCTGAGAAACCGGGACAAAGGCAAGCCACCGCCGCGCCATCCCGTTTGGGCCCCCGCCTCCTCCTCCGCCAACCCGAACATCACCGGCCCGCGCCCAAACTGCACACTCCGCCTGACATCCGATGAACGAAAGTTAACAGACCCTTGCCATTCGGTTAATTTCCAAACTGCCCAGATCTGGACACGCCGCCACCCCCCGGCCAAGCACCCTCTTGGCCCCCCCAACTCCCCCCTTTCCGGTCCCCCTGCCATCCGCTATACGGCACCCCATGACCCAGCTTGATCACATCCGTAACTTCTCGATCGTGGCCCATATCGACCACGGCAAATCCACCCTCGCTGACCGGCTGATCCAGTCGACGGGCACTGTCGCCGACCGCGACATGAAGGCCCAGTTGTTGGACAGCATGGACATCGAACGCGAACGCGGCATCACCATCAAGGCGAACACCGTCCGCATCGAATACAAGGCCAAGAACGGCAAAACCTATATCCTGAACCTGATCGACACCCCCGGCCACGTCGATTTCGCCTATGAAGTGTCCCGTTCCATGCGCGCGGTCGAAGGCTCGCTGCTGGTGGTCGACGCCTCCCAAGGGGTCGAGGCGCAGACGCTTGCCAATGTCTATCACGCGCTGGACGCCGGCCACGAAATCGTGCCGGTCCTGAACAAGATCGACCTGCCCGCCGCCGAACCCGACCGCATCAAACAACAGATCGAGGATGTGATCGGCCTTGACGCCTCACACGCCATCCCGATCTCTGCCAAATCCGGCCTTGGCATCCCCGACGTGCTGGAGGCGATTGTCACCCGCCTTCCCGCCCCCAAAGGCGATGCCAGCGCGCCCCTGAAGGCCATGCTGGTGGACAGCTGGTATGACGCCTACCTCGGCGTCGTCGTCATGGTCCGCATCATGGACGGCGTCATGCGCCGCGGCGACCGCGTCAAGATGATGCAGACCAACGCCACCTACGGCATCGACAAACTCGCCGTCCTGAAACCGCAGATGGTCGATATCGACGAACTTGGCCCCGGCGAGATCGGCGTGTTCACCGCCTCGATCAAGCAGGTCCGCGACACCCGCGTCGGTGACACCATCACCCACGAACGCCGCCCTTGCACCACGCCCTTGCCCGGCTTCAAACCCGCCCAGCCCGTCGTGTTCTGCGGCCTTTTCCCCGTCGACGCCGCCGATTTCGAACCCCTGCGCGACGCCATCGAAAAGCTGTCGCTCAACGACGCCTCCTTCTCGACCGAGATGGAAACCTCCGCCGCCCTCGGCTTCGGCTTTCGCTGCGGTTTCCTTGGCCTCCTTCACCTTGAAGTCATCCGCGAACGGCTGGAGCGTGAGTTCGATCTGGACCTGATCACCACCGCCCCCTCGGTCGTGTTCAAACTCTACATGAAAGACGGAGAGGTGCGCGAACTGCACAACCCCGCCGACATGCCCGACCTCACCTATGTCGACCACATCGAAGAGCCGCGCATCAAGGCCACCATCCTTGTCCCCGACGAATATCTTGGCGACATCCTGAAGCTGTGTCAGGAACGCCGCGGCATCCAGATGGACCTGTCCTATGCCGGCTCGCGCGCCATGGCGGTCTATGACCTGCCGCTGGCCGAGGTGGTTTTCGACTTCTACGACCGCCTGAAATCGGTGACCAAGGGCTATGCATCTTTCGACTATGTGATCTCGGAATATCGTGAGGATTTTCTGGTCAAGATGTCGATCCTCGTCAACGACGAGCCTGTGGACGCCCTGTCGATGATGGTCCACCGCGACCGGGCCGAGGCGCGGGGCCGTTCTATGGTCGAAAAGCTGAAAGAGCTGATCCCCCGCCACATGTTCAAGATCCCGATTCAAGCCGCCATCGGCGCCCGCGTGATCGCGCGCGAGACGCTCAGCGCGATGCGCAAGGACGTGACCGCGAAATGCTATGGCGGCGATGCGACGCGCAAGCGCAAGCTGCTGGACAAGCAGAAGGCCGGGAAGAAGAAGATGCGGCAGTTCGGGAAGGTCGAGATTCCGCAGGAGGCGTTTATTAGCGCGTTGAAGATGGACAGCTAAAGCTGTCCATCTTTAGAGCGGGTGGGCGAAAGAGATTGGCTGAAAGCCAATCGCGTGCCCGCTCGGCGGCAGGATGGGCGGTGGTGTGCGCGGGAGATAGGTGGGTAGCTAGCTTTTCATCTCCATGTTTTTCCTTCTTAAAGCGGAAATTCGCATCACAATTCTGTTGTGGGCGGACGATGTCCACGGTCACGCCTTAGGTCATCTCCCGCCATTGTTTTGAATTCTCAAACTCTTACCTAGTCTCTTCTGCAAGGCATCAAGCTTACTGGGTGACTGTTTTGGATCTGCTTTCTCGAACATTTTGCATCCTTGTTTCAAAAGGGCGCGCAGGTCTTCGACACTTATATAAGCGACCCATTCAGGCTCGGATGCCTTTGGGTCCGGATAGGACCACGCATACAATCCTGAGATCTGATTGTTTTGATTCTCGAATTCGATGTTAAAATGCGCGAAGCTGTTTCGTAGTTTTCTAAGCGCAGGGCCGATCTCTGCGAACAGCTCTGGATCGCCATGCAGTATTCTCGGGTGGGCGTTCGCAACCGCCTTCGACTGGGCACCTTTGGAAAGGCTATTGAGGGCTTCTTCGGCCGGAAAGATAAGCATGCCGATGACAGAATTCACGAGTTGAGTTACCTCGAAGAAGCCGTGTGGATCACGTTCTGCGATTTTGTCCGCAGTTCTAAGATTTCGTTCGGTCCTGTGCATGAACTCGACAAGGGTATTTCTTGATTGCATCATGAGCCATCCAGAGTTGGAGAAGTTGATTGTACCTTTTCGCTCCCTGCGTCGGTAGAGACATTGCGTTCGCTGCAAGTTTTGTTGGCGAAGAAACTTCCGTCCTCCGGTTGAACGACGTGGGCGCGAACCTTGCGAATGCTCGTCTTGCATTGTCTTCGATCGGCTGGCAGCTTGGCAAAGAGATGAAAGTTAGCTCCGCGGTCACCCGCTTCGAGGCCCTTACCCCTCTGTCTAAGGTGCTCGCTGTCGAGATCGACAGCAATGATGCCAAGGACTTTGTCCTCGAAGCTGAGTTAGGATCGATCAAGACTTTTGTCTATCACCATGATGGCTCCAGTGAAGGTGGTTCTGGATTGGGCTTTCTGGGGCCAGGCATGGGACGCCAAAAGAATTCATTGGTAGACCAATTGATGGAAAAGTTGGCGGATCATGCTTTCGTTGTTACTGACGGGTCGAATGGTGATTTTCGCTTCAGGAAGCTGAAAGTTTTTTCAAAGTACGGTCGAACCTGGACCCCGATCCGCCAGATTGTTGCTAGGGATTCGTCATATCGGGCCACTTGGCTTTGGACCGCTACGCGCACTCTACCATAACGAGCCATCCGTTGGCGTTCCACCCCACCGCCCTCCCAACCCCAGACTACCATTCCTGCCCAATTCCTCGTTGCGTGCAAACTAACGCTGCCCCGTCGGTCGGGCTATAGCCCGACTCGCCCCCACCTCGCACAACTTCGGGCTATCGCCCGACCTATGCCCCCTTACGTTCGCCTTCCACCCCACCGACCTCACAACCCCTGCCCACAACTCCCCCGCCCAACCCCATACCCTCCGCGTCACC
>JANNAF010000401.1:0-1564 GCA_031384005.1 Rhodobacterales bacterium | reverse complement strand
CATGGCGACCAGAACCGCCAGCGGCAGGATGCTGTTGGTCAGGTTCAGGCGCAGCAGGTCAGCCACCCTTGCCCCCCAGATACCGCCGTTTCGCCTCTTCTTGACGGCCAAAATCGCGGACCATGCCCGTGATTGCCACCTCGTCCGACTTGTCGGCATAGCGAAATTCGCTGTCGGCATAGCGGTTGACTTCCTGTATCACCATGTCCACCGTCATGGGCTGCATCAGAGCCCGGATCATGGCGACCTTGTCGTCATAGGGTTTGAACAGGAACAGATCGGGGTTTTCCATCCATTCATCAGGCAGTTCGAAATCCATCGCCCGCACCTTGACCGCATCGGTGATGTTCTTGACCGCGCGCCCGGTGAACCGGGCATCGGCGGCCTTGATGGCGGTCAGGTAGGTGCCCAGTTTGGCAATGGTGTCCAATGGCCCCAGATCAACGGCCACGCGGTCCCAAACCTTGCGCAACCCCTCCTCATGCGGGACGGCGTAACCGGCATAGCTGGCGCTGACCGCCTTCTTGATCTCTTGGCTGGCGAAAAGGTCGGCGTCGCCCACCGGAATGGCATGATTCTTGCCCAACAGCAGCGCCAGTATGTCGATGTAATCTTCGCGGCTTTGCGGACCATCCACCAAAAACCGCGCCCCGGCCCGCTGCCGCAGGGCGTCATCGACGTTTTCGGGAAAGTTCGAGAACATCCCAAAGGTGCAATTGCCGCGCACCACGGTATTCGCCCCGGCAAAGGCCCCCATGAATACCGCCGTCACCTCTTGCTGACCGGCAGACGACTGCCGGTCGCCGCGCTTGCCTGCGACCTGATCAATGTCGTCGATGGTGCCAAAACCGATCACCGACGGGTCCAGCACGCTATCAATGAACGCCTTGGCGTTCTGGCCAGATTTGCCCTGATAGCTGTCGATCTGGTCGATGGAAAAGTTCTGATAGCGGAACGGGTATCCCGCCACCTTGCAATACTCGCTCAACAGCCCGGCCATCATCTGGATCAGCGTCGTTTTACCCGTGCCCGGTGCGCCGTCGCCCATAAAGGTAAAGATAAAGCCACCAAGCTCGGCAAAGGGGTTCAGGCGGCGGTCGAAATCATAGGCCATCAGCATCTTGGCCAGTTTCAGGCTTTGATATTTGGCGATGTGGTTGCCCACCACGTCCGTGGGCTTTTTGAACTGCATCGTCAACGCGCCGCCCTTGGACGCCCGCGCCGGTTTAAACCCTGACAGGGCCAGCCCGTCCGCCTCGACCTTCCACGACGCGCCGGTGAACGACCCCAGCCGGGGCGCCCCCTCGGCCCGCAGGGCAACCTTTTTCATCAGCGCCTCACAGAACGCGGCGACCGTGGCGGCCAAACGGGTCTCATCGCCCGCAAAGCTGGCAAGGTCCTGATCCAGCTCCCACAGCGCCCCTTGCAGGGCCAATGGGGCGTTGTCGGTCAACACCTCCTCGACATCACCAATCTCGACGGTCAACGACCCCAGATGCGGGGCCAGCAGAAAGGCGGTGGCATTGGCGAAAACATGCAGCGCAATCAGCGCCTCGGCGGCCAG
>JANNAF010000400.1:0-17622 GCA_031384005.1 Rhodobacterales bacterium | reverse complement strand
ACCAATGGCCTCGGGCATTCCGAACGATGAAAAATCCAAGGTCCGCAATGCCTTTGCCAATGGCACCGCCACCCGCGCTGACCTGATGGCAGCCGAGATGGCAGCCTATCACGGCATCGGCACCTGCACCTTTTATGGCACGGCCAACACCAATCAGATGCTGATGGAGTTTATGGGGCTGCACCTGCCCGGCTCGTCCTTTGTCAATCCCGGCACACCCCTGCGCGATGCGCTGACCGTCGCCGCCGTCGAACGCGCCGCCGCAATCACCGCCTTGGGCGGCGACTATCGCCCGGCAGGCGAGATTTTGGACGAACGCGCCTATGTCAACGGTATCGTCGGTTTGATGGCGACGGGTGGATCAACCAATCTTGTGCTGCACCTGCCCGCCATGGCGCGGGCCTCGGGCGTCCTGCTGGATCTGCAGGATTTCGAGGATATCAGCCATCTGGTCCCCCTGATGGCCAAGGTCTATCCCAACGGTCTGGCCGATGTGAACCACTTTCACGCCGCAGGTGGCATCGGGTTTCTGATGGGGCAACTGATGGATGCCGGGCTTTTGCACGCCGATGCGTACACCATTCTGGGCACCGGGCTTGCCCCCTACCGGACCGAACCCAAACTGTCCGGCGCCACCCTGCCCCCCACCCTGCATTGGGAGGCGGGCACCCCGACCAGCCTGAATGACAAGATCCTGCGCCCCGCCGCCAACCCCTTTGCCATCAGCGGCGGGTTGAAACAGCTGAACGGCAACCTTGGCCAGGGTGTCATCAAGGTTTCGGCCGTCGCCCCCGAACGCCATGTGATCGAGGCGCCCTGCCGCATCTTTCACGACCAGAACGATGTAAAGGCCGCGTTCAAGAACAACGAGATCACCACAGACACCGTGATCGTTGTCCGTTTTCAGGGTCCGCAGGCTAATGGCATGCCCGAATTGCATTCGCTGACCCCCACTTTGTCGGTTCTGCAGGACCGCGGATTGCAAGTGGCGCTGGTCACCGATGGCCGCATGTCGGGCGCCTCGGGCAAGGTTCCGGCCGCAATCCATGTCTCGCCCGAGGCCGCCGCAGGTGGCCCGCTCGCCCGTCTGCGCGACGGGGATGTGGTCAGGCTCGACGCGGTTCACGGCACCTTGTCGGTTCTGGCGCCTGATTTCGACAGCCGCAGCCCGTTGACCATCGACCTTTCCCGTAATGAATGGGGCAATGGCCGCGAGCTTTTTGAAACCTTCCGCCGCTCTGTCGGAACCTCTACCATGGGTGCCAGCAGTCTGTATTGATGGCAACTGCCGTCGGTCGGGCATGGGTCTGGGGCGATTGATTTGCTCTTTTCCAAATACTCTCGCCGAAGGCTCGACGACCGCCCCCCACCCTGCCCTTTCAGGAGAAGTCCGATGACCCCCGCCGAACAGTCACGTGCCGCCGCCGAAATTTGCCGCCTGGCCCCGGTCGTCCCAGTGCTGGTGATCGAAGATCTGGCCCAGGCTGCCTTGTTGGCAAAGGCACTTGTCGCCGGGGGCCTGCCTGTGTTGGAGGTCACCTTGCGCACCCCCGTCGCCCTTGATGCGATCCGCGCCATGACCGAGGTTCCGGGTGGACGCGTCGGTGCGGGCACCTTGTTGACGCCCGCCGATGTCAAGGCGGCCAAGGCCGCGGGGGCG
Organism: Rhodobacterales bacterium; assembly: GCA_031384005.1. GTDB lineage: Bacteria > Pseudomonadota > Alphaproteobacteria > Rhodobacterales > Rhodobacteraceae > Stagnihabitans. The sequence continues at coordinate 15,962 of JANNAF010000400.1, read as the reverse complement.
ACGTTTGGCGTCTCGCCGGGTGCCACCGACCGGATACTGGACGCCTGCGCCGAATATGACCTGCCGCTCTTGCCCGGTGCGGCAACTGCCTCGGAAATCATGGTCCTGCTGGAAAAAGGCTATACTGTGCAAAAGTTCTTTCCGGCGGAACAGTCCGGCGGTGCGGCCTTCCTCAAATCCATAGGCTCGCCCATTCCGCAAGTCCAGTTTTGCCCAACCGGCGGCATCAGCCTTAAAAACGCCCGCGATTATCTGGCTTTGCCCAACATCCTGTGCGTCGGCGGGTCGTGGGTCGCCCCCAAGGATGCCATGGCGCGCGGCGACTGGGCCGAGGTGACGCGCCTTGCGGCCGAGGCGGCTGCACTGCGCTGACTTGCAAGACTGCCCGAAATGCCCTAGCGTTTGACCAGCAATGCACCGGGTTTGGCCATGAACGCACCTGCCATTTCAACCTGCCTTTGGTTCGAAACTCATGCGCAAGAGGCTGCAACCTTCTATTGCAGCCTTTTTCCCGACGCCCGCATCACCCAAGTCTTTCGCCAGCAGGGTGACCCGCAAAACCGCGCCTTTCTGGTCGAGTTTACCCTGATGGGGCAGGCCTATTCGGCCATGAACGGTGGACCTCATTACAAACTGACGCCCGCCGCGTCGGTGTTTGCCCTTGTCGACACGCAGGCCGAGGTGGATCACCTTTGGTCCGCGCTGCTGGCAGACGGCGGCAGCCCCAGCCGTTGTGGCTGGCTGACCGACCGCTATGGGCTCAGTTGGCAGATCATCCCACGCGCCCTGCCTCGGTTGATGCAGGCGGACACCTCGGGTCGGGTGGTCCAGGCAATGATGACCATGGTCAAGATCGATGTGGCCGGGCTTGAGGCTGCGGCCGCCGGACCAGCGGGCTAACAGACCCTAGCCAACCCGCCCCATCCGCCCGCCGCGCCGCGTGGGGGTGGCACTGGGACCAAGGGCCGCCGTCAAGACCTCGTTCATCGGATGATCGGGGTTGATCGTGCCGTAATGGCGCAGCAGGAAATCCGCCACCTCGGCCACGTCCTGACCGCTGACAAGGCTCAGCGCCCAGTCCAGAAAGATCGAACGGCACTCGCCCAAGGTGATGCCTTCGATGTTATAGCTTTCGCGCACCAGACCCTTGGGGTCCGCCTTTGCCAGTTCCATGCCGTCTCCTACCGGCCCAATCGGGCCGAAATCACAGTTTCCGCCGCCGTTGTCACCGCCGCCAGCCGGGCCGTCAATCCGGTTGCATCGGCCTCGCCCACCTCACGCAGCAAAAACGCGCGGGCCCCTTCGCCCAATGTGGTGGGGTCCACCACCTGATCGGTCAAAAGCCGCGATCCCGCCTGCAAACGCCAGCATAGCCTGTAGGCCTGCAGCAAAATCGTCTCGTCCATTTGCGACACATCGCCCGCCACCCGCCCCGCTGCAAGCTGGCGTTCCACCGATCGAGCCGGACTGGCAGCGCGCAGTGCCAGCATCTGGGCCAGCAATTCGACATCCATCATCTTGCCGGGACCCAGCTTGGCCTCCCATGCGCCGCTGCCGGGTTTCGCCTCGGCCAGACGGGCGCGCATCCCGGCCACGTCCTGAACAACGCTGGCCCCGCGCCCCTTGTCGGCCAGAACCTGGCGGCGCAGGCCCTCAACCTCGGCGGCCAACCCCGCTTCGCCTGCCAACACCCGCGCGCGGGACAGCGCCAGATGTTCCCATGTCCAGGCCTCATCCCTTTGGTAGGACCGGAAACTTTCGATCGAGGTGGCGACCGGCCCCTGTCGCCCCGACGGGCGCAGCCTCATGTCCACCTCATAAAGCCGCCCGTCAGCCATCTGCGCCGTCAATGCGGTGACCATCGCCTGCGTCAGCCGGGCGTAATAGGGCCGCGCGGCCAAGGGACGGACGCCATCCGACATCTCGACCCCCGCCGCATCGTAAATCATGATCAGATCCAGATCCGACCCCGCATTCAACCGCCCTGCCCCCAACGACCCCATCCCGACCAACACGGCACCGCGCCCCGGCAATGCCCCGTGTTTCGCCGCAAAGCTGGCGCAGACCACGGGCCACAGGCTGGCCACCACCGCCTCGGCCAATTCAGCATAGAGGGTTCCCGCCTCGAACCCGTCAATCAGTCCGCGCAAATGGTGAACCCCTACCCGGAAATGCCATTCCCGCGCCCAGATGCGCGCCTCGGTCAGCGCCTTTTCATAATCGTCGCAGGCGGCCAGCCGCGCTGACAGCGCCGCCGTCAGGGCCGCACGTCCCGGCCATGGCGCAAAGAAACTGCCGCCAATCACCGCATCCAGCACCGCCGCGTTGCGCGCCAGATGGCGGGCAAGGGCAGGAGCCGTCGACACAACATCGATGATCAGATCGACCAGCGACGGATTGGCATCGAACAACGAAAATATCTGCACCCCAGCGGGCAATCCGGCCAGAAACGCATCCAGTTCAACCAATGCCTCATCCGGATTGGCGGCACGGGTCAGCTTGCGCAGCAACACGGGCCGCACCCTGCGAAAGATGACCTGCGCCCGTTCCGACCGCAGCGCCGGAAAATGCCACCACCGCTCGACAATGGCAGCGGCGCGCCCCGACAGTTCGGGCCCCGCCTCGGCCTGACCGGGCGCAAAGAAATCACCCGTCAGATGTTCGACCCGGGCCAACCGCGCCAGCAGATCGGCGCGAAACGCGGCGTCGCCCTGCCCGGTGAACGCCGCAATCCGCGCCACACCCTCGGGGGTCGAGGGCAGTTTGTGGGTCTGTTCGTCCAGAACCATCTGCAAACGATGCTCCAATTCGCGGTGCTGGCGGTATTGGCTGGTCAGTTCTGTGGCCACCTCGTCCGGCAACCAACCCTTGGCTGCAAGGGCGCGCAAACCCTCGACCGTGCCGCGCGACCGCAGGTCAGGGTCACGACCCCCGGCAATCAACTGGCGGGTCTGGGTGAAAAACTCGATCTCGCGGATGCCGCCCTGCCCCAGTTTCAGATCATGCCCCTCGACCGCCAGGGCCCCGCGCAGGCCACGGTGTTCGCGGATGCGCAGGCGCATGTCATGGGCGTCTTGAATGGCGGCAAAATCCAGATGCTTGCGCCAGACAAAGGGCGACAGAGTTTTCAAGAACCGCGCCCCAGCCGCCAGATCGCCGCCACAGGGCCGCGCCTTGATATAGGCGGCGCGTTCCCATGTCCGGCCCTCGGCCTCGTAATACGCCTCGGCGGCTGCCATCGAAATGCACACCGGGGTGACCGATGCATCGGGCCGCAACCGCAAATCGGTGCGAAAGACATAGCCCTCGGCAGTGATGTCAGACAGGACCGACGCCATGCGCCGTGTCACGCGGATAAAAGCGGCACGCGCCTCTTGTTCAACACCCCTGTAGCGGGTTTCGTCGAACAGACAGATCAGGTCGATATCGCTGGAATAGTTCAGCTCACCCGCCCCCATCTTGCCCATGGCAAGCGCCACCATGCCGCCTGCGGTCGCCTCGTCCCCCGCCACCGCGCCCGGCAACTTGCCCCGCCGGATCTCGTCCGCGACCAACCGTTGCAGCGTTACATCGACCGCCTGATCCGCCAACCGTGTCAGTGTCTGCGTCACGGTTTCCAACGGCCAGACCCCGCCCAGATCGCACAGCGCCGTCCACAGCGCGACGCGCCGCTTGATCTGGCGCAAACCGCTGCCCAGCACCTCGGTCGTCAACCCCTCCAACGCCGCGAACTGCGCATCCAGCGCCGCATCCGGCTGCATGGTCAGACCGTCACGCAAGAACGCCTCTTCCCGCAGCATCAACCCCATCAGATAGGGCGAACAGGCGGCCACGGCAGACAACAACCCAACCGCATCAAGATCGTGAAAACGGTCGGAAATTCCTGCACCGGCGCTGGCGTCGAACGGCCGGGGTTGGCGGATGATGTGGCTGGCAAATGTCATGGCCCCAGAATGGCCCCCGCCATCGGCAGCGTCAACGGCAGGCTTGCCGCCGCCAACGCTTGGGGTACAAAGTGGCATGAGCAAAAGCCTGACCCGCGTAAAGTGCGCCCTTGCCGCCGCTGGCCTGCAGGTGACCGTGCACGAGATGCCGGCCGCCACCCGCACCGCAGCACAGGCCGCAGCGGGCGCAGGGGTGGCGCTGGACCAGATCGTCAAATCAATCCTGTTTCAGGGCGTCAGCGGCAGCCTGTATATGTTCCTGACCGCTGGCGGCAATCAGGTCGACCCGATCCACGCCACATCATTGGCGGGCGAGGCGTTGACGCGCGCCGATGCAGATACGGTGCGCAAGATCACCGGTTTTGCCATCGGCGGCGTGGCGCCGCTGGGCCATCTGACGCCTGTGCCAATCTGGATGGACCCGACGCTGATGGCCTTTGCCGAGGTTTGGGCGGCGGCAGGCACCCCACACCACATCTTTGCCATCGCTCCCGCAACCCTGTTGGCCCTGACCGGCGCAACCTTGCAGCCCTTTGCGGTTCAGGTCGGCTGAATAAGGTCCCAGCGGTTGCCAAACGGATCGCGCCAGACCGCCACGATTCCGTAAGGTTCGTGGCGCGGCACCTCCTCGAACACCACGCCCGCCGCTGTCATCCTTGCATGATCGCGGGCGAAATCGTCGGTCTGCATAAACAGCCAGACCCGCCCGCCCGCCTGATTGCCAATCGCCGCTTGCTGCGCCGCACCCTCGGCCTGCGCCAGCACCAGCCGCAACCCACCCCCCACCGGTTCCACCGTGACCCAGCGTTTGCGGCCCTGATCGATGTCGTCGATCAGGGCAAAGCCCAGCACATCACAAAAAAACCGGATCGCCGCATCATAGTCCGGCACGACCAGCGCCACCGCCGTGATGCGCTGCCTCATTCGCGCGGGGTCCGCGCCTCGGGCAGGTTGATGCGGGCGACCTGTTCGGCAATCGGGTCCACTGACAAGGGGTGCAGTTCGGCCCGGTGGTCGGCGGGGTCGCCAATTGGCACCCACTGGCCACCCTTGTAAATCTCCAACGCCGAGAACCCGGCTTTGTACCCCATCTTGCGACTGCCCGGCACCCAATAGCCCAGATAAACATAGGGCAACCCCGCCTCACGCGCGATGGCGATATGGTCCAGAATGGCAAAGGTCCCAAGGCTGAGGTCAGCCAGTTTCGGGTCATAAAACGAATACACCATGCTCAACCCGTCGTCGAACACATCGGTCAGGCTGACCACCGACAAGGGCCGCGACCGCTCGCCCTCCTCGGCGGGGCGGGTGTATTCGATCACACGGCTTTTGACCGGGGTCTCCTCGATCATGGCGGCAAATTCGAACACGTCCATGTCGGCCATGCCGCCATCCGCGTGCCGGGCATCCAGATACCGGCGAAACAGGGCAAACTGATCCTCGGTCGCCCACGGGCTGGTTGCATTGCGCCGCAAATGGGCCGTCGCCTTCAACACCTTGCGGTGGGTCCGGTTCGGCACGAAGTCGGCCACCCGGATGCGGGCCGACAGGCAGGCCGAACATTCGGCGCAAGACGGGCGGTACAGCACATTCTGGCTGCGGCGGAACCCCTGCTTGGACAGGGCATCGTTCAGCTTTTGCGCATGATCGCCCTGCAGCGACGTGAACAGCTTACGCTCCATCCGCCCGTCAAGGTACGGGCAGGGCTGCGGGGCCGTCACATAGAATTGCGGCGCGATGGGCAGGGTGTGGCGCATGTATCCGTCAGAACTCGCGTGGTCAGTGGGCAGGTTAGCAAGGGTTGTGCCATCCGCCAAGCCCCGAGTTCAAGCCGCCGCCGATTCAGTCCATCGCCGCGCGGTTGATCAGAACGGTCCCCAACACCACATCGGTCAAACCCTGCCCACGCGCCGAGGTACCCATCATCAGGATCGACAGGATCTGCGGGATCACAAAGGCCACCGACAGCGCGTAAAACACCGTGTGCACCAGGGCCAGCCCCGCCCCCATCCGCAACCCTTGCACGTCACGAAACTCCACCCCCATCAGGCGCATTCCAAAGGTGGCCGAATGGCGTGCCAGACCAATCCAGCGGTACAAAAAGTTGATCGCGACATACAGGCCACCCAAAAAGAACAGCGCCAAAAACCCGGTGAACGGAACCACCAACGCCACCAGAAAGGCCGTGACGGTCGTGTCTATCACCCAGGCAAACGCGCGCTTCATCGTCGCATCGGCATAAAAATGGCTTTGCGTTGCGGGGTCGGGATAGGCATAGGTCTGCATGTCTGCCTCCAAAGGACGAGGCCCCCCCGATCAGGGGGAGCCGTGGATGTTGGTGTCAGTATTCGCCGGTCTTGGGCGTGGTATCGGCCTCTGGCGTTGCGGCTGCCGCATTGACGCGGGCCCGGTCGTTCATGAAGGTGTCAAACTCGGACTTGTCCTTGGCATCACGCAAACGCTGCAAAAAGGCCTCGAATGCTTCTTGCTCGTCTTGCAGGCGGCGGATCGTCTCGGCCTTGTAGGCGTCGAACGCGGCGTTGCCGGACGACCGAAAGGTCGCGCCATAGCCTAGATGGCTGTTTCGGGCCCATGGGCCACCACGGTCGGACATGCTGTCGGATTTGTGGGCACAAGAACGGTTGAACATGCGTTTGCTCCAGATCATATAAGCCAGAAGGGCCAGCCCGACGGGCCAGACAAAGATGAATCCCAGGACCATCGCGATGATCCACGCCTTGCGGCCACGGTCGTCGAGCCATTGCTCGGCACCCTTGGCCCAGGCCATGACGCCTCCTTTGGGCATCGCCGTCTGGGTGGCATTGGGGGCAGTGTACATCGGCTTGGTCTCCCTTGTTGTTGCGATGTGAATGTCTTTCACATGAGCCAACATGCCCTTCTCTGCCTTCGGTTTCAAGACCTATGTTAAACTAATTTACATGACGCAGCCCGGTGATCGGCGATTTTAGGCCGATCCCAGGCGCTTTGGTGCAGCCCAAACCATCAATTATTCCGAAAGTTTCACAAGTTTCATCGCGGCCGCAACAAAAAAACAAAAATACCCGGCCAAACGACACATTCCATGTCGTTTTACGGTTGACGCCCCGCCAACCCACTCCTAGTGTCCGCCAACATCCAAAGGGGCGTGACATGACACGGCTGATCACAGATGTAGAACGACAGCGCATGGGCCGGTAACGGACAACCAGACAGGTTCCCACGCGCCCCGCCCCCAAACCGGGGGCTTTTTGTTGCGATGAAGCGAGGATTGACAGATGAAAACCCTTATGACCGGCGCAGAGATGGTGGTTCAGGCCCTCAAGGATCAGGGGGTCGAGGTTGTATTCGGCTATCCAGGCGGCGCCGTGCTGCCCATCTATGACGCCATCTTTCAACAAAATGACATTCGCCACATCCTCGTGCGGCACGAACAGGGTGCGGTCCACATGGCCGAAGGCTACGCACGCTCGACCGGCAAGCCGGGCGTGGCACTGGTCACCTCGGGCCCCGGGGCCACCAATGCCGTCACCGGTCTGACCGATGCGCTGATGGACAGCATCCCGATCATCGTCCTGTCGGGCCAGGTCCCCACCTTCATGATCGGCACCGATGGTTTCCAGGAGGCCGATACCGTCGGCATCACCCGGCCCTGCACCAAGATGAACTGGCTGGTCAAAGACACGGCCAAACTGGCCGAAACCATCCACCTTGCGTTTCATGTCGCAACCAAAGGCCGCCCCGGCCCGGTTCTGATCGACATCCCCAAGGATGTGCAATTCGCCGAAAGCATCTATGTCGGCCCGAACCAGATCAAGACCCCGCATTACCAGCCCCGCACCAAGGGCGACCCGGATCAGATCCTGCGTTTGGTCGAAATGATGGAACAGGCCGAACGCCCGGTGTTTTATACCGGCGGCGGTGTCGTGAACTCGGGGCCACAGGCGTCGCACCTGCTGCGCGAACTGGTCGCAGGCACCGATTTCCCGATCACCTCGACGCTGATGGGCCTTGGGTCCTACCCGGCCTCGGGCAAAAACTGGCTGGGCATGCACGGGCTGTACGAGGCAAACCTGTCCATGCACGGCTGCGATCTGATGATCAACATCGGTGCCCGCTTTGACGACCGCATCACGGGCCGGCTCAAGGATTTCTCGCCCCATTCGAAAAAGGTGCATATCGATATCGACCCCTCGTCGATCAACAAGGTGATCCATGTCGAGGTCGGCATCGTCGGCGACGTGACCGAGGTGCTGCAAGACGTGCTGACCTTGTGGAAACAGCGCGGGTCCAAAACCAATGCGGCAGCCGTCGCCAAATGGTGGAAACAGATCGCGGAATGGCGGGCCGTCAAATGCCTGACCTACAAACAATCGACCACCACCATCAAACCGCAATACGCCCTGGAGCGGCTGGAGGCGCTGACCCGCGGCCACGACCGTTACATCACGACCGAGGTTGGCCAGCATCAGATGTGGGCCGCCCAGTTTCTGGGGTTCGAGGATCCTAACCGCTGGATGACCAGCGGCGGTCTTGGCACCATGGGTTACGGTTTGCCGGCATCGATCGGCGTGCAGGTCGCCCACCCCGACGCCTTGGTCATCAACGTGGCGGGCGAGGCGTCCTGGTTGATGAACATGCAGGAAATGGGCACCGCGATGCAGTTCCGCACGCCGGTCAAACAGTTCATCCTGAACAATGAACGCCTTGGCATGGTGCGCCAGTGGCAGGAATTGCTGCACGGCCAACGCTACTCCTCCTCGTGGTCCGAAAGCCTGCCCGATTTCGTGAAACTGGCCGAGGCGTTTGGCTGCAAAGGCATCCGCATCGACGACCCCGCCGATCTGGACGAGGCGATCCGCGAAATGCTGGCCTACCCCGGCCCGGTCATCTTTGACTGCCGCGTCGAAAAGCATGAAAACTGCTTTCCGATGATCCCCTCAGGCAAACCGCACAACGAAATGCTGCTGGGCGATGCGGATACCGCAGGTGTCATCGGCGCCAAAGGCGCGGTCCTGGTCTGAACCCCCGCCCCGGGGGGCCACCCCGGGGACCCGACCCCATTTGGAAAAGAGCAATAGCATGTCCGCCCTGAACATCAAAAAAGGCTCAAGCAGCCACTCGGCTTACGAACTGCGCGACCCCAACGGCGACCTGATCGAAAGCCATACCCTAGCTGTCGTCGTCGCCAACGAAAGCGGCGTGCTGGCCCGGGTGATCGGCCTGTTTTCCGGCCGCGGCTATAACATCGAAAGCCTGACCGTCGCCGAAACCGACCACGCCAGCCACCTGTCCCGCATCACCGTCGTCACGCGCGGCACCCCGGCCGTGATCGCCCAGATCCGGGCGCAGTTAGAGCGGATGGTCGTGGTCTACGAAGTGCATGACCTGACCGCCGAAGGCCCCGCCGTGCAGCGCGAACTGGCACTGTTCAAGGTCACAGGCCGCGGCGAGGCGCGGATCGAGGCTCTGCGTCTGGCCGAGATTTTCCGCGCCAATGTGGTGGACAGCACCTTGGAAAGCTTTGTGTTCGAAATGACCGGCACGCCCGAAAAGATCGACGCATTTGCCGACCTGATGCGCCCCTTGGGTCTGCGCGAGATTGCCCGCACCGGGGTGGCTGCCCTGTCGCGCGGCGCCTGACCCCATCCAGGTCTGCACCGGGACCACCACGTCCCGGTGCAAAACGTCCCGGTGCAGATTTTTCGCAGAAAAATCGTCAGCGCCCCTCAAACCGCGCTGCACGTTTTTCCAAAAACGCCGCAACACCTTCGCGAAAATCCTGTGATTTTCCACATTCGCCCTGCAACCGCGCCTCCAGTGCCAGTTGGCCCGCGAAATCGTTGTCAAAACTGGCCCGCAGCGCCTGTTTGACCCCCTGATAGGCCCGCGATGGCCCGGCAGCCAAGGTCGCGGCCCGCGCCAGCCAATGGGTGGCAAATTCCGTGTCAGGCACCGCTTCCCAGATCATGCCCCAGTCTGCGGCCTGCTGCGCTGTCACCTTTTCGGCAAACAACATCGCCCCCATGGCCCGCGCCAAACCCACCTGACGTGGCAACCAATAACTGCCCCCGGCATCTGGCACCAATCCGATCCGGGTAAATGCCTGAATGAAACTGGCGCTTTGCGCTGCGATCACAACATCGCACGCCAACGCCAACCCGGCCCCCGCCCCCGCAGCGGCCCCGTTCACCGCAGCAATGACCGGGATCGGACAGGCCACAATGGCGCTTAGCAAGGGCTCGTATTCATCGCGCAGCACGGCCTCCAGATCCACCGTGGCCATGTGAACATCCGACAAATCCTGCCCCGAACAAAACGCCCGGCCTGACCCGGTCAGCACCAGCACCCGCGCTTCTTCGCCTGCGCTGTGCACCGCGCTCAACATCTCTTGGCGCATCACACTGCTCAGCGCGTTCATGACTTCGGGCCGGTTCAAGGTCAGCACCGCCACCCCATCCGTCACCTGATAAAGGATCGTCTGAAACATCGCAGGTCCCCCGGGTTTTTGCGCAACGACCAGCCTAGCCGACCAGCCCGCAAAGCCAAGGCAGACGCCGCGTCACGGTTTGTTCAGGTCGGCCAACCGCGTCAGGTCAGCCTCACTCAGGGCTGGCACCTCATCCTCCTTGCGCTTGCGCAACGAGACATAGGCAATCGCCCCCCCACTCAGCAGCATCAAGGGGCCCGCCAACCACAACAACAGATTGGCCCCGGTGGTTGTGGGGTTCAGCAGCACAAACTCGCCGTAGCGGTCCACAATCAAGGCCATCGCCGCCACATCGCTGTCGCCCGCCACCAGCCGTTCACGCACCAACAGGCGCAGATCGCGCGCCAGCGGGGCGTCGCTGTCATCGATGTTTTCATTGCGACACACCAGACAGCGCAGCTCTTGGCTCAGGGCACGTGCCCGCGCCTCCAGCGCCGCATCCGGCAAAATCTCGTCTGGCCGCACCGCAAACCCGGGTGCCGCCATCAGGACCAATGCCGTTGCCAGCACCACCCCCCTGCCAAGGCTGCCCAACATGGTCATTCCGCAGGCACCTGCGTTGCGCGCCGCGCCGCCGGGGCCGCAACCCGGAACCGCCGGTCAGACAGGCTCAGGAACCCCCCCAGCGCCATGATCAAAACCCCACCCCACAACCAATTGGCAAAGGGCTTGATGTAACTGCGCACCGCCCAGCCCCCACCCTCTTGTGGGTCACCAATCACCAGATAGATGTCATCAGCCACCCCTTGCCGGATCGCAGCCTCGGTCGTGGCCATGGCCGCCACCGGATAGGTCCGCTTTTCAGGATACATCCGCGCCACCTCGGTTCCATCCTTGGTCACGCGCATTTCGGCGCGCAGCGCCATGTAATTCGGCCCCGGCTCCTCGGTCACGCCGACCAGCGTCACCTCATACTGGCCCAAGGCATAGGTCTCTCCGGCCTGCACAACCCGGATATCCTCGGTCAACCACGTCGTCATGGCCGCGACACCGAACATCGTCACACCCAGACCCGCATGGGCAAAGGCCCGCCCCCAATCGGCGCGCGGCAGACGCCCCAAACGACCCAACCTGTCGCCCAAGGCACCCCGGCCGCTGCGCTGCCACAAATCCACCACCGACCCGGCAACCACCCAGACCGCCAACCCAACCCCCAGCGGCCCCATCGCCGACCGCCCCGATTGCAGCGCATAAACCAACAATGCCACGGCAATAGACAAGACTATGGCGCCGCGAAACGGCCGGATCGCCCGGCCCAGTTCCGCCCGCTTCCACGGCATCACCGCCCCAATGGGCAGCACAATCGCTGCCGCAATCACAAAGGGCGTAAAGGCGGCGTCAAAGAATGGTGCACCGACGCTCAACGCGCGGCCCCAGACCATCTCGGCCACCAAGGGCCAGATCGTCCCGATGAACACAACAAAGGCCGACACCGTCAGCAGCAGGTTGTTGACGACCAACGCCGATTCGCGGCTGACCGTGGCAAAGACCCCCTTCGCCTCCAACGCCCCGGCCCTTGCCGCAAACAACGCCAGTGCCCCGCCAAAAAACACGGCCAGGATAGCCAGAATGAACACCCCACGCTCGGGGTCCGTGGCAAAGGCATGGACCGATGTGATCACCCCCGACCGCACAATGAACGTGCCGATCAGCGAAAAGCCAAAGGCAAGAATGGCCAGCAGAATGGTCCACGCCTTCAAACTCTCACGCTTTTCCACCACGATGGCCGAGTGGATCAGGGCTGTGGCAATCAGCCACGGCATGAACGACGCGTTTTCCACCGGATCCCAGAACCAGAACCCGCCCCAACCCAATTCGTAATAGGCCCACCACGACCCCATCGCGATGCCAATGGTCAGGAAAACCCACGCGGCCAATGTCCACGGACGCACCCAGCGCCCCCATGCGGCATCGACCCGCCCCTCGATCAGGGCGGCGATGGCGAATGAAAACGCCATGCTCAGGCCGACATAGCCCAGATACAGAAACGGCGGATGAAAGGCCAAACCAGGGTCCTGCAACAACGGGTTCAGGTCCTGCCCGTTCATCGGCGGGCTGGCCAAACGGTCAAACGGGTTCGACGTCCACAAGGTGAACGCCATGAACGCCACCCCGATCGACGCCTGCACCGCCAAAACCCGCGCCTTCAACGTCGCGGGCAGATTGTGGCCAAACCAATGGACACAGGCCCCAAACAGCGCCAGACACAGCACCCACAGCAGCAACGACCCCTCATGGTTGCCCCAAACCCCGGCCACCTTGTACAGCATCGGCTTCAACGTATGCGAATTGCCAACCACGATCCGCAGCGAAAAATCACTGACCACAAAGGCATAGGTCAGCGCCGCAAAGGCCACCGCCACCAGCCAGAACTGCGCCACCGACGCCGGCCCCGCCACCGCCATCATCACAGCGTCCCGGCGATGCGCCCCGATCATCGGCAGTACGGTCTGCAATATGGCCACGACAAAGGCCAGTATCAGCGCGAAATGTCCAAGCTCTACGATCATCAGTGCCTCCGGTTTTGGCTGATCTTAGGACGAAATCCGGCGGGTTCCAATGGCCTGCCGTTCACGCCACCGTGGCCCGCACCGCCACCCACTCCTCTGCAATCGAAAAAGCCCGCACCCAAGGGGCAACCCGGGCATACCAATAGTTGCAATTGGCCACATCCCCCTCGATCCAGTGACACAGCGCATGCACCAGATCATGGTCCCGCCTGCCCTCGGCGCGCTGGCAAATTTCATGCGCCTGTTCCCACTCGGGGCCCAATGCCAATCCACCCTTTTGCAACCAGTCCAACGCCTGCTGCGGTTCCGATTGCGGGCCCATCACCGCCGCCCCGCCTTGCGCGTGGACAACAACAGGTTGGTCTCTGAGGACACAACCCCCTCCTGCTTGCGGATGATCCGCAACACATCGTCCAATTCCTGCAAGGTCTGCGCCCCCAATTCAGCCACCAGATCCCATTTGCCATTGGTCGAATGAACCGCCAGCACCGCCGGGATGCCCGTCAAACGCGCCATCACCTTTTCCGTGCCGCGCCCCTCAATGCCGATCATCATCAACCCGCGCACCGGGGCCGCCGTTACATCGGACCTTGTCAGCACGGTAAACCCGGCAATCTCGCCCCGCGCCGTCAACCGCTCCATTCGCGCCCGGACCGTCGCGCGACTGACATTCAACCGCTCGGCCAGATCGGACAGTGACGCCCGCCCATCACGCCGCAACTCTGCCAGCAACCGCTGATCCACGTCGTCCATTATGACACTTTCCCTTGCCGTTTTGCACAAAAGCCTGTCCTGAATGACCATATATCGCCTATCTTTTCCCGCAAGCCGGAAACACCCTGCCCGCAAAAGGAGATTGCCATGTCCAAAACCATCCTGATCGGTGCCCCGATCGACGACGGCCAACGCCGCCAGGGCTGTGTCATGGGCCCTGCTGCCTACCGCGTTGCGGGCATTGCGGCCGCTATCGGCGACCTTGGCCACGGGGTTCAGGACTGGGGCGATGTGTCCCTGCCCGACTTGACCGAGGCGACCTGCCCCAATCCGGCGGTGCACCACCTGCCCGAATTGCTGGGCTGGACGCAGGTTCTGGCCGACCGCGTCGACGATGCCCTGTCCCAAGGCGGGCTGCCCATCATCCTTGGCGGCGACCATTCGCTGGCGCTGGGCACAGTCTCCGGGGCCGCCACCTATGCCGCCCGCCACGACCGCCCGCTGTTCTTGTTGTGGCTGGACGCTCATTCCGACTTCCACACGCCCCTGACCACCACCACGGGCAATCTGCACGGCACCCCGGTCGCATATATCGCCGGGCGCTCCGGCTTTGACGCCTTTCCGCCGTTTCCCGGCGTGATTCCGGCCGAACGGATCTGCCTTTACGGCATCCGCTCGGTTGATCCCGCCGAACATGCCGCCCTTTTGAGCCATGACATCGCCATCAACGACATGCGCGTCCTTGACGAACGCGGCATCGTCGCCCCCCTGCGCGAATTCCTGCAGGCCGTGCAGGCCGCCCAAGGCATGCTCCACGTTTCCCTCGACGTCGATTTCCTTGATCCCGCCATCGCCCCCGCCGTCGGCACCACTGTCCCCGGCGGCACCACCTTCCGCGAGGCGCATCTGGTGATGGAGCTTCTCCACGAATCCGGCCTTGTCACCTCGCTTGACCTTGTGGAACTCAACCCCTTCCTCGACGAACGCGGCCGCACCGCCAAACTGATGGTTGATCTGGTCGGCTCCCTCATGGGCCGCAAAGTGTTCGACCGCCCAACCCGGAGCTTTTGATGCTGAACCTCGTCCCCTTTGTTTCCGTCGACCACATGATGAAACTGGTGCATCACATTGGCGTCGAGACCATGCTGACCGACATCGCGTCCGAGATCGAGGCCGATTTCCGCCGCTGGCCCCAGTTTGACAAAACCCCCCGCGTCGCCTCGCACTCCGATGTCGGCGTGATCGAACTGATGCCCACCTCGGACGGTGAAACCTACGGCTTCAAATATGTGAACGGCCATCCGTCCAACATGAAACGCGGGCTGCAAACCGTCACCGCCTTTGGCCTTTTGGCCGATGTGGCCACGGGCTATCCGGTGCTGTTGTCGGAAATGACCATGCTGACTGCGCTGCGCACTGCGGCCACCTCGGCCCTTGCGGCGCGGGTTCTCGCGCCACCGCGCAGCACCACCATGGCCCTGATCGGCAATGGCGCTCAGGCCGAGTTTCAGGCGCTGGGCTTCAAGGCGATCTGCGGGGTGACCCATATCCGTATTTACGACATCGACCCCGTCGCCACGGCAAAATGCGCCCGCAACCTTGCCCACAGCGGCCTGACCATCACCCAATGCACCACCGCCGAACAGGCGATCGAGGGGGCGCAAATCATCACCACCGTCACCGCCGACAAGAACTATGCCACCATCCTGACCGACAACATGGTGGGCTCTGGCGTTCACATCAACGGCGTCGGCGGTGACTGCCCCGGCAAGACCGAGTTGCACCACGATATCCTGATGCGTTCCACCATCTTTGTCGAATACCCGCCCCAAACCCGGATCGAAGGCGAGATCCAGCAATTGCCTGCCGACCACCCCGTCACCGAACTGTGGCAGGTCATCACCGGCACCGCCCAAGGCCGCACCCGCCCGGACGAGGTTACGCTGTTCGATTCCGTGGGCTTCGCAATCGAGGACTTCGCCGCCCTGCGCTATGTCCGCCGCAAAGTCACCGAAACCGGACTGTTCACCCAATTGGACATGATCGCCGACCCCGACGACCCGCGCGACCTGTTCGGGATGTTGATGCGGGCGAAACTTTGAAACTGCCGTTTTGTTTCTGAATATCCGTACTGGGTGCCGGAGAGGCCTGAAACCTCCCCTATATTATTGAAACTCAGACCAGATCGAAATTCGCCGCCGACAGGGACGCTACATTGGTCAGCACACAGACCGCAACCTTCGCTTGTGCCCCGGTCCCATCCGCATCCCAATATAGCGTGTCATTGACGGCATTAAAGATGAAGGT
>JANNAF010000381.1:0-1560 GCA_031384005.1 Rhodobacterales bacterium | reverse complement strand
GCGTCGATGCCCGAAACGATCACTGCATCCATCGCCACGCCGCCCGCTTTCAATGCCTGAATCGCGCCAATGGCCATTTCGTCATTGTTGGCGATGACGGCATCGAATGCGGTGCCGGTCGACAACCAGTTGGTCATCATGTTCTGTGCCTGATCGCGCGACCAGTTGGCAGTCTGCTCGTCGATGATGTTCAGGGTCACGCCGCAATTGCCCGAGGCCATCACGTCATGGATGTCGGCGGTGCGCTGCACGGCGGCCTGGTTGGAAAGCTCGCCCTGCATGACATAGACGTTGACCTCGGTTTTGCCTTCGGCGGCCCAGTTGTCGCACAGCGCGATGGTTTCCAGCGTGCCCGAATCGACCTCGTTCGACGCGACGAAGGCCTGGTTGTCGGGCAGGGTGTCCAGGTTGATCGGCTGGCGGTTCACATAGACCAGCGGCACACCCGCAGCGGCGGCAGCGTCCGACATGGCTTGGGTGGCGCTGGTGTCAACCGCATTCACGATGATCGCGGACACACCGGATGCGATGAAGTTGTTGATCTGGTCCAACTGCTTGGCCACGTCGTTCTGCGCATCCTCGATCTGCACCGACAGACCGGCCGCTTCGGCCTGGGCTTGCAGGCCGTTGCGCAGCACGGTCAGAAAGTTGTCGTCAAACGCTGCCATCGAAACGCCGATGCCATCCGCCAGAACGCTGGTGCCCATCAGGGCAGCAAAACCAGCGACGATAAGGGTCTTTTTCATGTCTTGTTCCTCCACAAAAGGTGTCCGGCACACCGATCTCTCCCACCGGACCGCCCCTGCGGGCGGTATATCTTCGCCTCAGGCTAGGGCGCCTTGACGAATGAATTCCATCGAGGCGGCAAGCGCCGGCCCTGGGTTGTCCAGCGCGTGAACGCTGGGCGCAAAGGGTTCATAGCTGATCGGCCCGGCATAGCCGCCCGCCCGCAGCGCCCGGATTTGCGCGACATTGCCCAGCACGTCACCTGCGTCCACCAGCACACGGTGCGGGTCGCGCATGTCGTCCAGATAGATCGCGTCACACACCCCCGACACATGCACTATGCCGGTCAATTCAGGGTAGATCGGGCCAAACCCGGCAAGGGCGTGGTGGAATGTGTCATGTACCATGAAATAGGTCCCCCGCCCGCCAACCTTGTCGATCACCTCGGCCAGAACATCCTTGTAGCGCAGCGAACAGACGGCAAAGCCCAGGGGTTCCACCATCGCCTTCAATCCATGCGCCCGCAGCATGGGCAAAAGGGCGCGCAGGGCCACTTCTGTCACCGCAAAGCTTTCGGCGCGGTCCGTGGCAACCCCGTCATTGCGCGGGATCAGGCTGATGGCCTCGGCCCCCGCCGCGACGGCGATCTTCATCAGGGCCAGCGCCTCGGCTTCCTTGGCAGCAGACCAGTCGTTGAACATCTTGACCTCGGCCAGGGCCAGAAAGCGCAGGCCCCGCGCCTTGACCGCAGCGCCCACAACGGCGGGGTCTTCGCCGTCGAACAAGGGGCCGGCAAAGTCATTGCGAAATTCGACCCCGACACAGCCAAGGTCG
>JANNAF010000377.1:0-1911 GCA_031384005.1 Rhodobacterales bacterium | reverse complement strand
GACCCAAGGCATCGCGATGACCAAGGATGAGGCGCGTGCGCAGGTTTACGGCATGCCCTATGCCGATTGGGTCGCGCAAAACCAGACAGCAGCCGACGCGACGAAACAAGCCGCCTTTGCCGAGGCGTTTCGCGCCAATGTCGGGGGCGAACCGCCGGTCCAGGGCTAGGCCCGACGGGGGTTGATACCAAGTGACTTGTAGGATGGGCAGTTCGCCTTTTCGATCTCGAAAAGGCGGTTTGCCCATCTTTCGCCCACCCAAACAGGGCAAACCCGCCGCAATCAAGATGGGCAAACCGTCCATTTCAGCAGGCTGAAACGGCCGAACTGCCCATCCTACAAGTCAGATCGCAGCGCGGCGCATCTCGTCCAGATAGATTTCGCGCAGCCGGGCCACCGTGGCACCCGGTTTGCCGCTGCCAATGGCCATGCCATCTACCTCGACAACCGGCATGACAAAGGCTGATGCGGATGTGACAAAGGCTTCGTCCGCATCCTGCGCCTCGGTTACGGTGAACGGGCGCTCCTCGACCTCCATTTGCGCTTCGGCGGCAAAGCGCAGCACGGCGGCACGGGTGATGCCGTGCAGGATGTCGTTGGACAGATGGCGCGTGATGATGCGGTTGCCCTTGATGATATAGGCGTTGTTCGAGGTGCCTTCGGTCACCACGCCGTCCTGCACGAACCAGCTGTCATCCACCCCGGCGGCCTTGGCCATCATCTTGGCCATCGACGGATACAGCAACTGCACCGTCTTGATATCGCGGCGACCCCAACGGGCATCGGGCACCGAAATCACCCGCCAGCCGGTTTTGGCCGCAGGATTTTCGGCAAGACCGGGCTTGTTTTGGGTAAACATGACCAGCGTGGGCGTGGTTTCCGGCCCCGGATAGGCGAAATCGCGGTCCCCCGGATTGCCGCGCGTCACTTGCAGATAGACCATGCCATCCGTGATGTCGTTACGGGAAACCAATTCGCGGTGGGCGGCCAGCAAATCCGCATCCGAACAGGGTGCGGCCATGTCCAGTTCGGCCAGCGAACGCGCCAGCCGGGCGCAATGGCCGTCAAAATCAATCAGCTTGCCGCCCAGCACCGAGGTCACCTCATAGACCCCGTCCGCCATCAGAAAGCCCCGGTCGAAAATTGAGACTTTCGCCTCGGTTTCGGGCAGATATTCGCCGTTCAGATAGACTGTGCGCGCCATGGGGACCTCCTGAGCAAGCCCCCTCTTCCCTTGCACCGCCCGCAAGGTCAAGCGTCAGTTTCGCAGCGCAGAACGCCGATTGGCCCAGTCTTGCAAAAGACCCGCCGACTGGGTCAGGGCGGCGGCATGGGCCACGGTCCATGGGTCCTCGGTCGTCTGGACCGCGCGCGCCTCGGCAGCCTCGGCGGTGACAAAATCCAGTGCGGTCTGGCCAAACTCTCCCACTTCCAGCGGATTGGCACCGGCCTCCAGCAGCATCGCCAGCACCGCGGGCTTGGGGGCTGCCAGAACCAGCGACGGGGCGCGGGCCAGACGTTGGATGGCAAAATCATAAGGCGTTGCTGCCCCGGTCCCGGCACCTGCCGCCAACAGCACCTCGACATGCACCGGCAGGCCCATGATGATGGCCCGGTTCAACACCGACCCGAAATCACCACAGCCCTCGTTCGGGTCGGCGCCGTGCTGCAATAAGGTCTGAAACAAGCGCCGCTCCTCGGCGGGGTCGAATACGGTCGTGTCCGGTGCCAGAAGGGCCCAGCTCATGGCGGTTTCACCGTCAGCCCCGGTCAGGTCGGACGGATCGGCACCCGCGGCGATCAGGCGCTGAACCGCCGCCGCATTGCGGTTTGGGGCCTCCAATGCGGCAAAAAGGGCCGGGCGCGGGTCCAGACCCAGATGGGCGTTCAGGTCGGCCCCTGTGGCAATCA
>JANNAF010000373.1:0-6735 GCA_031384005.1 Rhodobacterales bacterium | reverse complement strand
GACTCCGGGCCACGGTCTGGCCCACCTGACTGGGGCCGGCTAACCCTGAGGGTAGCAGATCACCGACAGATAGCGGGCGGGCAGGAGGTTCAACACCTCGGGGCCGTGGCGGGCGTCGGCGTCAAAGAACAGGCTGTCGCCGGGTTTGAGGTGGAAAAGCTGGTCACCGTGGCGGTAGGTCACCTCGCCTTCGAGCATATAGAGCATTTCCAGCCCCTCATGCTGGAAGGTCGGAAAGGTATCGGATTCGGTACTAAGGCTGATCAGATAAGGTTCAACCACCACGCCCGAGGAGTTGGAGCCGATATGGCCGAGCAGGTTATACTGGTGCCCGGCGCGGGTGCCCCGGCGTTCAATCTCGACATGGTCGCCGGCCTTGACGTGCTGCACCTCACGCCTTTCCTCGTAGGATTTGAAGAAGGCGGTGACGGGCACCGAGAAGGCATGGCTGAGGACCTGCAGCGTCGTCAAAGACGGCGAGGTGATGCCGTTTTCGATCTTGCTGAGCATACCGATCGACAGGCCGGTGATCTGGGCCAGATCGGCCACGGTCAGACCCTGTTGGCGGCGAAATGCGCGCACCTCGCGGCCAATCGCCGCCTCGAGGTTGCGTTCAGTGATATCGCGGACGCGATGCGGATCCTGATCGAAGGCCGGTTTGCCGCGGGCCACAAAGGGTAAGGCTTCATCTGTCATGACACCCCCAAAACTCACTCTGTGTTTACTATAGGTGAAAAAATGAACGTGGCAAGTTTCGGGGAGGCGGCGGAGCCTCCGGCGGGAGTATTTTCAAAGGAGCAAATCAGACGAGGGACTGGGCGGCGACGGTCAAGGCGTGATGCAGGGTTTCGGCCGAGGAGCGCGGTCCGTAAAGGGTGATGTCCGTCGCACTGTGTTTGATCAGGTAACAGCCCAGATGATCAATCACCGTGCGGGTGGCATGGCCAGCGGGGGCGGCGCGCAAGTCGGTGTTGCACAGGCGTTCCATCAGGGAGGGAAGGTCGTTGGCCGTCAGGTCAAGTCGGATCCAGGCGTCGGTTTGTTCGGTGATCGAGGCGGCGTCGTGGAAGATGGTCAGCAGGCTGGTGCGGATATTCTGGTGGGTGGCGAAGGGGGCCTCGATCATCCACATGTCCGGCGAGAGCCAAAAGGCGGCAAGGGTTTGGCTGTCGTGGCGGCCCGGCGGGGGCAGTGGGATGCCTGCCAAAGCCGCCGCCGCGGTGACATCGGCCGCGCGACCACGCCGGATGGCCAGCGAGGCAAGTGCGGTGTCGACGCGTTCCGTGATGGTGATCGCGCCAATGGTGGTGGTTTCAGGGTTGGCGTGGCCCAGGGGTGTCAGTTGTTCAAGCCCAGATTTTTCAAGCACGCAGGCGGCTCCCTTCGGGGTCGATGAAGTGGGGGCTGGTGATTTCAACCTCGACCTCGGTCTTGTTCAGCAGGTTCACGACGCGCATCCGTTCGCCCATGCGGTTCGTCCCGTTTTTGAGGTAGCCAAGCGCGATATAGTGGCCCATGTGGGGCGAAAAGACCAGCGAGGTCAGCCAGCCGTCATCATTGGTCGCTGTCGTTTCGGCCCCGGTTTTGAGGAAATGTGACCCGGCTTGCATGGCCTTGGTCGGGTCTATCGGTTTGACGCCGACAAGGCGCAGGCCGTCGTCGCGGGTGAGACCTTCGCGGGCCGAGAGCGCCACGCCGATGGCATCCTTTTTGCGGCTGACCATCTTGCCAAGGCCCATGTTCAGCGCGGTGGACTGGCCGTTGAGTTCGTTGCCCGCGACATGGCCCTTTTCGATGCGCATGACGCCAAGGGTTTCGGTGCCATAGACGACGGCGTCGAATTCCTCGCCCGTCTTGACCAGCGCGCGGATCAGCGCGTCGCCATAGCGGGTGGGGACGGCGATTTCATAGGCGAGTTCGCCGGAAAAGGAGATGCGGAACAGGCGGGCGCGGGTGCCCATGACGGTGATTGCGCCGGCACCCATATAGGGGAAGGCGGCGTCGGAGATGTCCTGATCGACCAGTTTTTGCAATAGTTTCCGGGCATTGGGGCCAGCAACCGAGTATTGCGCCCAAGCCTCGGTGGTCGAGATCAGTTGGACGTCCATGTCGGGCCACAGGCATTGGCGGCAGAATTCCAGGTGGCGGAATACGGTCACCGCATTGGCGGTGGTGGTGGTCATGACGTATTCGTTTTGGCCCATGCGGGCGGTGGTGCCATCGTCGAACACGATGCCATCCTCGCGCAGCATCAGGCCATAGCGGCATTTGCCGATGGGCAGCGTGCTGAAGGTGTTGGCATAGACGCGGTCAAGGAAGGCCCCCGCATCGGTGCCCTGGATGTCGATCTTGCCCAGGGTCGTCACGTCGCAGATGCCCACGGATTTGCGGGTTTGCAGGACCTCGCGGTCGACCGACTGGCGCCAGGTGGTTTCGCCCGGACGGGGCAGCCACTGGGTGCGCAGCCAGTAGCCGACCTCGACGAATACCGCGCCCTGTTCGGTGGCCCATTTGTGCGACGGGGTCAGGCGTTTGGGTTTGAACTCTTGTCCCCTGCCCCGGCCACCCAGTGCGCCCATGGCGACGGGGGTATAGGGTGGGCGGTAGGTGGTGGTGCCGGTGGCGGGGATGGTCTGGCCGGTCAGTTCGGCCATGACGGCCAGACCGATGGTGTTGCCGGTTTTGCCCTGATCGGTGGCCATGCCAAGGGTTGTATAGCGTTTCAGATGCTCGACCCCGGCAAAGTTTTCCTGATGGGCCAGCTTGATATCCTTGATCGTGACGTCGTTTTGCAGATCGACCCAGGCGCGGGCGCTGCCGCGGACATACCAGTGCGGGGTGATGGCGATGGGGGCATCCTCGGCCTGCGGCAAGGGATGGGTGGGGGCGGTGATCCCCAGGGTTTCCAGCGCCGCGCGGGCCGACTGATCGCCTGAGGCAAGGGCGGCGTGGGTTGAGAAAAGGCCCGCTGCCGCACCGGCTGCGGTCAGGTTGGCAGGCCCGCCGCTGCCCGGCAGGAAGGTGGCGAGGCTGTCGCTCCATTCCGGTTTCGAGCGGTGGTGGGAGGCGATGTGGAGGTTGGGGTTCCAGCCGCCCGAGGTGCCAAGGGCGGTGCAGCGGATGGTCTCAAGGCGGCCCTTGGCGTCGCGGATGGTGATGGATTGCAGGCCAAGGCGGCCTGCGCTGTCGATGACTTCGGCCCCTTGCAGGTGACGGATGCCTGGCAGCAGGGGGCCGCTGGGGCGGGTGTCGATGACGGCGACGACGTCCACGCCCTTGGAGTGCAGGTCGGTGGCAGTGCGTAAGCCATCGTCATTGTTGGTGAAAACCGCCACGCGGTCGCCCACGGTCACGCCCCAGCGGTTGGCATAGGCGCGTAAGCTGCCCGCCAGCAGGATGCCGGGGCGGTCGTTGTTTTCAAACGGGATCGGGCGTTCGGTGGCGCCAGCGGTCAGGATGGCGCGTTTGGAATAAATGCGCCACAGGGTTTGGCGGGGTTTGCCGGGCAGCGGTTCGGGCAGGTGGTCACTGACCCGTTCGACAGCGGAATAGATGCCGTGGTCGAAGGCCCCAAGGATGGTGGTGCGAGGCATCAGGCGGACGTTTGGCAGGGTCGCCAGTTCGGCGGTGGTGGCGGCTGCCCAGTCGGCGCCGGTCTGGTCTGCGATGCTGAAGGTTACGGCGTTCAGGCGGCCACCCATGCGGAAATCCTCATCCGCAAGGATGACGCGGGCGCCGGAGCGGCCTGCCGTCAGGGCGGCTTGCAGGCCAGCGGGACCGGCACCGATGATGAGGAGGTCGCAGTGCAGGAAGCCCTTGTCATAGGTGTCTGGGTCCTCGAGCATACTGAGCGCGCCCAGGCCTGCGGCGCGGCGGATGATGGGTTCGTAAACCTTTTCCCAAAAGGCGGCGGGCCACATGAAGGTTTTGTAGTAAAACCCGGCAGTCAGGAAGGTGTTGAAACGGTCGTTGATCGCCAGCGCGTCGAATTTGAGCGAGGGCCAGCGGTTTTGGCTGGTGGCGGTCAGGCCGTCGAACAATTCGGTCACGGTGGCGCGGGTGTTGGGTTCCTGACGCGCGCCCGAGCGCAGTTGCACCAGCGCATTCGGCTCCTCGGACCCCGCCGAGAGGGGGCCACGTGGGCGGTGGTATTTGAAGCTGCGGCCCATCAGGCGGACGCCGTTGGCAAGGAGCGCCGAGGCGAGGGTGTCGCCGGGGTGGCCGAGGTAGGGCAAGCCGTCGAAATGAAAGCGCAAGGTTTTGCTGCGGTCAATCTGGCCGCCGTCGATGCGGTTGGTTTGGGTCATGTGCTGCGCCCCCCCGAACGACCGCTGGCCCGGGCCACGTCGCGGGCGATTTCCACTGTGGTGATTTCATGGGTCACCGTATTGCGCGTCACCACAAGCCATGAGCGGTCGCCCTGTTCGTGATACCACAGTTCACGGTGCAACCCGGCGGGGTTGTCGCGCAGATAGGCGTAGTCGTGCATGTCTTGCAGGGATGCGGTCAGGCCATCGGGGCGGTTCATCAGGGCGGCGTCGCCCAGATAGACGAACTCTTGCGCGTCGCGCGGGCCGAGGAGGGGGTGGTTGATGATCATCGGGCGGCCTTGGTTGCGCGGGCGGACGCTCCGCGGGGAGTATTTGAGAAGGAGAAAATCATCAGTGCAGGTTCGGGGTGTTGCCCTGGCCCTTTTCGTCGATCATCAGACCTTTGAGGAAGCGATCAAAGCGGTAGGCGGTGGCGGTGGGGTGGGGTTGGTCGGTGGCCATCAGATGGGCGAAACACCAGCCTGAGGCCGGGGTCGCCTTGAACCCGCCATAGCACCAGCCGCCGTTGAAATAGAGGCCGTCGATATGGGTTTTGTCGATGATCGGGCTGCCGTCCATCGACATATCCATGATGCCGCCCCAGGTGCGCAGCAGGCGGGCGCGGCCGATCATCGGCATCAAGGCCATGCCACCCTCGGCCACATCCTCGATCACCGGCAGGTTGCCGCGCTGGGCATAAGAGTTGTAGCCGTCGATGTCGCCGCCAAACACGAGGCCGCCCTTGTCGGATTGGCTGACGTAAAAATGCCCCGCGCCAAAGGTCATTACGCCGTCGATCAGGGGTTTCAGCCCCTCGGACACAAAGGCCTGCAGGACGTGGCTTTCCATCGGCAGGCGCATGCCCGCATGGGCCATCACGCGCGAGGACGAGCCTGCCACGGCCACGCCAACCTTTTTCGCGCCGATGAACCCACGCGAGGTTTCCACCCCAAGGATGCGACCATTTTCAATGCGCATACCGGTGACTTCGCAGTTCTGGATCAAGTCGACGCCGCGTTGGTCAGCCCCCCTGGCGTAACCCCAAGCGACCGCATCGTGGCGCACCGTGCCGCCGCGCCGTTGCGCCAGACCGCCCTTGATGGGGAAGCGGGCGTTGTCGAAATTGAGAAAGGGATACATCTGGCGGATCTGGTCGCGGGTCAGGTATTCGGCATCGGCGCCGTGCAGGATCATGGAATTGCCGCGCCGGGTGAAGGCGTCGCGCTGCGCATCGGTGTGGATCAGGTTCAGGATGCCGCGTTGTGACACCATGGCGTTATAGTTGAAATCCTGTTCCAACCCCTCCCACAGCTTCAACGAAAACTCATAGAACGGTTGGTTGCCATCAAGGAGATAGTTCGAGCGGATGATCGTGGTGTTGCGCCCAACATTGCCGCCACCGAGGTAGGATTTTTCCAGCACGGCGATGCGGGCCTGTTTGAACTGCTTTGCAAGGTAATAGGCGGTCGCCAACCCATGCCCGCCACCGCCGACGATGATGTAATCATAGGCGGGTTGCGGTTCGGGGTCGCGCCAGGCGGCGGTCCAGCCTTTGTGGCCAGTCAGGGCCTCTTTCAATATCCGCCAGCCGGAATACCGCATTTTGACCTCCTGCATTTCAACTGATGTAGCGCGGTGTGGCGTCGCGACATGGCGTGTTTTCCGACATGGCCCTACAGATTTCAGACAGCGTTGACCAGCATCTGGGCCGCGCGGCGAAAGGTGGTCATGATCTGGCCTTTCATCGGGTCGGCCACAGCGGTGTCGGTCAACGCCATGTCCATCACTGCCAGCCAGTTTTCGGCGTCTTCCGCCCGGATTTCGACATGGGCGTGAATTTCGCGCAGGTTCATGTGGCCGTGCTGTTCGGCATAGTAGCGCCGCCCGCCAAAAAATCCGCACAGAAAATCGAACTGGGCGGGGCGGACATGGGCAAGCCCGTGGCCATGCAGGTGCATGTTCACAATGGCCTGACCTTGGGGCAGGGATTCCAACAGGTCATAGAACTGGGTGACCAGTTCCAGCACCTTGGTCTCGCCGCCGATTTTGTCGTGCAAGGTTTCCATCAGCTTTGCGGGCGGGTTTTCTTGGGGTCATAGTGGGACAGGCCAACCAGCGTTGCGGGCAGGCGTTTTTGCTGGCCGTCCAGTTTGCCGACCTCGACCTGCGTGCCAGCTTCGGCATGGGCCACGTCTATGCGCGCCAAGGCAATCTGTTTGCCCAAAAGGGGAGAGCGCATAGCCGAGCAGACCACACCCACCTGTGCGCGGCCAATGTGGATGGGGTCGCCGTGGCCGACGGTCACGGCCGCGTCGATATCCAGACCGACGAATTTCCGGCTGGGATGTTCCTTGCGGCGGATCAGGGCGTCGCGGCCGATGAAATCATCGGGTTTCGATTTCAGGGGGACGGTAAAGCCGATGCC
>JANNAF010000370.1:0-5378 GCA_031384005.1 Rhodobacterales bacterium | reverse complement strand
TTGGCCGCCTTGCCCACCGGGATCTTGTTATCGGTCAGCCAATCCATCTGTCCCCCGCACAGCTAAGGAAAAGGCCCCGGAGATCTCCGGGGCCTTTGGGTTGTTATTGCAGGGCGGCGGCGACTGCGGCCTTGGCATCGCCACCATCCTTGGTGGTGACGCCTGCCAGCCAGCCTTCGTACATGGCGGGGTTGGCGGCGAGCCAGGCCTTGGCGGCCTCGGTCGGGTCGGCACCGTCGTTCAGGATCGCGCCCATGATGGCATTTTCCATTTCCAGCGAAAATGCCATGTTGGTCAACAGCTTGCCGGTGTTGGGACATTCGGTGACATAGCCGGCACGGGTGTTGGTGAACACGGAACCTTCGGCACCGAACCATTCCTCACCACCGGTCAGGTAGGTCATTTCCATTGCGGCGTTCATCGGATGCGGGGCCCAGCCGAGGAACACGACCGGCTTGCCGTCGGCGTTCAGGCTGGTGGCCTGGGCCAACATGCCCTGTTCCGAGCTTTCGACCACTTCAAACCCGCCCATGTCATAGTCATTGGCAGTGATGCGGTCGAGGATCAGGCGGTTGCCGTCGTTGCCGGGTTCGATGCCGTAGATCTTGCCTTCCAGCGCATCTTTGTTCGCCGCAAGGTCGGCAAAGGATTTGATGCCAAGTGCGGCACCGGCGGCATTGGTGGCCAGGGTGTATTGGGTGCCTTTCAGGTTTTCGGCGATGGTGTCTACGGTTCCCGCGTCGCGGTAGGGGGCAAGGTCAGCCTCCATCGTGGGCATCCAGTTGCCGAGGAACACATCGACATCACCGCCCGCAAGGCCGGTATAGGTGACCGGCACCGACAGGAGTTTGGTTTCGGTTTCATAGCCGAGCGCGGTCAGCACCAGCGAGGCCGCGGCGGTGGTGGCGGTGATGTCGGTCCAGCCTACATCCGAAAAGATCACCTTGTCGCAGCCTGCGGCAAAGGCGGATGTGGCCATAAGGGTGAAGGCGGTGGTCAGAAGGGTTGTTCGGATGGTCATCAAGGGCTTCCCGTTTTTTGTTGATTGACGAGTCAATAAACTTCAAGCTAGCTGCCCTTGGCAAGCATTATATTGGGGCTGCATGATGCCGAAGCTTGGAATGGAGCCTATCCGTAAGGCGGCGCTGGTCAAGGCCACGATTTCCGAGATCGGGCGCGTGGGGTCGTTGGATGTGACGGTGACACAGATTGCCAAGCGGGCGGGCATGTCCAGCGCGTTGGCGCATCACTATTTCGGGTCCAAGGAGGATATGTTTCTGGCGGCGATGCGCCACATTCTGACCTTGTACGGGGCCGAGGTGCGGGGCGCGTTGGCCCTGGCCGAGGGGCCGCAGTGGCGGGTGCGGGCGGTGCTGGCCGCGTCGTTTTCGCCTGCCAACTTTCGGCGCGAGGCGGTGGGCGCGTGGCTGAACTTTTGGGTTCTGGCGCAGACGGTGCCCGAGGCCAAGCGGTTGCTGGCGGTTTATCAGCGGCGGCTGCGGTCGAACCTGCTGGCGGGGTTGCGGCCGCTTGCGGGGGCGCGGGCGGAGGCGTTGGCGGATGGGTTGGGTGCGCTGATCGACGGGTTGTATCTGCGCGAGGTTTTGAAATCGGGGCCACCCGATGGCGCGGCAGCGGTGGCGACCGCGCTGGCCTATCTGGACGCGCAGTTGAGGATAAAGGACTGATATGACGCCGGATTATGTGATTATCGGGTCTGGCTCTGCCGGGTCGGCGATGGCGTATCGTTTGGGGCAGGCGGGCATGAAGGTTGTGGTGATCGAGGAGGGTGGCACCGATGCCGGGCCGTTCATCAACATGCCTGCCGCGCTGTCTTATCCGATGAACATGAAGCGGTATGACTGGGGGTTTCAGACCGAGCCGGAGCCGTTCCTAGGCGGGCGGCGGTTGGCCACGCCGCGTGGGCGGGTGATGGGCGGGTCGTCCAGCATCAACGGGATGGTGTATGTGCGGGGCCATGCGCGCGATTATGACGCGTGGGAGGGGATGGGGGCCCAAGGCTGGGCCTATGCCGATGTGCTGCCCTATTTCAAGCGGATGGAAAACTGGCATGGCGACGCGGGTCCTTTGGGCGGCGACGCCACATGGCGCGGCACCGACGGCCCGTTGCATGTGACGCGCGGCCCACGGGAAAACCCGCTGTTTGACGCATTCATCGAGGCGGGGCGGCAGGCGGGCTATCCGGTGACGCGCGATTACAACGGCCATGCCCAAGAGGGGTTCGGCCCGTTTGAGGCGACGATCTGGCAGGGCAACCGCTGGTCGGTGGCCAGCGCCTATCTGAGGCCCGCAATCAAGGGCGGCAATGTGCAACTGTACAATGCCTATGCCCGGCGCGTGGTGATCGAGAACGGCTGCGCCGTGGGCGTCGAGGTGTTGCGCGGCGGCAAGATCGAGGTGATCCGCGTCAAGCGCGAGGTGATCATTGCGGCCTCCAGCATCAATAGCCCCAAGATTTTGATGTTGTCAGGCATTGGCCAAGCGGCCCATCTGAAAGAGCATGGGATCGAGGTGGTCGCGGATCGTCCCGGTGTCGGGGCCAATTTGCAGGATCACCCGGAACTGTATCTGCAATTTGCCGCCAGCCAGCCGATAACCCTATATAAATACTGGAATATCTGGGGAAAGGCGATGCTGGGGGCGCAGTGGCTGTTGACCAAGAAGGGCCTGGGCGCGTCCAACCAGTTCGAGGCCTGCGCCTTTATCCGGTCACGGGCCGGGATCGAATATCCCGACTTGCAGTACCATTTCCTGCCGATTGCGGTGCGCTATGATGGCAAGGCGTCGGCCGCGGGTCATGGGTTTCAGGTGCACACCGGGCCGATGCGGTCGCGGTCGCGCGGATCTGTCACGTTGCGGTCAGGTGACCCGATGGCGCCACCCAGGATCCTGTTCAATTACATGTCCGACCCCGGCGACTGGGAGGATTTCCGCACCGCCATCCGCCTGACGCGTGAGATTTTCGGGCAGGACGCCATGGCGCAGTATGTGAAATCCGAAATTCAGCCTGGCGACGCCGCGCAAAGCGATGCCGCACTGGATGATTTCATCCGCGAGCATGTCGAAAGCGCCTATCACCCCTGCGGGACGGCGCGGATGGGGCGGCGCGACGATCCGATGGCGGTGGTGGACCCGGAATGTCGGGTGATCGGGGTCGAGGGCTTGCGCGTCGCGGACAGCTCAATCTTTCCGCAGGTGACCAACGGCAACCTGAATGCGCCGTCAATCATGGCGGGCGAAAAGGCGGCGGATCACATCTTGGGCAAGGGCATGTTGGCGCGGTCCAATCTGGAGCCGTGGATCAATCCGAACTGGCGGGTCAGTCAGCGATAGCGGGCTGACTGTTATGCCGCGCCTCGGCGTGGCGTTTCAGGGCCACCACCATGTTGCGGATGAACCCGTTCATGCGGTCCTCGCGTTCTTGCAACATGCGTCCGGCAAGGCCGCTGGCCTCCAGCGTGCCGTCATAGGTCAGTTGGGTGATCGACCCGGTGTCCGACATGGTGACATCAAGGTCGAGATTGACCTTGCCGCCAATCATATGCGCGGCCTTGACCTGCAGTTTTTGATCCTGACGGGTGCCGGTGGGGATCACGGTCATGGTGCCGGGCAGGGTCAGCTTGATCGGACCCATCGCCTTGGTGACGGTAAAGGCAAAGCTGCCCGGGCCGGACAAATCGAGTTTGGCGTTCTGGGGCAGCAATTTGGCCATGGCCGCAGGGTCATTCAGGACCTGCACCAGAAACGTCGCAGGGCAGGCAAACTTGATCTGGCCTTTGATTTGCATGGGGCATCTCCGCTACGGTTGAGCGTTCCTGTTAGCCAAGCCTGTGGCGGGGCGCAAGCGTCAGGACCATTTGTGAAAGATGAACCACGCGCCAAGCCCGATAAAGCAAAAGCCCACCGCATGGTTCCAGCTGGGCGGTTCCTTGAGGCTGAGGGTTGAAAACACGGCAAAGGTCAACCGGGTGATCACCTTTTGGATGGTTTTCAGTGAAGCGGCGGAAAAGGTGCCGTGGCCAATGCGGTTGGCGGGCACCTGCAACAGATATTCAAAACGGGCGATGCCCCAAGAGACGAGGTTGACCAACAGGATCGGCGCC
The DNA here is from genome assembly GCA_031384005.1 of Rhodobacterales bacterium. GTDB lineage: Bacteria > Pseudomonadota > Alphaproteobacteria > Rhodobacterales > Rhodobacteraceae > Stagnihabitans. The sequence goes on along the minus strand of JANNAF010000370.1, from coordinate 1,254 downwards.
TTTTTGAAGCGCAGGTGGCCGTACCACGCAAAGATCATGAAGATGTTGGAGGCCACAAGCCGGCTGATGGTCATTGCAGGGATGGAAAGGCCGGGCATTGCGGTCTTTGGTTCAGGGGGGTGCTGCACCCCTGCGACGATTGCGCCTATTGATTTCGCTTTATGCGGCAGGAGCGCGCCACTAAGGTACCAAAAATTGCGGGGGAACCGGACGCATGAATGTTTTGCAGGAATTGGAAGCGCGGCGCGAAACGGCGCGGGCGGGCGGCGGGGCCCGGCGCGTCGAGGCGCAGCATGCCAAGGGCAAGCTGACGGCACGCGAGCGGGTCGAATTGCTGCTGGACGAGGGCAGTTTCGAAGAGTTCGACATGTTCGTCGCCCACCGCTGCACCGATTTCGGGATGGAGGCGGACCGGCCAAGCGGGGACGGAGTGGTGACGGGTTGGGGCACGGTCAACGGGCGGTTGATCTATGTTTACAGTCAGGATTTCACGGTGTTTGGTGGGTCGCTGAGTGAGACGCATGCGCAGAAAATCTGCAAGATCATGGACATGGCCATCCAGAACGGCGCCCCGGTGGTGGGGATGAACGATTCTGGCGGCGCGCGGATTCAAGAGGGCGTCGCATCCCTGGCGGGTTATGCCGAGGTGTTTCAGCGCAACATCATGGCGTCGGGCGTGGTGCCGCAGGTGTCGCTGATCATGGGGCCTTGTGCGGGCGGAGCGGTCTACAGCCCTGCGATGACCGATTTCATTTTCATGGTCAAAGACAGTTCATACATGTTTGTCACCGGGCCGGATGTGGTCAAGACCGTGACAAACGAGGTGGTGACGGCCGAGGAGTTGGGCGGGGCCGTGACGCATACGCGCAAATCCTCGGTGGCGGATGGTGCCTATGAAAACGACGTTGAAATGCTGTCCGAGGCGCGGCGGCTGATTGACTTTCTGCCGCTGAACAACCGGCAAAAGGCGCCGGTGCGGCCGTTCTTTGACGATCCGGCGCGGCTGGAGGCCAGTTTGGACACGCTGATCCCGGACAATCCAAACCAACCCTATGACATCAAGGAGTTGGTGACCAAGCTGGCCGACGAGGGCGATTTCTTTGAAATCCAGGCTGCGTTTGCCGCCAATATCGTGACCGGGTTCATCCGGATCGAGGGGCAGACGGTGGGCGTTGTGGCCAACCAGCCGATGGTTTTGGCGGGCTGTCTGGACATTGATGCCAGCCGCAAGGCGGCACGGTTCGTGCGGTTTTG
>JANNAF010000360.1:0-13164 GCA_031384005.1 Rhodobacterales bacterium | reverse complement strand
CATCATCGCCGGTGAACCGCCTCACCTCGTCAATGGCGCGGTTCAACAGGTCGCGTTCGGCCCCGGTCACTTCCACAGTGCACCCCATGTCTCAAGCGCCGCCCGCTTTTCGTCCAGGTAGGAGTAGCGGTTATACGTCCCTGCCACCCCCTCAATCGCGTGCCCCAGCACCCGTTCGATGTGTTCCTGCGCGATGCCAAGCCGCGCCATATGGGTGGCCGCAGACCGGCGAAGGTCGTGCAGGGTCCAGCCTTCGACCTTCGAGAACTTGTCCAGCCGCGCCTTTGCCTTCGAGAAGCCGGACACTGGCACCTTGCCCGCCGTGGTCGATAGCAGGAAATCGCCGCTGTTCCATTTCGGCAGACCCTCCACGATGGCCAGCGCCGTGGCCGACAACGGCACCACCTGCGGGCGGTCGGTCTTATAGAACGCGGCTGGCACCTCATAGGCGGTCTGGTTGGGCAAGAGCCAGTCGCGGCGCAGGCCAGCAATTTCTGCCCGCCGCTGCGCCGTCAGGATCAGCAGCCGGACCATCGGGCCGAAGGGATAGCCCATCTTGTCGGCGGCTGCCCAGATGGCCTTCAATTCGTCCATCGTCAGCACCCGTTCGCGGGCGACATAGCCCAGTTCGGGGCGGCGCATCCCGGCGACGGGGCTGGCGGTCAGAAGGCCCCGTTCCACGGCCCAGTTGAAGAATTTGGTGATGTGCTTCCGAACCTCGCGCGCCGCACCCGTCCCGTGTTCCATCGCAATCTCGTCAAGCAACTCGTGCGCCGTCGCCCGGTCCAGCGTGTCGATGGGCTTCGACTTCCATTCGGGCACGACATAGGTGTTCAACAGCCGTTCGGTGTCCTTCCACTTCACCGTGTGGGCCTTTGCGTGCAGTTCGATGAAACGGGCGCAGATCACCTCAAACACCCGCTCACCCTTCTGGCGCAGATCATCTTTCCTCTGGTCGGCGGGATCGTCCCCCCGGTCGGCAAGATCGATTGCGGCCCGGGCCTTGTCGCGCGCCGCCTTCAGGTCGATCAGGGGATATGCGCCCAAGGTCATCCGGCGCAGCGCCCCCCGGTTGCCGCCGTCACCCCGGCCCGCCACACGGTACATCACCGACCAACTTTTCTTCCCGGCCTCGGTAATCCGCAGGGCGAGGCCGGGGGTCAGGGTGTCAAACACTTCAAGCCGCTTGCCTGCCTCAGGGGCTAGTTTGCCCACGGCCAACTCGGTTAACTTCTTCTTCATCGCAAACTCCGGGGTAACGCTGGGGTAACGGATTACTGGACTACTCGGCTTTACCAGTCGATACCAGCGGAGCCGACTATAGACGACAAGTGCCTGTAAATAAAGGTGTAATCCTTACTCGCGGAGCCTTGCGGATACTGGGGGGAACTGGCGGCCCGCTTCTTGGTAAGGGAGAGGTCGAGAGTTCAATCCTCTCTTGCAGCACCATAATTCTTCCTTTCAGATCATAGTTATAGGCTCTATGAAGTGATCAGCTTGGCGTTGGTGCTAGACCGAGGTGCTGTGACATGGCTGTGAAAATGTCTGAGCCTTGGAAGCATCCAACGACGTCTGTCCGTTACTTTTGGCACCATGTCCCAACTGACCTGCCCGCGGCAAGCTCGCGGGTCGTCGACACGGGCGTCAGGTCGGCCAAGGTGCATGCCCAAGCCATCGCCCAGCGTTTATGGTAAGGCAGCGTAGTCCCGATCGGCAGTTTGTCGGACATTAAATCCCCCAGAACTTTGCCCAGACCGAAGCGTGGCCCGGATTGGTTGCTGCAATCGGATGGATGTCAAAGGCCGGAACCGCGCGGGTGACCGTTCAGGGCCGCCAACGGACAGCCGCGCGCAGGCGGGTCGCTTGGCCCAGAGTGACCGGGTCCGGGGGCCGATATGTCGGGCGGGTCGAGTACTGATTAGGGCTGCGCATAGCAGGTGTCTTGCGACCGACAGGGCGCAACGTCGCCCCTCTTGCGCTGACTGAATTGGCCAGAACCAAGGAAGACGCCGTTCGACGTGCCTAAGCCAATGCCTGTTTCACAGGGCTGGCTCATGACCCTTGTGTCTGGCGATCGGTTTTCGGTTACGCGGCAAATCTACCCCGGTGGCGCAAGAGCAGATAAAGAGGCAGGCCAAAGCTGACGCCTATACCGAATGTCGCGGGGATGGCGATCAGGGCAAGCCAGTTGCGGCGCGGGATTGCCTCGGTCATTATCCAGACGGTCAGGGTCAAGGCTGCGATGGTCAGGTCCCATGTCAAACCCGTTGTCGAGGCATTGACGTACCATGCATCGATGAGCCCAGACAGGCCCGTACCAGTCTGATCCATATGGCGCACGAACCAATACATCGGGTGGATCGCCCCCCAAACTGCCAGTGCGAAGAAGATCAGGCGTTGCGCAGTCATGGGCGACCCTTGCGTTGAAGGACAGGATATCGAAAGCCAGCATCGCGGTTCGGATGCTATCAACATGGATTGGTTACCCGAACTTTCCAGATGTTGGCGATGTCATTTCTACATGAGGGCAGCAGATGCCTGGATTGTGGCTTTGATGTCGGGCCTGTTCTGCGGATACAGGTTGTTTGGGCTTGTCGGTTCTATGGGACAGGAAACCGCAGTCGTGCCAATCCACTGGGCGTTATGGTCGTGCAGTTTGTGCGCAAGCGATCTGCCCAGACCGCCAAACTTGGCGGCTCTGACAGGGTTTCAATCTTTGACAGGGCAGGTTGACGACTATCGTTCGGGCCTAGAACTGGGCCTTGGCCTTTTGATACGCTTTGCGCTTTGTTTCAAAGGCGGCGAGGATGCGGGCGTTGCGTGCGGTGATCTGGTCGAACACAGGCAGAAAGTCACTGTTCAGCACCCCCCGGCCGGAGGCGAGTTGGTACAGTCCGTGGCCGGTGTTTTCGTTACACTCGATCAAAAGAGCGCCTTGTTCCGTGATGGCGATGTCCCAGCCAAGGATGCCATTGTCGGGCACGGTGGCATGGGCGGCACGGGCAAGATCGAGGACGGATTGCCAGCAGGGCAGGGTCGCACCCACCAACTGGGTGCCAGTGACGGGGTGAGCCTCGACCCATTGCGTGTCCGGGCCGGAGGCAAAGCGGACTTTTTGCACAAGACCGCTGCCGGGTTCGACCAAGGCAATCAAGCTGCCCTTTTGCCAGAAGTTGTCGGACATGGCGTTGGGTGCGGGCAGTTTCCAGACGGTATAGAGGACCTGTGGGGTGTCACTGTGGTTGACCGTGACCACGCGGACCGTTGATACGGTTTGGCTGCCTGTCAGGGTCGCAACCGCCGGGTGGGGGATGACGGCATCCTGAAAGGCGTAGCCATAGGTGGTGTTTTGGGCAACCTCGTCGGCCAGTTTGGACAGGCTTATGGTCTGGCCATTGCCAAGGGTGGCGATCACGCCGTCAATGCTGCGGATCAGGACGGACCCCATGGCTTGCGATCCGCGCACCGGCTTGCCGAACAGGGGATAGAGGGCGTCAGTGGCGAGGAAGCGGACCACGTCGGCGGCCGAACGCAGGGTGGGCAGATTGCCGAACCCGCGGGTCGGGGAAAAGGCGGCCTGCAGGCGGGTGGTGGCCAGGCCAAGGCCGCCCATCATCGAGGTCAGTCCGACCTTGTCGGCCAGAAAGTTGCGCATGTTGGTCAGGCCGGGCGGGGCGAGGCGCAGGTTCAGGGCGAAGGAACCCTTTTCCCCCAAAAACTCGCGCTTGAGGGCCGGGGTCAGGTCGGGGCGGTAGACTTGGAATTCGTAGTATTCCTTGGCCGTCAACTGGGTCTTGCCACCCTTGAGGCGGAAGATGTCGGCGAATTGGCGGAAGGGAGAGACGCCCGCCTGCCGCGCGACCCTTTCGATCATGGTGTTGCCACCTGTGGCGGCGGCTTTTGCGGCGTGGGTGAGGGCGGCGGTTTGGTCGGTCATGGTCCATCCCCGGACAGTGATTGTTTCGCGATTGGAAACTGGCAGGGAAAAGTGGGCGAAATATGGCGAAAACGCCAAAAGATGCAGGTGATTTTCGCTGATGGGTCAAGCGTCCAGATCTGGACACTTTTCTTTATCGTTATAATTCAATGGCTTGGCGTTTTTCATTAACCGGGTGGAAAGGTTTGCCGCAGCCGCCTAACCGCCGTTGCGGGCGATGCCCATTTCCGCGTTGCCAGTGACCGACACGCCACTGGGCGGCTGAGGGGCGCCGTCGACACCGCAGCCGACGAGGGCGAGGAGGGCAAGGAGGGCAAGGCGGGGCATGGGTGTCAACCTGATATGGAAAGGCGTGCGCCGCCGATACGGCCCGACAGCGAGGGCGACAGTGACATGCCGCCTGCCCCAAACCCCAGTTGCGCCCCGAATTGTGGTTCGGTGCAGGCGGTAAGGCTGGCAAGCAGGGTAACGGCGGCAAGCAGGCGCATGATGGCTCTGGTCATGGCGGTGACGCTAGTTCAGCCCAAATCGGTTTTCCAGCGGGCAATCTGGGCGCGGACCTGATCCGGCGCTGTTCCGCCGTAGGACATGCGCGAGCGGACCGAGTTTTGCACGCCCAGGACGGAATACACCTCGGGCGTGATCCCGAGATGGGCGGCGGTCAGTTCGGCCATGGACAGATCGGGCAGATCGCAGCCCTTTTGTTCGGCAAGGGCCACCAGTGCGCCTGTCACATGATGCGCCTCGCGGAAGGGCAGACCAAGGGCGCGCACCAGCCAGTCGGCAAGGTCGGTGGCGGTGGAAAAACCGGAGGCGGCGGCGGTTTCCAGAACCGCACGGTTTGCGGTCAGGTCGCCCACCATGCCCGTCATCGCGGCAAGGGACAGCATCAGGGTGTCGGCGGCGTCGAACACCTGTTCCTTGTCCTCTTGCATGTCTTTGGAATAGGTCAGGGCCAGACCCTTCATGATGGTGAACAGGGCCACGGTGGCCCCCAAGATCCGCCCCAGTTTGGCGCGCAAAAGTTCGGCGGCGTCGGGATTTTTCTTTTGCGGCATGATGCTGCTGCCGGTGGTCCATTTGTCGGACAGTTTCACAAAGCGGAACTGGGCCGAGGACCAGATCACCAGTTCCTCGGCAAAGCGTGACAGATGCATGGCGCAGATCGAGGAGGCGGCGAGGAATTCCAGCGCGAAATCGCGATCAGACACCGAATCCAGCGAATTGGCGGTGGGGCGGTCAAAGCCAAGGGCGGCGGCGGTCATGTGGCGGTCGATGGGAAAGGATGTCCCGGCGAGGGCAGCGGCACCCAGCGGACATTCGTTCATCCGTTTGCGCGCATCCTGAAACCGCGACCGATCCCGCGCCAGCATTTCGACATAGGCCAGCATGTGGTGGCCCCATGTCACGGGCTGGGCGGTTTGCAGATGGGTAAAGCCGGGCATGACCCAATCGGCCCCCAGTTCGGCCTGTGCCAGAAACGCGCCCATCAGCGCCGTCAGCCCCTGAATGGCGGCGTCGCATTGGTCGCGCACCCACAGGCGAAAATCGGTCGCCACTTGGTCATTGCGGCTGCGCCCGGTATGCAGGCGTTTGCCCGCATCGCCTATGATTTCGGTCAGGCGGGATTCGACGTTGAGGTGGATATCCTCCAACTCGGTGCGAAAGGTGAATTTGCCGGTTTCAATCTCTGACAAGACCGTGAGCAGGCCTTCCCCGATGGCGGCGGCATCGTTAGGTGTAATGATGCCTTGTGCTGCCAACATGGCGGCATGGGCGCGTGACCCGGCGATGTCTTGCGCATAAAGGCGCTGGTCAAAGCCGATCGAAGCGTTGATGGCCGTCATGATCGCATCGGGACCGCTGGCAAACCGGCCGCCCCACATGGTGTTGGCTTTGACGTCTGAGGAAGCGGTCATGAGATGGCCTTTGGGAGGGATGATGCGCAGACTGCTGTATACATGCTTGGTGCTGGCTGCAAATGCTGCGGGGGCGGGGGTCGTTGATCCCGCGTTGTTGACGGGCGACATGGCCAAGCTGGTGATGGTCGAGGCGCGGCCGGTGTCAGACGCGGGCATGGTGGACATGGCCGAGGCGCCACAATCGTTGGAGGGGTTGCGCGGGCGTTGGGTCGTGCTGAACTTTTGGGCGACATGGTGTGCGCCCTGCCGCGAGGAGATGCCCAGCCTTGACCGCTTGCAGGTCGCGATGCCCGGGGTGACGGTCTTGGCTGTGGCGACAGGACCAAACCCGCTGCCCGGGGTGGAGCGGTTCCTGGCCGAAGCCGAGATAAAGGCCATGACGATCTGGCGCGATCCGCAATCGGCGGTGGCACGCGAGATGGGGGTTTTGGGCCTGCCCGTGACGCTGATCGTGTCGCCCGAGGGGGTCGAGGTGGCCCGGTTGATCGGCGGGGCGGAATGGGACGCGGCGGGCGCGCAGGCGGTTCTGACGGCGCTGATGACGGAGTGAGGGAGTCGGGCTGTCATCCGACCTAGGCCAATGCTATGCCAGTGCTATGCCAATGCTACGCCAGTGCGGCCACGGCGGCGTGGCGCGGGCAGGTGACAAGGTGGTCGTTCACCATACCTGTCGCCTGCATGAAGGCATAGGTGATCGTTGGCCCGCAAAAGGTGAAGCCGGACTGTTTCAGCGCCTTGGCCATGGCGGTTGAGGTGGCGGTCTGGGTCGGAATCTGGCCCGCACCAAAATTGTTTTGCTGCGGCGTGCCGTCCAGATATCTCCACAGAAATTGGGCGAACCCTTCTTGCGACTGGATGTCCAGATAGGCGCGGGCGCTGCGGATGGTGCCTTCGATCTTGCCCCGGTGGCGGATGATGCCGGGGTTTTGCAGCAGGTCGCTGACCTGTGCTTCGCCCCAGTCTGCGATGATTTCGGGGGTGAAGTTGGCAAAGGCCGTGCGGAAATTATCGCGCTTTTTCAGAATGGTGATCCAGGACAGGCCCGCCTGAAAGCCGTCCAATATCAGCTTTTCCCACAGGGCGCGGCTGTCGCGTTCGGGGACGCCCCATTCGGTATCGTGATAGTGGATATAGAGCGGATCCGTCCCGCACCACGGGCAACGTAGATTGGTCATCGGGCATCCTTGGCAAGCTGGTGAGGATTTCCAACAAATGGGAAACTTTACCCTTTCTTTACCGCTGGGAGGGCACCCTGCCAAGCAGATGTGTAACAGGAGATGGGCCATGGCACCGCCAAACCTTGGGGCTGGATTGGATGCACAGGCGGGTCTGGCAAGCCCGCTGGGCGTGGCGATATCCAAGGCCGATGCCGACACGCTGACCATGGTGGCGGATGCCGTGCGCTCCAAGCGGCTGCGGCTGGCCTATCAGCCGGTGGTGTTGTCGCGCGATCCGGGCCGGGTGGCGTTTTACGAAGGGCTGATCCGCGTGCAAGAGCCGAATGGCCGCATCATTCCGGCGGGCGATTTCATCAATGCGGTCGAGGGGCATGAACTGGGCCGCGAAATCGACTGTGCCGCGCTGGAATTCGGGATGCACACGTTGTCGAGGAATCCGGACTTGCGGATTTCGGTCAACATGTCGGCGCGGTCGATCGGATATCCGCGCTGGATGGTGACCTTGAAACGCGGGTTGGACCGCGACCCGACGGTGGGTGAGCGGCTGATACTGGAGATCACCGAAAGTTCGGCCATGCTGGTGCCCGAACTGGTGCTGGCCTTTATGGATGAGGTGCAACGCAAGGGGGTGGCCTTTGCGCTGGATGACTTTGGTGCCGGGTATACCGCGATTCGCTATTTCAAGGATTTCTTGTTCGATATCGTCAAGATCGACGGTCAGTTCATCCGAAACATCCACCGCGACCCGGACAATCAGGCGCTGACCAAGGCGCTGTTGTCAATTGGCAAGCATTTCGAGATGTTCACCGTGGCCGAGGGGGTCGAGACGCCGGAGGAGGCCGAATGTCTGCGTGCCTTGGGGGTGGATTGTCAGCAGGGCTTTTTGTATGGCGCCCCGACGGTCAAGCCGCCATGGGCTGAAATGGCGCGTATGCAGGCCTGACCATGGGGTGCGCAGGGGGCTAATTCGCAACGATTGGCGGCACACTGACCCTGACTGCCAAGGCAGCGTGCGGCCGACAGTTGAGGGGAAGCGGGCACCGTCCGGCAGCTGCAACCCGGATATGGCACCGAAGCAAATCTGATCCGTGGCATCGCCCTGGGGCAGCCGGTGTCTTGACGCTTGCCATGACGCGCTGGGTGCTGCGTGCGGCCCCCGTTTCAGCCTTGGACCCCGTCCGCCACGGCAGGAAGCATGATTGCGGCAACATAGCCGGTATGCAATCGCATCCAAAACTTGCTTTTGAAAACATTCGGGCCTAGGGCATGCTGCAGAGCGGCATTGCCCGTATCGGACCAAGAGAGGAGCGAGGAACCATGACCAATGTTGTGATCGTATCTGCAGCACGGACCGCTGTGGGCAGCTTTAACGGGGCGTTTGCCGCGACACCGGCGCATGATCTGGGGGCGGCCGTGATCGAGGCCGTCGTGGCGCGGGCAGGCATCGACAAGGCAGATGTGTCCGAAACGATTCTGGGGCAGGTTCTGACCGCAGGTCAGGGCCAGAATCCCGCGCGGCAGGCCCATATCAAGGCCGGTTTGTCCAAAGAGGCCAGCGCATGGTCGATCAATCAGGTTTGCGGGTCGGGCCTGCGCGCCGTCGCGCTGGCGGCGCAGCATATCCAGTTGGGCGACGCCGCGATTGTGGTCGCGGGCGGTCAGGAAAGCATGAGCCTGAGCCCACATGTCGCGCACATGCGCGCGGGCACCAAGATGGGCGATATGGCGTTCGTTGACAGCATGATCCGCGACGGATTGTGGGATGCGTTCAACAATTACCACATGGGCCAGACAGCCGAAAACGTCGCCGGTCAGTGGCAGATCAGCCGCGACATGCAGGACGCCTTTGCGCTGGCCAGCCAGAACAAGGCAGAGGCCGCGCAAAAGGCCGGACGCTTTGCCGATGAGATCATTCCCTTTGTGATCAAGGGTCGCAAGGGCGATGTCACGGTGGATCAGGACGAGTACATCCGCCACGGCGCCACCTTGGACAGCATGACCAAATTGCGCCCGGCCTTTGTCAAGGACGGTTCGGTCACGGCGGCCAATGCCAGCGGGTTGAACGATGGTGCGGCGGTGGTGTTGCTGATGTCGGCGGATGAGGCGGCGCGGCGCGGCTTGACGCCGCTGGCGCGGATTGCCTCCTATGCCACGGCGGGTCTGGACCCGGCGATCATGGGGGCCGGGCCCATCCATGCCAGCCGCAAGGCGCTGGCCAAGGCTGGTTGGTCGGTGGCCGATCTGGACCTGATCGAGGCGAACGAAGCCTTTGCGGCGCAGGCTTGCGCGGTCAATCAGGATATGGGTTGGGATCCGGCCAAGGTGAACGTCAATGGTGGGGCAATTGCGATTGGCCATCCGATTGGCGCCTCGGGGGCGCGGATCTTGAACACGCTTTTGTTCCAGATGAAGCGGCAGGGTGCGGGCAAGGGCCTGGCCACGTTGTGCATTGGCGGCGGTATGGGTGTCGCCATGTGCATCGAGCGCGCCTGACCTTGGCCGAGTGACAGGGGCGGCGCGCAATTAAATTGCGTGCCGCTTTTTCTATGGGTAACAATATTAGACAGCTTGGGTGAGGAGGCTAGAATGGCAAAGGTTGCACTGGTTACGGGGGGCACGCGCGGCATTGGGGCGGCGATTTCGGTCGCGCTGAAGGCGGCGGGTTACACGGTTGCGGCGAACTACGCCGGCAACGAGGCGGCAGCAGCGGCGTTCACCGCTGAAACCGGGATTGCGGCCTATAAATGGTCGGTCGCCGTTTATGACGCCTGCAAGGCCGGGATCGCGCAGGTCGAGGCCGAGTTGGGGCCGGTCGATGTGCTGGTCAACAATGCGGGCATCACGCGGGACGCGATGTTCCACAAGATGACGCCGCAATCATGGAAAGAAGTGATCGACACCAATCTGAGCGGTCTGTTCAACATGACCCATCCGCTGTGGACCGGGATGCGCGACCGCAAGTTTGGCCGGGTGATCAACATATCCTCGATCAACGGGCAAAAGGGGCAGGCGGGGCAGGTGAATTATTCTGCCGCGAAATCCGGCGATCTGGGCTTTACCAAGGCCTTGGCACAAGAAGGCGCGCGCGCGGGCATCACCGTGAACGCGATTTGCCCTGGCTACATCGGCACCGAAATGGTGCGTGCGATTGATGAAAAAGTGCTGAACGAACGCATCATTCCGCAAATTCCGGTAGGCCGTTTGGGCGAGCCGGACGAAATTGCGCGGGTTGCGGTGTTTTTGGCGTCGGATGATGCGGGCTTCATCACCGGATCGACGATTTCTGCCAACGGCGGGCAATTCGTGGTCTGATAATCTCGGCGTTCCGGCAGCGGAGCGCCGATAAATTTTGGCAAAATCCTTCGGAGGATTTTACTTCGGAGCCTCGGCCAAATGACCCGCAACCGCGCCACTTTGATCGGCCTTTCGGCGATATGTCTTTGGTCGCTTTTGGCGCTGTTCACTGTTGGCTCGGCGCCCGTGCCACCTTTTCTTTTAAATACTCTGTGTTTTGGCATCGGTGGCTCGCTTGGTCTGATCTGGGTTTGGAAAGGTGCGGGCTTTGGCGTTTTGCGCAGGATATCTTGGCGGATATATGCCTTTGGCACTATCGGGCTGTTTGGCTACCATTTCTTGTATTTTTCGGCTTTGCGCATGGCCCCCGCGGCAGAGGCGGGGCTGATCGCCTATCTTTGGCCGCTGCTGATTGTGCTGTTGTCGGGTTTTTTACCCGGCGAAAGGCTGCGACCTTTGCACATTATTGGTGCGCTGCTGGCCTTTGCTGGGGCTGCGCTTATCGTTCTGCGCGGCGGTGCTGCCTTTCAGGCTGATACGCTGCCGGGTTTTGCGCTGGCCTTTGTTTGCGCCGTGACTTGGGCGGTCTATTCTATTTTATCCCGCCGTCTTGGCGACGTGCCGACAGAAAGCGTGGTGGTTTTCTGTCTTTTAACGGCAGCCCTTTCGGGCCTGGCCCATCTTGCACTGGAAGAAACGGTTTGGCCCACCTCTCGCTGGGGCTGGCTTTCGATTTCGGCACTTGGCTTGGGCCCAGTTGGGCTGGCGTTTTTTACGTGGGATATCGGCATGAAGCGCGGCGACATTCAGCTTTTGGGCGTCGCATCTTATGCGGCACCGCTGTTGTCAACTTTGGCTTTGGTGTCTGCGGGTATTGCGCAAGCATCGTCGACGATCCTGATCGCAGCGGGGCTTATCGCCGGAGGGGCGGCACTGGCTGCTCGGGCCAGTGCCGGGAAAGGTGCGGCCAAAAAGGTTATGCCTGCGACAGGCGGCTAATCTCTTCCTTGATTTTCAGCTTTTGCTTTTTCATCTCGCCAATTTTCAAAGCATCTGTGGCGGGGCTGCGCTGGGCTTTATCAACAATCTCTGAAAGGGTCTCATGCTTGCGGCGCAGTTCCTGCAGATGCGAAGCGATGGTCATATCCGTCCTCCTGTGATTGGGTCCAATGTAACGATTGCATCACAAGATCTGAGTCGTGTCACCAAATCTTGCACCTATGGTTGCAACAACTGGCAAGAATTTACCTAAACTCTGCGATCAAATCTGTGCCATCGCGCAAAATTCCTTTGGCAACAGGGGTATAGCTGTCACGATCGCTATCGTGCCCGTCACCGCCATGCAACACAAACGGTGCCAACAGGCGAAACGGCCGCCGTCCGCCTTTTCTGGCCTGCAAGATGACACGCAATCCGGGCTGCCCGGCGCGTGCCGCAAGTGGCAGAACCGCCAATGATCCAAGCTTGCCCGTGCAGCCCGACACGGCTTCGGGCAGGCAGTCGGTGGCCATGATCATGGTCAGCCACCCGCCCGGCGCCAACCGCTTGCCGGCACAGTAGACCCAATCGGCGATTGGGGTTTCCACCCGCAAAGCAGTGTCCCGCCCAACGTCAGGCGATGGGGTTCCGCCGGTGGCATAATAGGGCGGGTTTGCAATCACGTGATCAAAATCGTGTTTCAAAACCGCCGGAAGTTGCACCAAATTGCCATCAACCACGTCAAATTCCAAGCTATTGCGCGCGGCATTGCGTCGGGCAAGATCAGCGTAATCCGCCTGCAATTCCAGCCCTGCCAGTTTTAACCCCGCCACCCGCGCGGCCAAACAAAGCGCCGCTGTGCCAGCGCCACAGCCCAAATCAAGCACAGATTGCCCCGGCTTTGCATCAACTGCCGCCGCCAATAAAACCGGGTCAGTTGCAGCACGGTAGCCGACTTTGGGTTGCCACAGCTGCAACCGCCCGCCCAAAAATGCATCATCGGTCAGATCATCCGGCCCAAACATCTGCTACAGCCCAGTCGGAATGTTATTATCGGCCAACACAATCCGCGCGCGCCACAGATCACGTTCCAGCACCATCAAGCGGCGCGGCAAAAAGCCCGACGATCCTTCCAGCACGCTCATGTGGACGTCCAGTGGAAAGGTGGTTATATCCTCCCCCTGTAGCATCGCCGTGGCAAAAGCTATCAGTGTTGGATCAGTGCTGCGCATTAGCTCTATCATAGGTGTAAACTAACGGTCCCTCATGGGGCTTGTCGAGGGTGGGATAATCACGATGGGTTTGGACGAAGCCGCACATAAACCGCATGACCTTCTGGCTGCATGGCTGGCGGATGATATGGCGTCGGTGAACCTGCTGATCCGGGATCGGATGGCATCCGAACATGCACCGCGCATTCCCGAAGTGACGGCGCATTTGGTTGAGGCGGGTGGTAAACGCCTGCGCCCGATGCTCACGTTAGCTGCGGCGCGCATGTGTGGCTACACTGGTCCGTTCCATGTGCATCTGGCGGCAACGGTGGAATTTATTCACACCGCCACGCTGCTGCATGATGATGTAGTGGACGAATCCGCGCGCCGCCGGGGCCGTCCCACCGCAAATCTTTTGTGGGACAATAAATCCTCGGTTTTGGTTGGCGACTACCTGTTTTCGCGCAGTTTTCAGTTGATGGTTGAAACCGGCAATCTGCGCGTTTTGGATATTCTGGCAAATGCATCCGCGACCATTGCGGAGGGCGAGGTGTTGCAACTGACCGCAGCACAGGATCTGGCGACGACGGAAGCCATCTATCTGCAAGTTGTGCGCGGCAAAACTGCGGCACTTTTTTCTGCGG
>JANNAF010000350.1:0-10541 GCA_031384005.1 Rhodobacterales bacterium | reverse complement strand
ACCATTCTGACCTGCGTGTATCTGAAAGATGCTCTGCACCCCGGTCACTGAACCCTATCCAAATACCACCCTAAAGGAGATAAAACATGGAACTCGAAGCAGCCGCCGCAATCGGCAAGTTCATCGGCGCCGGTCTGGCCGCCATCGGTTCGGGCGCAGCCGCCATCGGTGTTGGCCATGTGGCCGGCAACTTCCTGGCAGGTGCATTGCGCAACCCGTCAGCCGCCGCCTCGCAGACCGCGACGCTGTTCATCGGTCTGGCCTTTGCAGAAGCCTTGGGGATCTTCTCGTTCCTCGTCGCACTTCTGTTGATGTTCGCAGTCTGATCTGACCTTCGCATCCTTACGGTCGGGGATGGCGCCTAGCGCGCCATTCCTGAATATCCAAGGGGTCCGACGGAGGGCAAGATGAGCACGACTGACACAACCACCGATGCAGCAAACGGGGCAGCTTCTGCCGGTATGCCGCAACTTGATTTCTCGACCTTCCCGAACCAGATCTTCTGGCTCGCGGTTACCCTTGTGGTGATCTTTTTTGTCCTGCGCTCCGTGGCCCTGCCGCGGATCGGGGCGACATTGGCCGCGCGGAAGGGCACCATCACAGGTGACCTCGCCGCTGCCGAAGAGATGAAGCAAAAGGCCAGGGCCGCCGAGGTCGCCTATAACGACGCCTTGGTTTCTGCCCGCAACGAAGCGGCCAAGATCATTGCGGCCACCAAGGCCGAAATCCAGGCGGACCTGAATGCCGCCATCGCAACGGCAGATGCCGAGATTGCTGCCAAATCGGCGCAATCGGCCAAGCGGATTGATGACATCCGCGCTGGGGCAATGGATGCCGTTGCTGCGGTTGCGCAGGACACGGCGGGTGCATTGGTGTCTGCCTTGGGCGGACGGGTTGATGCCGGGGCCATTGCGGCTGCCGTCACCGAACGGATGAAAGGGTAACGCGATGAAACATCTGATCGCTTTCGCCGCGACCCTGATCGCCAGCCCGGCGCTGGCCGCCACTGGTCCGTTCTTTTCGCTGTACAACACCAACTTCGTGGTTTTGATCGCGTTTTTGGTGTTCATCGGCATTCTGGTCTGGAAAAACGTGCCCAAGCTGTTGGGCCGTCTGCTGGATGACCGCGCGCAGATGATCCGCAATGATCTGGACGAGGCGCGGATCCTGCGCGAACAGGCTGCTGCCTTGCTGGTCACCTATGAGGCGCGGCAAAAGGAAGTGCAGGAGCAATCGCTCCGCATCATCGCGTCGGCCAAGGAAGAGGCCATCGCTGCGGCAGCGCAGGCCAAAGCCGATTTGCACGCCTCGATCGGGCGGCGCCTTGCGGCGGCCGAGGATCAGATTGAATCGGCCGTCAAATCGGCCGAGCGTGCGGTGCGTGATCACGCTATCACAGTGTCCATTGCTGTGGCGGGTCAGGTTCTGGCCAAGCAGATGACCGCAGACGGGGCCACCGCCTCGATTGACGCGGCCATAGCGCAAGTGGCAGCCAAACTGCACTGAACGGCACCTGACAGAATAGCAAAAGGCCCGGGTGATGAACCCGGGCCTTTTACCTTTGCGGGATCGCCCGGATCAGTTCTTGGGCGTGATGATGATTTCAACGCGACGGTTCTGGGCGCGACCTGAAACGGTCAGGTTGCTGGCGACGGGGCGATCCTCGCCTGCGCCAGCGGCGGACAGACGGTTCGACGGCACACCAGCCCCCAGCAGGATGTCACGCACAGCAACAGCCCGACGCTGCGACAGGTCAAAGTTATAGGCGGCGGTCCCGGTGTTGTCTGTATGGCCGATCACCTGAATGGTGCTGTTGGGATAGCTGACCAGATTGGCCGCAATCGACCGGATTTCGGCAGCCAGATCGGAACGGACAGTGGCGCTGTCGGTCGAGAAGGTCACATCATCCGGCAGGTTGACCAAAAGGTAGCCGCCCATGTTGGTGACGGTGACATTGGGGTTGCCCAGAGTGTTGCGCAGTTCTGCCGCCTGTGCGTCCAGGCTTGCACCCACGGCGCCGCCGACAGCAGCACCCAGCGCCGCGCCAACCAACAGCGAGCGGTTGCGCGATTCGTTGCTGCGGTTCGGTCCGCCCGATGCGCCGATGATCCCGCCCAGCACGGCCCCGGCCAGGGCACCATTTTGCGCGCGGTAGTTCGGATCCTGAATCCGGGTGGTGCTGTCCTGGCACGCGGCCAGACCCAGAACGGCGGCCAGCGAAAGGGCGATTGGGGTTTTGATGAACATGTACTGCCTCGATGTGACTATGCCCCCGTGGGGCGATGCTGCCTTATATCAGGATGGCGGACCAAGGCACTGATCTGGGCTAGCGCTAGCGGTTTTCCGCTGATTTCGTGCAGTTAGGCGGCGTCATCCCGCGCAGCCTCCCATGCCAGAATAGCGCGTTTGACGGGCAATCCCCAGTGGTAGCCGCCCAAGCCGCCCGATTTGCGCAGGGCGCGGTGGCAAGGGATGAACAGGCTGATCGGGTTACGCCCGACGGCGGTGCCGACCGCACGCACGGCAGTCGGGTGGCCAATGGCGCGCGCCAGTTCGGAATAGGTTGTGACATGGCCCGAAGGGATGCGCAGCAACGCCTCCCAGACCTTTATCTGGAACGGTGCACCAATCAGGTGAAGGGGCGAGGCCCGGTTGCCCAAAGCGGCCTCGACCCATGGGCGCAGATCGGCGGCCCCTTCACTGTACTGCGCAAGAGGCCAGCGGCGGGTCAGATCCTGCATCGCCGCCTCCTCGCCCATTTCGGCGGCGAAGGCCATGCCGCAGATGCCCCGGTCGGTGCCCATCACCAGGGCCGGGCCAAAAGGGGTGTCAAACCAGCCGTGATGAATGGTCAGACCCGCCCCACCCTTGGCATAGTCGCCGGGCGACATTGCCTCCCATGTCAGGAACAGATCGTGCAGGCGGCCTGACCCGGACAGACCCGCCTCATGCGCCGTTTCCAGCACGGTAAACCGGTTGACCAGCAGGCTGCGGGCATGATCCAGCGTCAGGTATTGCTGGTACTTTTTGGGCGACACCCCGACCCATTGCGAAAACAGACGCTGGAAATGCGCGGGTGACATGTTCATCCGGGCGGCAAGGCCGTCCAGCGTCATGTCGTACCCCTCGGCGTCGATGACCGTCAGGGCGCGGGCGATGACGGTATAGTGATAGGGTTGGGTCATGGCGGCCTCCTGCGGACAAACCTAGGGGCAAACTGGCCAGTGTGCGACCCGAAACCTGCTTGTTTGGCGGGGCGGGCTGGGGCATAGGGCAGGAATGGTCAAGCAGCTGGATTACAACACGATGCGGGCGATCTTTGCCCGGTTCCAATCGCTGGAGCCGGAGCCGAAGGGCGAGTTGCATCACGTCAACGCCTATACCCTGCTGGTTGCGGTGGCCCTGTCGGCGCAGTCAACGGATGTGGGGGTGAACAAGGCCACGCGCGCCCTGTTCGAGGTGGCTGAAACGCCCGCCAAGATGCTGGCCCTGGGTGAAGAGCAACTGATCCAGCACATCAAGACGATCGGGCTGTACCGCACCAAGGCCAAGAACGTGATCCGCATGGCCGAACTGCTGGTTGGGGTTTATGGCGGCACCGTGCCCTCTAGCCGCGCCGCATTGCAGGGGCTGCCCGGAGTTGGCCGCAAGACGGCCAATGTGGTGCTGAACATGTGGTTCGGGCATCCGGCGCAGGCGGTGGACACCCATCTGTTCCGGGTGGGCAACCGCACCGGCATTGCCCCTGGCCGCGACGTGGTCGAGGTCGAGCGCGCCATCGAAGATCACATCCCTGTCGAGTTTCAGCACCACGCACATCACTGGCTGATCCTGCATGGCCGCTATATCTGCACCGCGCGCAAACCGCGTTGTGCCGAATGTCCGATCAACGAATTCTGTTTGTATGAGGAAAAGACCACATGAAAAGCTATCAGGTTGTGGGTATCGGCAATGCCATCGTGGATGTGTTCTCTGCCGCTGATGACAGCTTTCTAGAGCTGATGGGCATTGAAAAGGGCATCATGCAACTGGTCGAGAAAGAGCGTGGCGAGCTGCTGTATGGCGCCATGAAGGACCGGGTTCAGGCGCCGGGCGGGTCGGTTGCCAATACGCTGGCAGGCCTTGGCAATCTGGGATTGACGACCGGGTTCATTGGCCGGGTCCATGACGACGCCCTGGGCCGGTTCTATGCCAAGACCATGGCCGAACAGGGCACCGATTTTGTGAACGCCCCGGTGCCGGGTGGCGATTTGCCGACGTCCCGGTCGATGATCTTTGTCTCGCCGGATGGCGAGCGGTCGATGAACACCTATCTTGGCATCTCGTCCGAAATCGGGCCGATGGATGTGGCGGATGAGGTGGCGGGGCAGGCGGAACTGCTGTTCCTGGAGGGGTATCTGTACGACAAACCCGCCGGAAAACAGGCGTTCGAACGCGCGGCGCGGCTGTGTCAGCAGCGCGGTGGCAAAGCCGGGATCGCGCTGTCGGACCCGTTCTGTGTCGAGCGTCACCGCGACGATTTCCGCCGTCTGGTCAAGGATCTGGATTTCGTGATCGGGAACGAACATGAATGGGCGTCGCTGTACCAGACCGATCTGTCAACGGCATTGGAAATGGCGGCTGCCGATTCGGGGCTGATTGCCTGCACGCGGTCGGGCCATGATGTCATCGTGGTGCGCGGGGATGAGCAGGCCGTGGTGCCGGTGCGCCGCGTTGTGCCAGTGGATGCGACGGGCGCGGGCGATTTGTTCGCGGCCGGGTTCCTGTACGGGCTGGCGACGGGGCAGGCGCTGGGCGTATGCGGGCGGATGGGCTGTGTCGCGGCGGCCGAGGTCATCAGCCATTACGGCGCGCGGCCCGAGGCCGACCTGAAGGCGCTGTTCCGCAAGGAAGGGCTGATCTAGGGCTATTTGCCCAGTGACAGGGTATGCTCGCGCAACCAGGCCAAAAAGCCGCGCGGGTTGCCCGGCCATTTGTCCAATTCGGATGCGGACAGCGGCACACCAATATGGGGGCGCTGCGGTTTGAACAGGGCCCGCTTGATTTCATACAAAAGCAGACCCTGACGCGGGGTATCGCCCAGCTTGTTGGCGATCTGAAACGCGCGCGAGTTCTGCCCCGTGAACCGGATCGGCAGGATCGTCGCACCGGACGCGCGAATCATCTTGTGGGTGAATACGTTCCATTCCCCCTCGACCGCGGGGCCGAACCAGGTTTCCGACATGGCAACCTTGCCCGCCGGGAACAGGATCACCAATCCGCCGCGTTTCAGGTGCGCCATGGTCAGGTTGCGCATTTCCAGACCCAGTTCGCGGGCATTTTCCTCATGCGGAAAGGGCACGGGGATCATGAACTCTTCAATCTCGGGGATGCCGGACAACAGGCTGCGGGTCAGGATGCGGAAATCGGGGCGCACGCGGCTGACCAGTTCGGCCATGATCATGCCGTCGACCAACCCATGGGGGTGGTTGGCGACCATGACCACCGGACCGGTTGCCGGGATGCGGGCAACCTCGTCGTCGGGCGTGTCAACACTGATGCCCATGTGGCGGATAGCCTTGGACCAAAAGGCCACGCCAACTGGCGCGCCGGACCGTTCAAAGCTGCGGATCATGCTAAGCAGTTTCAGCTTGGCCGTCAGCCATTCGATCGCCCGGATCGTTCCGGCCTTGAATGGATTCGAGAAGGTGCCAGCATAGGACAGCCGGCGCATGTCATAACGCTGCTCGGCCGCCGTTTTGCCGATCACAGGGCGTGCAAGATCGCCGGTCTTGTGCAGTTCGGTCACGGCGCGTCAGCCTTCCATTGCAGCCATGTGGAACCCCGCCTAGCGGTCTTCGCCAAATCGGTTCGCCACAAGAGCCGTCAGGGCGGCACCAAGCTCGGAGGCCTGCGTCCCGCCGGTTTCCACCTCAATAGTGGTTCCGCGCGAGGCTGCCAACATCAAAAGCCCCATGATGCTGTCGCCCGACACAGTCATGCCGTCGCGGGTGACCTGTGCCGTAGCGTCAAACTCCTCGACCACCTCGACGAACCTGGCCGAGGCGCGGGCGTGCAAGCCCTTTTCATTGACGATTCTCAGAGTCATCGTGGCCATGGTGTCAGGCCCCCCCGTCCGGATCGAAGCTGTCGATATACTTGCGTCCGGCGTCCAGTGCGGCGGCGACGGCGTCTTTCACCTCCAACCCGCGCGACTTGGTCAGTTTGATCAGCATGGGCAGATTTGCGCCATAGATGATCTTGCGGCCCGGCCCGCCTGCGCAGGCCAACAGGGACAGGTTCGACGGCGATCCGCCAAACATGTCGGTCACCACCACGACACCCTCGCCATGGTCAACCGCATGGGCGGCTGCGCAGATTTCAGCCTGCTTTTTGACCCGATCACAGTCATCCTCGATGGCGATGGCCTGCATATCTGTCTGAGGGCCTACGACATGTTCGACCGCGGACATGTATTCCCGCGCCAACCCGCCATGTGCGACAATCACAATTCCGATCACGCGCGCCCTACCCCGTTTGCGTCTATGGCCGTTGTGGCCACCCTGCGTTCCAGTTCACGGTGCCGTTTTGACACCTGCCAGCCTGCTTCCGCAAGGACCTTGGCCAATTTTTCTGCAACTGCAACCGACCTGTGTTGCCCTCCGGTACAGCCAAACCCAATGGCAAGGTGCGCCTTGCCCTCCTCGACCTGTGCCGGAAGCAGCATAAGAACCAGTTCCTGCAACTTGAGGAAGAACGGCGCAAAACGTGGGTCGGTTTCGATGTGGCTGGCCACGGCAGAATCACGGCCATCGCGGTCGCGCAAGGACGGCTCCCAATAGGGATTCGTCAGGAAACGGCAGTCGAACACCATGTCCAGACCGCGCGGCAGCCCACGTTTGTAGCTGAAACTTTGCACCGACAGCGCCAGCCGCCGATCCTCGCCCGGATCGAACCAGTGACCGATTTCGGCCTTGAGGTCATGGGGCGACATTTCAGAGGTGTCGATCAGATGGTCGGCGCGGACGCGGATCGGGGCCAACAGGTCCATCTCGCGCTCGATCCCCTCGGCTGGGGTGGCAGCCTCGGTCAGGGGGTGACGGCGGCGGGTCTGGCTGTAGCGCTGGATCAGTACGGCGGGGGCGCAGTCCAGATAAAGCACATCCAGCAACACACGCGGGTCGCGCGTCAGTCTGTCGATCAATTCGATGACGGCAGTTGCGTTGAAATCGCGGTTGCGCACGTCCAGACCCAGCGCAATTGGGCGGCCCAGCGGCGGGCCGTCGATCAGACGCGGGATCAGGCTGAACGGCAGGTTGTCGATCACCTCGTAGCCCAAATCCTCTAGCGCATGAAAGGCCGTTGACCGCCCGGCCCCCGAGGGCCCGGTGATCAGAATAAGCCGATGTTCCTGGGTGTCAGTTACATCTTGCATGGATGGGTCACGCCCGCCTCGCGCCGTTGAGATAGCACATAATCGAAGCCGCAAGATGGGCATTGCCGTGGCCCAGCACAAGGTCAATCGGCTGGCCCAGAATTGTAACGCTGCGGTGCGGCGGCAGGCGGTCGGGTTCAGGTTGGGACAGATCGACGACGAGGGACAGGCTGGCATACGGCACAGGTGTTGAGGTCAAAAGGCCAACGCCGCGCGCCTCGATCAGGCCAAGCAGGGTGGGGGGGCAACGGGCGATGATCTGGCCATCCTGATGGGTCAGTTCGGTCTGATCATCGGCCACCAGGCCTGCGCCATAGGCCATCAGGGTCAAGGCAAGGGCGGACTTGCCTGCCCCGGCGGGACCGGTGATCAGCACGGCACGTCCAGATACCGCCACGCAAGAGGCATGCATCAGGACGCGTTGCCCGCTCACACCGGCAGGCCGACCACGAAGCGGGCACCCAAGGGTTCCGAGGTGATGTCGGCTTGGGTCGGGCGGATGTTTTCGGCCCAGATCACACCGCCATGCGCCTCGACGATTTGTTTGGAAATCGCCAGACCAAGGCCGGAATGGTTGCCAAAATCGCCCTGCGGACGTTCCGAGTAAAAGCGTTTGAAGACTTTGGCCAAGGCGGTTTCAGGGATGCCCGGGCCGGTATCCTCGACCACGATCAACACGCGGTTTTCACGTTTGCGGGCCCAGACCCGCACCGCATCGCCGGTGTCGCAAAACGAGATGGCATTGGTGATCAGGTTGACGAAAACCTGCGCCAACCGCGCCTCCAATCCGTTGATACGAATGGGTTCGTTTGGGAAATCGGTGATGAATTCGACCCCCTTTTCGCCCGCCTGTTTTCCCAGATATTCAGTCAGGTTCGACAGGGTTTTGATCAGGTTGAAGGGTTCTTCCTCTTCCTTTACCAGTTCGCTGTCCAGCCGCGAGGCGTTCGAAATGTCGGACACCAGCCGGTCCAGCCGCCGCACGTCATGTTCGATGACATCCAACAGCTTTTCACGGTGTTCTTCCTTTTTCACGAACCGCAACGACCCGACGGCAGAGCGCAGCGAGGCGAGGGGGTTCTTGATCTCGTGGCTGACGTCGGCGGCGAATTGTTCGTTGGCGTCGATCCGGTCATACAGGGCAGTCACCATGCCGCGCATGGCGATGGACAGACGGCCAATCTCATCCGGGCGCGCGGTCAGGTCGGGGATCCGCACCCGCCCGGCATTGCGCGCCTGCCCGTCCCGGTCACCGCCGATTTCGGCTGCGGCGGCAAGGTCGGACAGTGGATTGGCGATGGTCGAGGCCAGTACCAGCGACAAACCGATTGATACCAGCAGCGCGATCACGAACATTTGCAGGATCTGCTCGCGTTCATAGCGCACCAGGCGGTCAATCTCGCCTTCAGCCGAGGTTACGGCGACCACACCCAGCACGACGCCGTTGTGTACGATCGGCGTGGCAACTGAAAACAGCGCGCCGCCTTCGGGCCCGGTACCGGTGTTGGCCGTGGTGCTGCCGTTTCGGGCATCCGCAAACAGGCGCTGTGCAAGGTCCACCGACCGCACGGTGGGCTTGTCGGCTGATCCGCCACTCAACACCCCGGAAATCCCTTCCCAGATCACATTCAGGAAATCGGTGATCAGCGTCGAGCGTTGCTGGCTGACCGCCGCCGTACTGGCCGCACCGACAGCCGAGGCCATCAATCCGCCATTGCCATCGAAAATGAACGCCTCGACCCCGGCCCCAATGGTGATGTCCTGCAACTGACGTGACGCTGATTGCGGATCAGTTGGCAGGGTGGCGGCATCGATGGCAAGCCCGGCCTCGAACACATCGGCAATCAGCATCGCCTCTTGCTTGAGCCCGTTTTCGCGCTGCAGCACCAGCGTGTCGCGGAACGGGTTCATGAACAGAACCCCCGCCACCAGAATGACCAGCGCCATCAGGTTGAAAATGATGATCTTGCGCGCCAGTGGCGAATGGTTCAGCGAGACCAGTGACCGCCGTTTGCGTGTACCGCGCAACGACACATCGGCCATGCTTGCTGGCGAGGTCCAATCCTCGCCCAGCAGCACTTCACCGGAGCTTTGGGTGCGCTTTTGCGCCATGGTGATCTGCGGTATCGCTGTCATTCTTCGTTGTAACGGTAGCCAATGCCATAAAGCGTTTCGATCGCTGCAAAGGTGTCATCGACCTGACGCATCTTCTTGCGCAGGCGTTTGATGTGGCTGTCGATGGTGCGGTCATCGACATAGACCTGATCGTCATAGGCCACATCCATCAGCTGATCGCGGCTTTTCACAAAGCCCGGCCGTTGGGCCAACGCCTGCAACAGCATGAACTCCGTCACGGTCAAGGACACATCGGCCCCTTTCCAACTGACCGAGTGGCGCAGGGGGTCCATGCGCAGGTTCCCCCGTTCCATGATCTTGGTTTCTTCGGTGACGGCCACTTCACCCGTTGAAATCGCATCCTGCCGGCGCAGCAAGGCGCGGATACGTTCGACCAGCAGGCGCTGGCTGAAGGGCTTTTTGACATAGTCGTCCGCGCCCATTCGCAGGCCCAGAACCTCGTCAATCTCATCATCTTTCGACGTCAGAAAAATCACCGGCATGGTGGATTTAAGGCGCAGACGCTGCAAGAGGTCCATGCCATCCATCCGGGGCATCTTGATGTCCAGGACGGCCATATCTGGCATCCGCCGGTTAAAGGCATCCAGCGCCGACTGACCGTCGTTAAACGTCTCGACCTCGAACCCCTCGGCTTCCAAAGTCATCGAAACCGACGTCAGGATGTTCCTGTCGTCGTCCACAAGGGCGATCCTTGCCATGTTGGGCTATCCTATTCTGCTCGGTTTGCCTTATTTTTCCTGCATGATCCGTTTTTGCGCCTCGGGAATCAACTGCTAAGTGCGAATCACCGTGGTTCTGGACTCTCATCAGGTGCGAAAAACCCAAAGGAATGACTAATTTGCCGCAGTAGTGGGCAGCAGGTGCATTTGGTTGCGCTAACGTCTCGGTGGTTGCGCTAACGGATGAAATCAGCACTTTTCCCCTTTGAAATCTTGATGTTATAGCAAATCTACAAGGGGTGCCCGACATCCTTTGGCCATGAATGTCCCTC
>JANNAF010000349.1:0-11559 GCA_031384005.1 Rhodobacterales bacterium | reverse complement strand
TCTTGCTGTTCACGCGCAAGGCCACCACTGGCACCAAGGCGATGCCATAGCGCGTGACGGCAAAGACAAAGGCTGTGATGAACGCCATGTTCATGCCCGATATCGCCAGCAAATGCGCCAGCGACGAATCGCGCAGCGCCTGAACCGAGGCCGCCGAAATCTCGGACCTGTCGCCTGTCATGACACCGCTGGCAAATGCGCCCGAATCCCCCGGGATCTGCGCCATGATCCCTTGTGACAACCGGGTGCGCATCCGGTTGATGACCTGGGCCCCTTCCTCCGGCGGTTGCCACAGCACGACCGGACTGATGGTATAGCCGACCGCCCCCAGCCGTTCAAAAAACGCCATGCGGCGAAAGTCAAAGCCGCCCGGTTCGGTTGGCCCTTCCGGCGCGGACAGGCGGGCGGTGACCAGCACCGTCTGGCCCGGATCGAACGCCACCTCTGGTGGCGCACCCTGCAACGACACGCGCACTGTGATCGGGGTGCGGTCCGGTGCCGTATTGGCCAGTACCACCCGGTCCAATGTCAGACGCAGCGCATCCGATTGGGACCGGTCAATTTCAATGATGCGGCCCTGAACCGGACCATAATAAGCAAAAGCCAGCATGGGCGACTGCACCAGATGGGCCCGCGCGCCGATGGCCAGAACACCTGCGGCCACACAGGCCAGCGCCACGATCACCGGATGCGCCTTGTCCGGCGCAAACCGCCACGCCACCGTCAACCCCAGCAAAACCGCCGCAGCGGCCAGATAAAACAGCAGTCCCGGCTCGAACGGCAGGGCAAACCACAGGCCGATGCCACAGGCCAAAAACACCGGCACAAAGGGAAACAGCAACCCCCGCGCCTGTTCCAGCGCGTCCAGCGGCATCATGGCCCAAGCCCGCACCCCAGCCGCCACCTTGTCTTGCCCCCTACGATTGCCTAATGCAGTCTTAACCCCGTGATGGTTTCCCAAAGGTTAACGCCAAGGAACGCGCCCATGACTTCTCTCATCGTCACCCGCTTTGCCCCCTCGCCCACCGGTTATCTGCACATTGGCGGCGGGCGGACGGCCCTGTTCAACTGGCTGTACGCCCGCGGCCGTGGCGGCAAGTTCCTGCTGCGGATCGAGGATACCGACCGCGAACGATCAACCCCCGAGGCGACCGCCGCCATCCTGCGCGGCCTGACCTGGCTGGGACTGGACTGGGACGGCGAGCCGGTCAGCCAGTTTGAACGCAAGGATCGCCACGCGCAGGTCGCCCATCAGATGCTGGCGCTTGGCACGGCCTACAAATGCTTCAGCACCACCGAGGAAATCACCGCCTTTCGTGAGGCGTCGAATGCCAGCTATGCCGTGTTCCGCAGCCCGTGGCGCGACACAGACCCCGCCAATCACCCAGACCTGCCCTATGTGATCCGGATGAAGGCCCCCCGCACCGGCGAAACCGTGATCGAGGACCGCGTTCAAGGCACGGTACGTTTCCAGAACGATCAGTTGGATGATATGATTTGTTTACGTTCCGATGGTAACCCCACCTATATGCTCGCCGTGGTGGTCGATGACCATGACATGGGCGTCACGCATATCATTCGCGGGGATGACCACCTGAACAACGCCGCCCGTCACAAGATGATTTATGACGCCATGGATTGGCCCCTGCCAATTTGGGCGCATATCCCGTTGATCCATGGGCCGGATGGCAAAAAGCTGTCCAAACGCCACGGCGCCGTCGGGGTCGAGGAGTATCAGGCGATGGGCTATCCCGCCGCCGGCATGCGCAATTATCTGACCCGGCTGGGCTGGGGCCATCTGGACGCCGAGATTTTCACCAGCGAACAGGCGATGCAGATGTTCGACCTGGAGGGGATCGGGCGCGGCCCCGCGCGGCTGGATTTCAAAAAGCTGGAAAACACCTGCGGCCATCACATGGCGATGGGGGATGATGCTGCACTGCTGCATGAATTGCAGACCTTCATGGCGGTGACCGGGCTGCCCGCCCTGACTGAAATCCAACGTGATCTTGTGTCGCAGGCGATGCCCTTCGTCAAATCCAGCGCCAAGACCTTCCCGCAACTGCTTGACAAGGCTCACTTTGCGTTGATCGCCCGCCCGATTGCGGCCGAGCCTGCGGCACAGGCCGCACTTGATACGGTATCCCGTGGTATACTGAAATCATTGACGCTGCAGTTGCAAAATGCTCTGTGGTCCAAGACCGAATTAGAGCCGATTCTCAACGCTGCTGCGGCAGAGGCGGGGATCGGTTTTGGCAAGTTGGCAGCACCGATCCGCGCCGCCCTTGCCGGACGAACCGCGACCCCCAGTGTCTATGACATGATGTTGGTGCTTGGCCGTGACGAAACACTTGCCCGGCTGGCCGACGCCGCCATCTGACCAGCTCTTGAATGGGCACCAACGGAGGATACGAAATGACCGCTCCGACCAAGACTGCAACGCTGACCCTGAATGACCAGACCTATGACCTGCCCGTCATGTCGCCGACGATTGGGCCTGACGTGCTGGACATCCGCAAGCTCTATGGTCAGGCCGATGTCTTTACCTTTGACCCCGGTTTCACCTCGACCGCCGCCTGCGAAAGCGCGATCACCTTCATCGACGGCGACAAGGGCGAACTGCTGCACCGCGGGTATCCCATCGAACAGCTGGCGGCACAGTCCTCGTATATCGAGGTGTGCTACCTTCTGCTTTACGGCGAACTGCCGACCGCCGAACAACTGGCCGATTTCCAGCACCGCGTGTCGCGCCATACGATGGTGCACGAACAGATGCACAACTTCTTTCGCGGTTTCCGCCGCGACGCGCATCCGATGGCAACCATGGTGGGCGTTGTGGGGGCCATGTCGGCGTTTTATCACGACTCGCTCGACATCAACGACCCGTGGCAGCGCGAGGTCGCCTCGATCCGGATGATCGCCAAGTTGCCGACAATTGCGGCGATGGCGTTCAAATACTCGGTCGGCCAGCCCTTCGTGTACCCGAAAAACTCGCTCGATTACGCGGGCAACTTTCTGCACATGTGCTTTGCCGTCCCGGCCGAGGACTATGTCGTGAACCCGGTTCTGGCCAAGGCGCTGGACCGCATCATGATGCTGCATGCCGATCACGAACAAAACGCCTCGACCTCGACCGTGCGTCTGGCCGGATCGTCGGGGGCCAACCCGTTTGCCTGCATCGCTGCCGGCATCGCCTGCCTGTGGGGGCCGGCCCATGGCGGGGCCAATCAGGCCTGCCTTGAAATGCTGCGCGAAATTGGCACCGTTGACCGCATCCCGGAATACATCGCCAAGGCCAAGGACAAGAATTCCGGCTTCCGTCTGATGGGCTTTGGCCACCGCGTTTACAAAAACTTTGACCCCCGCGCCACGGTTCTCAAGGAATCGGCGGATGAGGTGTTGGAACTGCTGGGCGTCCACAATAACCCCACCCTGCAAGTTGCCAAGGAACTGGAACGCATCGCCCTGCAGGACGATTATTTCATCTCGAAAAAGTTGTATCCGAACGTCGATTTCTATTCCGGCATCATTCTGGATGCGATGGGCTTCCCGACCTCGATGTTCACCCCGATTTTTGCGATCTCGCGCACCGTCGGCTGGATTTCGCAGTGGAAAGAGATGATTGCCGAAACGAACCAGAAAATCGGCCGTCCGCGTCAGTTGTATGTCGGCGCGCCCAAGCGCGACTATGTCGACATGAACAAGCGCTAGACCGCGCGCAGCCCGAACAGTCAGGCCGGGCCGTCCCAACGGTCCGGCCTTGGTTTTGCCCGCACGCCTCAGACTGATTGACAGACCCGGCGCGCTGTTCCATGTGGGTGCCTCAATTCGGAAGACAAGGCCCATGGCACGCACCCTTTTCCTGCATATCGGTTCGCACAAGACCGGCACCACGGCGCTGCAACGGGGCCTGCATCACAACCGCGTCCTGCTGCGGGCCTGCGGGGTCACCTATGTGTCCGACAGCACCGCGGCGCATCTGCATTCCTTTCTGGGCACGATGCTCCATCAGGATTTTCTGCCCCACGGCTTCCAACTGTTGAACGCCGACGGGCTTTCCACCCGGCTGGCCATGGCGGAAACTGATGCCGTTTTGGCCAGTTCTGAAAACTTTTCCTTCTTTTTCCAGCGCACCGCGATCGAGGAACTGGCCCAGACCCTGCGCCCGCAGTTCGATACCATCCGCATCGTCTGCTATCTGCGCCGTCAGGACCGCCACGCTGTGTCCCATCACCAGGAAGGGGCAAAACCTTTCCGTGCGGTTGAGGGTTTGTTGTGGGGCCACACCCTCACGGCCCTGCCCGCCCCATCGGACACCCACGACCTCTATCTGGACTATGACCGCCGCCTTGGCCTTTGGGCCGATGTCTTTGGCGATGACGCCATGATTATTCGGCCCTATGACCGCAAGACGCTGACAAACGGTGATATTTTTGCGGATTTCCTGGCTGTCGTCGGGCTGACCGATCCCGGGCTTCAGGCGGCTGGGGATCACAACACCTCGCTTGGGGCGGCGCAGTCCAAGGCCGGCCATCTGATGAACGGCCTGAACATCAAAGGCAAGATCGCCGGTGCCATCCTTGCCCGCATACCGCCAGACGGCCGTCTGTTGCCCAGCGCCGCCGAGGCGATGGCCTTTCAATCCCGATACAGCGCCAGCAACCACCGCATGAACCAGCGGTTCCGCGTCACAGCCCATCCCGGTCTGTTTGATGACGACTTTTCCGACTACCCCGACAGCCCCGGCAGCGACTGGACCGAAGACGGCGCAACCAGCGCCCTGTTGGCCGCCCTGACCCAGTCAAGCGAGGTTAACCCCGCTTTGGTCGCCCTGACCGTTGATGATTTGCGCAGCGCCGCGCAGGCCCTGACCGCTACGGCACCCGAAAGCGCCCTGCGCCTGATCACGGCAGCGCATGCCTTGCGGCCAACTGGCCCCACTATCGTGAAACTCAAAGCACAGCTTGAACGCCGCCTTTCGACGGACTGACCGCGTGCTGGCCGTTCAGCCCGCCTCTCGGCCGTCCAACCCGCGCAATGCACCGTATAAATCAACCCTGCGGTCGCGAAACACGCCCCAAGAGGCGCGCAGTTCTGCAATGGCAGCCAAATCGAAGGTGGCCGTGATCACCGCCGCGTCTGCGCGCGGTGCCTTGGCCACCACTTGGCCCGCCGAATCGGCAATGAAACTCGCCCCGTAAAACGTCAGTTCCCGCCCCCCCGGTGCCACCTCGGTTCCGATGCGGTTTGCCGCGATCACTGGCATGATATTGGCGGCCGCATGGCCACGCATCGTATTTTCCCAGTGCGGTTGGCTGTCGTAATCGGGGTTTGGCGGTTCAGACCCGATGGCAGTGGGGTACAGCAGCATCTCGGCCCCCATCAGCGCCATGACGCGTGCCGCCTCGGGGAACCATTGGTCCCAGCATATCGCCAATCCGATCCGCCCAAACGCCGTCTGCCAAACCCGGAACCCGGTATCGCCGGGGCTGAAATAGAACTTTTCCTCGTATCCCACGCCCTGCGGAATATGGCTCTTGCGATAATTGCCAAGGATGCGGCCATCGGCGTCTATCATGGCGCAGGAATTGAAATGCGCCTGCCCCGCCTTTTCGAAATAGCAGCAAGGCAGCACGACCCCCAACTCGCGCGCCAACGCAGCAAAGCGTGCAATCAGCGGATGGCCGTCAAACGGTTGCGCCAAGGCCAGATATTCAGGGCGCTGTTCGATGCAGAAATACGGGGTGGCGAACAATTCTTGCACCAAAATGACCTGTGCCCCCTTGGCCGCCGCCTCGCGTACCAGCGCCTCGGCTTGGGTTACATTGGCGGGCAGGTCCCATGTGCAGGCGAACTGTGTGGCGGCAACGGTGACATTTGGCATGGGCGCGGTCCTTGGATTTGACGCCCCACCCAATCGTTGCCCGGCGCAAATGTCAAACCCGCACGAACCGTGGCCACCAGCCCCGCATTTTGCGCACCCCCGCAACCGAGGGGTGCAACCGTTCCGAGATATCCTGCATCACGCGGCGCCTGCCCCGGATCAGAAACCACTTGCCCCATGACCGCGAGGTGCCCACCATCGGGGCGTTCACATCGACGGAAAACCGCTCGCACCAGCCATCAGGCAATTGCAGGCCAACCGCCGCCGACCGTTCCAGCATCCAGACCAGCGGGATGTTGGACAGGGGCCGCGCCTGCACCAGATTGCCGATCTGACCACCCACATCGCCATGCGCCCCGCGAAACCACATCTGTTCGACATTGCCTTCCCAGTCGGGCGGGCAATCCCACAGCACCGGGGCAAAGGCATTGCGCGTCTCATGCAGGGCCAGCGCATGAAAGCCGTGGCGGATCGACGGCCCCAGATGATGGTTGTGAAATGCCGTCTTGTCCTTGACCAGCATCCACAACAACGGCAGCTTGATCCCCAGCGATTTGACCGTGTCAAACACGCCCACCATTTCAATCTGGGTCTCATCAAGACAGAACCGCTTGGCAAAGGCCCGCGCGCCGCTGCTGTTGGGGTCGTTTTGGTAATGGCGGTAAACCAGCGTCACCGCCTGTTCGGTCGCATGCTCGCGCTTTAGCAGACCGACCCGGTCAATCACCCCGGCCAGCGACCGCACCGCATAGGCGCCGCGCGAATAGCCAAACAGAAAAATCCGGTCACCGGGGCGATAGCGGCTGGCCAGCCAACCATAGGCGCGACGGATCAGGCTGTCCAAACCGTGGCCCTGAATGATCGTCCAGCCCTGCCGCCACCCCTCCCACTGCAAACCGGGCTCATAATAGATGTTGCGCCCCGCCCTTGGGCCATCCTCGGTCAGCAAACGATAGATCAGTCCGATATTGGTTTCCTCGCCCGCCGTCAGACAAGAGAATGTGCCGTCCAGCAAGATGACATGGTCAACCTGCCCGCGCTGCCGCCCAACGGGTGCCGCAGTCAAGGTCGTCGCGGCGGATTTGCCGCGTAGCCAGTGTTGCAGGCGGTCGATTATCGCCAATGTCGCCCTCCACCCCGTCAGTCCGGACCATCCAGACAGACTGGCCCCGATCCCTGAGTATTAGGTTAATGCGGCGGAATTGGCGTTGACCAGAAAAAAATACCCCCACCCGGGTGCGCCGGACGGGGGTATTCGATCAAGACGGGGTTTTCGATCAAATAACGCGGTGGCGTTACAGTTTCAGCGACAAAACCGTGCAGCGCCCCAGATCGCCAAAGCCGTTGAAGCGGCTGTTGGTGACAGTGGAATAGGCACCCATGCCTTGAAAGATCACGAAATCCCCCTCGGCGATGTCATCGGGCAGCGGCACGTCACCGGGCAGACGATCCACCGAATCGCAGGTTGGGCCAAAGACGATCTTGCCATGGACGGGGCCCATACGCTTGCGGCCCTGGCTGTCCAAAACCTCGATCCGGTCGATGATGCCGATCTGGCTGAACTCGAACAACGACCCATAAATGCCGTCGTTCAGGAACACATGTGCGCCGTCACGGTACCCCTTGACCCGTGCCGCCACCGCAAAGGCGTCGCCGCACAGCCCACGGCCCGGCTCGCACACCAAGGCCGGACGATCCGCGCCAAAGCTTTCGCTGGCCACCCGGTTGATCGTGGCAAAGATCGCCTCAAGGTCAGGCAACATGCCCTGCGAACGATGGCTCGGGAACCCACCCCCCACATTCAGCCGGGCAATCTTGACCCCCGCCTTGCGCGCGATGACCGCCGCCTCGCGGATATAGGACGCCCAGGCCTCGGGATCGGTGCATTGCGTGCCCGGGTGAAAGGTGATCGACGGGATGAACCCAGCCTTGGCCACCGTCTTCAACAGGTCCACGGCAACCTCGGCCGTTGCCCCGAACTTGGCGCCAAAGTTATACGCAGCCCCCGCCACCGGCAGTTTGAAGCGTACCGAAATTTCACAGCCCGCAGCGGGCACCATTTCGATCAGCTTGGCCAGTTCGCTGGCCGAATCCACCGACCACGATTTGACGTGGCGCTGCACGGCATAGGCGATCTCGGTCCGCGACCGGACCGGGTTGTGGTAATGAATGGCCGCATCCGGCGCAAGGCGACGGATCAGGTCAATCTCGAACACGCTGGCGCAGTCAAACCCGCGCACGCCCGCCGCCACCAGATTTTCAACGACCTCTTCACCGGGGTTCGACTTGACCGCATAGGTCACAAGCCCCGGAAATCCATCAATAAACCGACGCGCCATCGCCTGCACCGCCTGGGGTGCGAAAAACAGCACGGGGTTCTCCGGCTGCTGGTTGCGAAGAAATTCGGTCGGGTTGGTCCAGATTGTTTTGGACAGTCCCATCGGCGTGATCCTTTCTGCCAACAAGATGCAAGTCCCCTCCCGCTGCTCGACAGACGGTGGCACCTGCATGGTTTTTTCCAACCAGGCCAGGTGCGTATGAGCCGCCCTTTTCCTGCAACGAGTTTGCCGCATATGCGCTACATCTTCATCAAACAAAACAGTATAAATGCCGGATTCTTTGGTTATAATGACGAAAAAGAAAGGCATAATGCATGGATGACCTGGACCGCAACATTCTGGGCCTTCTGGGCGCCGACGCACGCATGTCGGTGGCCACTCTCGCCCGCCGTTTGAAGGTCGCCCGCTCGACCATTCAGGCCAGATTAGAGCGGTTGGAGACGACTGGCATCATCGCCGGCTACACCCTCAAGCTGGGCGAGGAGGCGCGCCAAGGCCGTTTGCGCGCGTCAGTTCTGTTGACCATCGAGCCGCGCGCGCAGGCCGGCATCCTGTCACGCCTGAAATCGATCCCCGAGGTTGAACGCGTCTTCACCACCTCGGGCCGCTTTGATCTGTTGATGCAACTGGCGGCACCCAATACCCAGGTGCTGGATCAGGTGCTGGACCAGATTGGCGCGCTGACCGGGGTGAAATCGTCCGAAAGTCTGATCCATCTGTCCACCCGCATCGACCGCGCGGTGTAGGGCGGGGTTGACCCCGTCGCTCCCACCTTACCGCGTCCCTGCATCGCCCTCCCACACCGACGGCCGCTTGTGGTCAGGGTCGGCGTAAACCGTGATGCGCTCGCCCACGGCGGGCAAACCGTCCAGCGCCTGCCCCCGGCTGGACCCCAATGCACCCGCGTCATCCCTCCACCGGATGCGCCATTGCGTCTGGCCACTCACCCGCACATTGGTCTGCTCGCGCGCCAAAACCACCGCGCCACGCGTTGTACCCGCTTCGCGCAGCGCCACACCTGCCAGCGCGCCGCGCAACAGCCCCGCCAGAACGCCGCCGCCGATCAGCACAAACAGCCCGCCCAACCCCCCAAAAATCGCGGCCATGATCCCCAACCCGCCAGACGAATCCACCGTTTCCGCGTCAAACGAGGTGACACTGTCGCCCGGATCGGCTGGCACGACGCGCACCATGATCGGGCTGCCCTCGGTCAGATTGGCATAGGTGTCGTAATCTGTGGTGGCGCTGTCTGCCCACGCCTTTCCCGCCACCTCATAGCGGTAGCCGACGTTGAAATCGGTGCAGGTCCGGGTGACGTTGCTGTCATTGTCCCGGCAATCGCGCGTGCTTTCCCACCGCTTTTCAACCCTGCCCATGACATCGACACCATTGGCCGCAAACTCCTGCGCCGCCCCCCAGACAAACCACGCGACCGTGACAAACACCGCCCCGATCAGAAAGAAAAAGCCAAAGACCAGGCCCAACACCCCAAACACCTGCGCCAACACTCCGCGCTTGTCATACGCCATCGCAGCCCCCCTGATTCTCCCGCAGCCTAGACCCGCCTTACCGCGTCCCGCAATCCCCATCCCAGACCGACGGTGTCCGCCCCGCAGGATCGGCAAAAACGGTGATCAGTGCCGCCCCACGCGGCAGCGCGCCGGGCGACCAATACCACTGACTTTTGCCCTCAACCCCCGCGTCATCGGTCCACCGGATGAACCATGTGTTCAGCAGCGGGTCACGTTCCGGCCCGGCGGATGAAACCTTGGCCCTGCGAACCTCACCACTCTTTCTCAGCCAGATCATATGGTTGGCTCACCAGACATAGGACCCAAAGCCACTTCCAATCAGGGCAAACAGCGCCGAAATTGCCATTCCGAAAACCCCACGCCGCAGTGTGCTGCCGTAATCCACCTCCTGCTGAGCCGGATCGTCGGGAAGGTAACGCAGCAGGATCGGCCCGCCATGTCGCAGGCTGGCACTGTCATGGGGCCCGATCCGCGCCTCACCCCGCACCGCACCATCGGGCGTACTGAAATGGTAGCGGACAATTGTCTTGGGGCAGCCCCCGCCGTCGCCCTTGGTACAGGGCGATGCGCCTACGGCCAGAAAATCGATCCGACCCGTCACCTCTACCGACTGCTGGTTGAAGGTCCGGCCGTTCCACACCTCTTGCGCAGCGGCAACTAGGCCCAGCAGGCCAACGCACAGCAGCAGCGCAAACATCCAGCCAAAGCGGCCAAAGGCCGGTCGCAGCCATGACCGCTGCGGATGGTGTATCGCCCCCTCGACCATTGGCCTTTTCCTGCCCCGCAAGTCCCGCTAATAGGCTATGAACCTAATGCAGGATGCCGCCCATGCCCATGGAAAAGACCTTCAACCCCGCCGAAGCCGAGGCCCGCATTTCCGCGCTGTGGCTTGACCAAAAGGTGGGCCGCGCCGGGGCCAATGCCAAACCGGGGGCACCCGCCTTTTCAATCATGATCCCGCCGCCCAACGTGACGGGCAGCCTGCACATGGGCCACGCCTTCAACAACACCCTTCAGGATATCCTGATCCGCTGGCACCGCATGATGGGCGATGACACGCTGTGGCAGGTCGGCACTGATCATGCGGGCATCGCAACCCAGATGGTCACCGAACGCGAACTGGCCAAGACCGGCAACATGACCCGCCGCGAGATGGGCCGCGAGGCCTTTACCCAAAAGGTGTGGGAACAGAAAAAGGCCTCACGCGGCACCATCATCGGCCAGTTGCAACGTCTGGGCGCAAGTTGCGACTGGGACCGCGAGGCCTTCACCATGTCCGGCGCCCCCGATGCCCCCGCAGGCGAGGACGGCAATTTCCACGACGCCGTGATCAAGGTCTTTGTCGACATGTATGCCAAGGGCCTGATCTACCGTGGCAAGCGTCTGGTCAACTGGGACCCCCATTTCGAAACCGCGATCTCCGATCTCGAGGTCGAGAATACCGAAGTCGCGGGCCACATGTGGCACTTCAAATACACCCTCGCTGGCAATGAGACCTATGAATACGTTGAAAAAGACGCCGAGGGGAATGTGACCCTGCGCGAAAAGCGCAACTACATCTCCATCGCCACCACGCGTCCCGAAACCATGCTGGGCGACGGGGCGGTTGCCGTCCACCCCTCCGACACCCGCTATGCCCCCATCGTCGGCCGCATGGTCCACCTGCCGCTGTGTGACCGTCTGATCCCCATCATCACCGACGAATACCCCGACCCCACCTTCGGTTCCGGCGCGGTGAAAATCACCGGCGCCCACGATTTCAACGACTACGCCGTCGCCAAGCGCCACAACATGCCTTTGTATC
>JANNAF010000346.1:0-1833 GCA_031384005.1 Rhodobacterales bacterium | reverse complement strand
CCGGCCGAGTTTTTGACCGGCAAGGGCGTCGATGTGCGGCCCCATCCGCATATCGGGCTGGCGACCGTCACCTATCTGATGAAGGGGCGCATTCATCACCGGGACAGCTTGGGCACCGATGCGTGGATCGCGCCGGGTGAGGTCAATTTGATGGTGGCGGGTCTGGGGATTACCCATTCCGAACGAATGGACGGTCCGCAAAGCCCGTCGCTGGGGCCGCAAAGCCTGTTTGGCTTGCAGACATGGCTGGCGCTGCCCTTGGACCAGGAGGACCGCGCGGCGGGGTTTGTGAACGCGCCTGCGGCGGCGTTGCCGGTGTTGGAGGGCGAGGGCAAGACGGTGCGGCTGATCCTTGGGCATGCCTATGGCGCGACGGCCCCGGTCGATACCCCGTCCGAGACGCTGTATGCCGATGCCATGCTGGAACCCCGGGCACTGTTGCCGATGCCCGACGACCACGAGGATCGCGGGGTCTATGTCTTGTCCGGCGAGGTCAAGGTGGCGGGGCAGACCTTTGCGGCGGGGCGGATGCTGGTGTTTCGCCCGGGTGACCACATTAGCCTGCGGGCCGGGGACAGTGGCGCGCGGCTGATGTTGCTGGGCGGGGCCACGATGGAGGGGCCGCGCCATCTGTGGTGGAATTTCGTCGCCAGTTCCAAAGAGCGTATCGACGCCGCGCGCGAGGCGTGGCGGGCCGGCGACTGGCGGCACGGGCGGTTCCAACTGCCGCCGGGCGATAATGGGGACTTTATTCCGGCACCCGAGAGGTAGGTTGGAAGGGTTTGCCGCCATCTGCGGCCCAAGCTTTTGCTTGACCAAAACGGGTGTCGGGCTGACAATGAAAGACGGTTCGCGCGGTTATCCAAGGGAGATTTTTGATGGCGAAGTTCACTTATTTTGCAACTCTGGGCCAATACGGCACCATTTCTGATATTGTTGACGAAAATGCGCTGTCGGTGGCGGTCGCAACTGCGACCACGGCGACGTTGCTGGACCCGCAAGGCGATGGGTTCACCTTTGGCGGCACGGGTTTCACCTATTCCTTCGCCGGGTTCACTGGCGGGACGATCACCGAACTGAGAGTGTTGAACAGTGCCGCAGCACCGATGCTGACGGTCGAGAACCTCAACCTCGATGCAGCCGCCCTGCAAACGACCTTCTCATTGGGGGGGGTGTTGGCAATGCTGGATATTATGACAGCGGGCAAAGACACCTTCATCGGGTCGTCGGTTGGTGATCTTTTGCACGGTGGCCGGGGCGGCGACAAGATCAACGGCAATGGCGGTGCCGACATCATGACGGGCGGCAAGGGCAATGATGTGCTGACCGGCGGGACCGGGGCAGATCATTTTGTCTTTCTGGCGGGCGACGGCAGCGACAGGATCACCGATTTTCGGGATGCCGGTCTGGCATCGGATGATTTGATCGCGATTTCAACCAAGCTGTACGGCGCCATGATCGTCACCGAAACCCTGACCGGGGTCGAGTTGGACTTTGGCGCCAAGGGCATGATCACCGTTGATGGCTGGAACGCTGCCGATGTCGGGCGCAGCGATTTCTTGTTGGGCTAGAGAGTGTTGCGTCTGACCAAGTTCACCTGATCAGGCGCAACAGGCAACGTGACCACGGGCCTGCCTGTC
This sequence comes from Rhodobacterales bacterium, assembly GCA_031384005.1. GTDB lineage: Bacteria > Pseudomonadota > Alphaproteobacteria > Rhodobacterales > Rhodobacteraceae > Stagnihabitans. Next base: position 193 of record JANNAF010000346.1, on the reverse strand, counting down.
TTGGATTTCTGGCAATCTGAATCAGATTGAAAGAAATCCGCCTTGGCCCAATTTGGCAGAGCGAAAGTGCGCTTGGGCGCTTGACGGCGCTGCAACGCTTCCGTAATACCCCCAGACGTTCGGGCGGGCCCGGGCAGCTTGCGGTGGTAGCTCAGTTGGTTAGAGTACCGGCCTGTCACGCCGGGGGTCGCGG
>JANNAF010000280.1:0-2053 GCA_031384005.1 Rhodobacterales bacterium | reverse complement strand
CGCATCCCCGCCGGTATCCGCGCCAGCGCCGCCGTCAACAGATGCACCAGCCCCTCCAGATCGGCCAGGTCACAACATTCCACCGTCGAATGGGAATGGCGCATCGGGAACCCCAGGTCCAAACTCGCCACCCCCGCGCCCAGCGTCTGGATATAGGACAGATCCGTCAACACCCCGACCTGCGCCGACCGCTGCAAAGGGGTCCCCTCCGCCGCCGCCGTCTCCTCCATCAGCCGCACCAGTGCCGGATGCGGGATCACCCCGTTCAACGTCCCCCGCCCATGAAAACTGTACAGACTGATCCCCGGCCCACCGCCCAGAACCATCTCGCCCCGGTCCGCCATATCGGGCGTGTCACAGGCCAGCATCAGATCAATCTGCAACGCGATATCGGGCTGCAATCCTTGGGCCGCCACCACCGCGCCGCGCAGGTTGAACTCCTCTTGCACCGACCAGACCAGATGCACCGTCGGCCCGCCCCGCCCGACCAGCGCCCGTGCCAGCTCCAGCAGCACCGCACATCCCGCCCGGTCATCAACCGATGTCCCGGCAATCCGCCCGCCCGCCAGTTCCACCACCTGCCCCCGGTAAACCACTGGCGTCCCTATCGAAATCCCCGCCGCCTCGACCGCCGCCTTCGACCCATGACCGGTGTCGATGCGAATCTCGGGCGCGGTCAGAACCTTGTACTTCTCGTCCACCCCCGTCGCGTGATGCGCCTTGTTCTGGATGATCCCCGCCACATCGCCCCGCGACCCGCACAGTGTTACCACCTGCGCCGCCATCGCCCGCTCACTGACACCGCCCATCCGCTCGACCCGGATCAACCCATCCGCCTCGATTTTTCTGACGAAAAATCCCAACTGGTCCATATGGGTGAACACCATGACCGTGGGCTTGGCCGCATCCCCGGGCAGCGTGACCACCACATTCCCCAGCCGGTCCACCTTGCTGTCCAGCCCGACCTCCGACAACCGCGCCCGTATCGCCGCCGCCACCCGCTCCTCATGGCCCGACAGGCCGGGGATCAGCATCAATTCGCACAGATCGCGCTTTAACCGATCCCGCATCAACGTGCCGCCCGCGCGCGGTCCATGAAATCCGCCGCCCGCGCCGGGTCCACCGCGTTCCAGGTGTGCCCGTCATATTTCAATGCCGACCCCACCACGCAGCCATCGGCAAACCGCAGAATGTCGCCCACCGTGTCATGCTTGACCCCGGTGTTGGCCAGCACCGGGGTCAAAGGCAGCACCTTCTTGACCGCCTCCATATCCGACATCGCCGCCGCCTCGCCCGTGATCGCGCCGGACACCAGCACGGCATCCGGGATCGACGAAAACACCGCCGACCGCGCCCGGTCGGGCAACGACCGCCGATCCAGACTGTCGGCAAACTCGGCGCTCACATTATACAGCATCGCCAGATCACCGCGCCCCAGCCGGTTCCGATACCGCATCGCCGCCCCCGCATCCGGCGTCCACGGCCCCATGTCCGACGCATAGGTGCCTGTGAAAATCTCGCGCACAAAGGCCGCGCCGGTGGCTGCCGCCAAGGCAATCGTGCTCATCGGGTCCCACAGCACATTCACCCCGAACGGCACCGTAATCTCACTCCGCAGCGCCCCAATCACCGCCGCCATCGTCGCCGTGGACGCCACATCCACCTTGAACTCATAGGGCCGGTCATTCTCATTGCCAAACATCACCGCATCAAAACCCGCCGCCTGCAACGCCCTCAGGTCGGCCCGCGCCCCCGCCAGCAACCCCGCCAACCCCGCAGCCCCATCATACAGCGGCGCCCCCGGCAGCGCCCCCAGATGGACCATGCCGATCACCGGCTTGACCCCACCGAATACCGCCTGAAAATTTCCCATGTCCCCCCCAAAGGGGATGCACTTCCCCCCAATTCCAACTAGCATGTTAGTAGGCGTCAGGGGGTATTGGCAATTGAAGACACGGGTCTGGAACCGCGAAAACAAGGGTGCGCTGACCTTTACCGAGTTGGGGTTCGGCACCGCCCCCATCGGCGGCCTTTACCGCCCCGTGGCGGCCGA
>JANNAF010000277.1:0-2427 GCA_031384005.1 Rhodobacterales bacterium | reverse complement strand
TCGTGTTCCCATTTCAGGCGCAGGGATTCGCGGGCCGGGTGCAGTTTCAGGACATAGGAGTTGAACCAGTCGCTGACCCAGAGGAAAGCGTTGGATTTCAGGAGGGTTTCGACCTGGGTTTCGGTCAGCGCCTTGGGTTTCATCAAGAGGATGGCGAGGTAGCGGGCGTCGATGTTGGCGGTGTCCCACAGCTGTTGTGCCAGCACAGGGTCGGATTTGATGTCCTTGGCCAAGGTGCGGATATCGCCATGTTTCACGCCGAACTGCTGGCCTGCGGCGCCGTTTTTCTGATTGTTGGTCCATGTGCCGTCGTGGCGCAGGGCCTTTAGGCGGGCAAGGGCATCGTCAAGGGTCATGGTGCGGCTTTGCTGCTGTCGGCAGGCCAATTGTGCCCGTTTCGGGGGCGTCTGACAAGGCTGTCAGGACTAGGCTGTCAGGGCTTGGCGTCAGACCGTTTCATGCCGGGACGGGGAGGCAGGCCATAGGCCTCGCGCGCGGTGACAAGGCGCAGGTCGTCGGGGTCCATACCCATCGACAGGATGGTTGCGCGGTCAAAGCGGGTTTTGGCGCGGGCAGTATCATGGCCGGTTGCGAACAGGCGGTCGATCCAGTCCATGCCAAAGCTGACATGAAACGTGGCGTGGTGGTCCTGAAAGTGATGGGCAAGGTGGTCACGTGTCACCTTGGCGCCGAACCAACCCTTGGGCACGTTCAGATGGGCAAGGGTGTGGCAGTATTCATAAAAGACAAAGGCCGCGACCGAGCCCACGAAAAGCCCGATATAGGCCGTGACAAACCCCATCCCAAGGCCCAGCAGGGGCCACAGCAGCACCCCGTGCAGCGTGGTCGCGATGAGGCCAAAGCGCACCGGATACCAGTGGTCATCACCGGTAAAGAGCATGGGGTCGGCCGGGAATTCGTGGTGGCCGATATGGCTGCGGTAAAGATCGTTGAAGATGCCTTGATCGGTCGGCGGTTTGCGGTGCAACAAAAAGCGGTGCATCGCATATTCGACAAGGAATTGCAAAACGACGCCATAGGCAACGGCCGCCAGCAGCCACGGTGTCCAAAAGACCCACATCAGGGCCAGGGCGGTCAGACAAAAGGGCGCCAGCCGTTGCAGGCTGCCCATATGGGCCAGAACACGCAATGTGGGGATCATGGTCACCTCGGGGTCAGGCGTCAGGGTTGGAACATTCCCGGCAATCAATCAAGCCCGACGCCGCGTCAAACAAAAGGGGCCGCCGAAGCGACCCCTTGAGCGGCAAGAACGGACCGGTGTTAGCGGCGCAGACCCAGACGGGTGATCAGCGTGGTGTAACGGGCCAGGTCCTTGGATTTCAGGTAGTCCAGCAGTTTGCGGCGCTGGGCAACCATCATCAGAAGGCCACGACGCGAGTGGTTGTCCTTCTTGTGGCCCTTGAAATGCTCGGTCAGGGTGGCGATGCGCGACGACAGGATCGCAACCTGTACTTCGGGCGAACCGGTGTCGTTTTCTTTGGTGGCGTAATCTTTGATCAGTTTGGCCTTGAGTTCGACGGTGATCGACATCGGCTTCTCCTAAGCGTTGGTGTGACGGCACAAGCCGGGATGTCGTCCAGCAAGGCCCTTGATACCCGCACGCGTTGCGGATGGCGGCGTATAGGGGATGTTTGCGCCAAAGGGAAGCCGGGAAATGCAGGGGGTTTGGGCGGCGGCATAAAGGGGGGGTTAACCTTGGCCGGGGAATAACAGGCGGATCGCCCGGTTGGCAGTGGTTTTTTAGCGATTGGGATGGCAGTATCAGTCAGGGTTATGTGTTTGGTGTCAATGGGTTGGCGTTAACAAAGGTTAACGTGGCCGCTGTTTGGGGGGCGTGCCGTGCTGGGATTGCTGGGGCTGATGGGGGCTGTTTTCGCCGGGTTCATGGTGGACGCCTTGTCGTCGCCCGACCGCGACGCGCAGGAGGCGGAGGACCATACCGACCGGACCGGGTCGGAGACCGAGGAGGCGGTCACCGGTTCGCTGCTGGAGGAGCCGGAGGCCGCACAGGCAGGTTTGCCGAAATCGGACGATGTGGCGGACCCGCGCGACCCCAATGTTACCCTGCAGGGCGGCGCGGCGCATGACATCCTGACCGGAAACGAGGGGGATGATCAGGTTTCGGGCGGGGTTGGCAATGACCTGTTGGGCGGGCGCGGCGGGCGCGATCTGATTTCGGGCGGTGTCGGGGCGGACTGGATCCATGGTGGCGCCGGGCAGGACAGTTTGCACGGGGCGGCCGGGTCTGACGATTTGCAGGGCGAGGAGGGGGATGATCTGTTGGCGGGCGGTGCCGGGGACGACCGTCTGAGCGGTCATGCCGGGCAGGATCATCTGGTGGCGGGTGCGGGCGATGACAGCCTGTCTGGCGGCGACCATGACGACAGCCTGCGCGCCGGGGCGGGC
>JANNAF010000262.1:0-3261 GCA_031384005.1 Rhodobacterales bacterium | reverse complement strand
CAATTGCACCAAGCAGCTGGACCCGACCGACCTGATCGACGCGCGGTCGACGATTTCGGGCAGCACCAATCTGGAGGTGCGCGACACCAAGCATCTGTATCTGATGCAGCGCAGTTTGCGCGACAAGCTGGAGGCGTGGATCGACAGCAAGGTGGATTGGCCGATCCTGACCACATCGATCGCCAAGAAATGGCTGAACGACGGTGACGGGTTGCAAGACCGGGGGATCACGCGCGATCTGCATTGGGGCATCCCGGTGCAAAAGGGCGACCAGCCTTGGCCGGGGATGGAGGGCAAGGTGTTCTACGTCTGGTTCGACGCCCCCATCGAATACATCGCGGGCACCGCCGAATGGGCCGATGCGAACGGGTTGGACGATGCGGCGTGGGAACGCTGGTGGCGCACCGACAAGGGGGCAGCCGATGTCACCTATTACCAGTTCATGGGCAAGGACAACGTGCCGTTCCACACGCTGAGTTTTCCCGCGACGATCATTGGGTCGGGCGAGCCGTGGAAGCTGGTCGATTACCTGAAATCGTTCAACTATCTGAACTATGATGGCGGGCAGTTCAGCACATCGCGCGGGCGCGGCGTGTTCATGGATCAGGCTTTGCAGGTCCTGCCGTCCGATTACTGGCGGTGGTGGCTGCTGAGCCATGCGCCGGAATCGTCGGATGCCGAGTTTACGTGGGAAAACTTTCAGGTGTCGGTCAACAAGGATCTGGCGGATGTTTTGGGCAATCTGGTCAGCCGGGTGACCAAGTTTGCGGTGGCCAAGTTTGGCACCACGGTTCCGGCAGGCGGCAGTTTCGGGGCGCAGGAAACCGCGCTCGTGGCCGACATCGGCGTGCGGATCAAGGAATACGGCGCGCTGATGGAGGCGATGGAGGTGCGCAAGGCTGCGGCCGAGTTGCGGGCGATCTGGGTCGTTGGCAACGAATACCTGCAATCGGCCGCACCCTGGACCGTGGTCAAGACCGACCCCGACCGGGCCGAGGCGATGATCCGGTTGGCGTTGAACCTGATCCGGGTTTATGCCGTTTTGTCGGCACCGTTCATCCCCGATGCCGCAGCCACGATGATGGCGGCGATGGGGTCGGACGATTGGACATGGCCCGAGGATACCAGTGCGGCCCTGCGCACCCTGCCGGCTGGCCACACCTTTGCCGTGCCCGAAAACCTGTTCCGCAAGATCACCGATGAAGAGCGGGCCGATTGGCAGACGCGTTTCGCCGGTGTGCGGACCTGAGGGCGGCACTGGGCAACACGACCTTTTCTGTTAGGCTGGTGTCACGATGACCGATGCGCAACGCTATATGTCCAAGGGGTCGACCCATGTCACGGTGGCAGCGGGAGCGGCGCCCTTGGCGGTCAGCTTTGTATTGCTGCCCAAGTTCACCTTGCTGGCGTTTTCGTCGGCCATCGAGCCTTTGCGGATGGCCAACCAGTTGACCGGGCAGATCCTGTTCACATGGACCACCCTGTCCGAGGAAGGTGCGGCGGTACCCTGTTCCAACGGCGTGCCGATCATGGTGGACGGGGCATGGCCGCTGGCGCGGCCCGAGGGCATCATCTTTGTCTGTTCGGGGGTCGAGCCTGAGGGCAAAGCCTCGGTCGCGCTGAGCGACTGGTTGCGCGGGTTGTGGCGGCGGGGGCGCACGGTGGGGGGGCTGTGCACTGGGGCCTATGCCTTGGCGCAGGCCGGGATACTGGGGGGGCGGCGGTTCACCATGCATTGGGACAACATCGACGCATTCGCCGAAAACCACCCCAACCTGACCCCGTCGCGGCAGGTGTTTTGCATTGACGAGCGGGTGATGACCTGTGCGGGCGGGGTGGCGGCGGCGGATCTGATGTTGAAGCTGATTGCCGACCGCTGTGGCGCCGAACTGGCGCAGCAGGTCATGAACATGTGTCTGCTGACCCAGCGCCGGGATGAGGCGGACCAGCAGACCGGATCGCTGGCCGCGCGTCTGGGCACGCGGCATGACAAGCTGTTGCAGGCGGCGATCTATCTGGAGGCGCGGATCGAGGAGGGTTTCGATCTGGATGCCTGTGCGGCCCATCTGAACCTGTCGCGCCGTCAGATCGAACGGTTGTTTGCCACCCATCTGGGGGTGACCCCGGTCCGGTACATGAATGATCTGCGGCTGGCGCGGGGGCGGGCCTTGCTGGCGGAGACGGATATGAAGGTGACGGATGTGGCAGTTGCGTCGGGATTTGCCAGCGCGTCGCATTTTTCCAAATCGTTCCGCAAGAAATACGGCGTGTCGCCTTATCGGTTTTCGCATTTCGGCGGGGCGGCGTAGGGGGGCTGCGTGAAGAAAGAGCCTCCGGCGGGGATATTTGGAGACAGATGAAGGGGCGTCCAGATCTGGACAGAATTTGAAACCTAGTGTTTTCAATGCCTTGGTTTTTCAAAATTAACCATGGCTTCATCTTTGGCCCGTGACAGTGCGGACAGTTGCGGGACGGGGGGACCGGGGGTATGGAAGGGGCCAAGCCCGGAGATGCACCATGCCACAGTTCCTGTTCCACACCGACGCCGATTTTGACGCCCGTTTCACCGCCTTGCTGGGCATGAAGCGTGAGGAGGCCGAGGACGTTGATCTGGCGGTGGCGGCGATCATCGCAGAGGTCCGGTTGCGCGGGGATGCGGCATTGGTCGAACTGACCGCGCAATATGACCGGCATGATCTGCCGCTGGCCTTTACCGCCGAGGAGATTGACGCCGAATGTGCCAAGGTGTCTGACGCCGACCGGGCGGCGTTGGAATTGGCGGCAGAGCGCATCCGCGCCTATCACGAACGGCAGCGTCCGGTCGATGCGGAATGGGTTGATGCGACGGGGGCCACCTTGGGCTGGCGTTGGACCCCGGTTTCGGCGGCGGGGCTTTATGTGCCGGGGGGGCTGGCGTCTTACCCCTCCTCCGTTCTCATGAACGCCATTCCGGCGCGGGTGGCGGGGGTCGAGCGGTTGGTGATTGTCTGCCCCACCCCGGACGGTGTGGCCAACCCCCTGGTTTTGCTGGCCGCGCGGTTGGCGGGGGTGGATGAGGTGTTGCGCATCGGCGGGGCGCAGGCGATTGCGGCACTGGCCTACGGCACTGAAAGCATTACCGCGGTCGACAAGATCACCGGGCCGGGCAATGCCTATGTGGCGGCCGCCAAGCGCCGGGTCTTTGGCCGGGTCGGGATTGACATGATTGCCGGACCGTCCGAGATTCTGGTGATTGCCGACCGTGACAACAATCCGGACTGG
>JANNAF010000247.1:0-10601 GCA_031384005.1 Rhodobacterales bacterium | reverse complement strand
CTCTGCCGACTGGATGGGCCGCAACCTGTCGCGCCGCGTCGAAACGCTGGTCGAACTGCACAACCCCACCGTCCGCGCCCAGATCTTGGGCCAGATCATGGCCGCCAACCTTGCCGACGAATCGCAAAGCTGGGTGCTTGGGCCCAACGGCACCTACACCCGCGACCTGCCCAAGGCCGCACCGCTGTTCAATTGCCACCGCTTTTTCATGGAAAACCCCTCGCTCTCCGGCCGCGGCAGCGCCGGGGCCAAAGACGGCCCGAAACTGGCAGGCCGCTAGACAAACCCGCACAACTGCGCGTCCCTCATCTGTCCCTAAATATCCCACAGGGGTCCGGGGGTGTGAAACCCCCGGCGCTTGCCCCCAACCAAATCGCTTGCCTTGGATTGACCCCACCCCCCAACTCCGCCATGCAAACGCCATCCTGTCCCAAACGCGGAATCGCTGATGTCCACCGACCTGCCCCCACCTGACGCAGAAGCCGAGGATTGGGGCCCCTTTGGCCGCCCATTGTTTGGCGACCCCTCCGCCCGCGCCCTCAGCCGTGTGGGCGTCGTCGATGTTGGCTCCAACTCGGTCCGCATGGTGGTGTTTGACGGCGCCGCCCGCTCGCCCGCCTATTTCTACAACGAAAAGGTGATGTGCGGTCTGGGCCGCGGCCTTGCCGAAACCGGGCGCCTCAACCCCGAGGGACGCGCCCGTGCCCTCAACGCCCTCAAACGCTTTGCCCTGCTGGCACGCGGCATGGACATCCACACCCTGACCGTCGTCGCCACCGCGGCCACGCGTGAGGCTGCCGATGGTCCCGCCTTTCAGGCCGAGGTGCTGGCCCAAACCGGCCTGAAACTCTGGGTCGTCGATGGCGAAGAAGAGGCCCGCCTGTCCGCCCAAGGCGTCCTCCTTGGCTGGCCCGAGGCCAAGGGCATCGTCTGTGACATCGGCGGCAACTCGATGGAACTGGCCCGCATCGGTGACGGCAAGGTGTCGCGCCGCGTCACCTCGCCGCTGGGCCCCTTCCGCCTGCAACAGGTCAAGGGCACCGCCGAAGATCGCCAGAAACACATCGTCAAAACCCTGAAATCCCTGCAATCCGAAATGAAGTCAGAGGGCGAGCGTATCTACCTTGTCGGCGGTTCATGGCGCGTCATCGCCCGTCTGGACATGGAACGCCGCAACTACCCCCTGACCGTGCTGCACGAATACCGCATGACGCCGCGCAACCTGTTGGACACCATCCAATGGATCATGGGGTCAGACCCCGCCACCCTGCGCGCCCGCATCGGCACCTCGACCGAACGGATGGACCTTGTCCCCCTCGCCTGCGAGGTGCTGCGCGAGTTGATCGCCCTGCTCAAACCCTCCGAAATCGACATCTCTGCTTACGGCATCCGCGAGGGCCTGCTGTACGAGGTGATGCCCGACCGCCTGCGCCAGCGCGACCCCCTGATCGAGGCGGCGCGGATTTCCGAACAGATCTCCTCCCGCATCCCGGGCACTGGCAAGATGCTGTACGAATTTCTGGAACCCCTGTTTCCCGATGCCAGCCGCGAACGCCTGCGCCTGACCAAGGCCGCCTGCCTGCTGCATGACACCACCTGGCGCGCCCACCCCGATTACCGGGCCGAAGCCTGCTTTGACAATGCCACCCGCGCCAACCTTGGCGGGCTGGACCACCCCGGCCGGGTGTTTTTGGGCCTGTCGCTGCTGCACCGCTATAAAAACAGCCGCGCCGGATCGCGGCTGGAACCGCTGTTCCGCCTGCTGACCGACGACCAGATGCAAGACGCTGAAATCCTTGGCAAAGCCATGCGGTTCGGCGCCATGTTCGCCGTGGGTGACCCGTCCAAGGCCGGGACGCTGAAATGGAACCCGAAACGGCGCCTGCTGGAACTGACCCTGACCCGCGACGGCCATGACCTGTTCGGCGAGGTGGCCCGCTCTCGTTTCGCCTCGCTCGCCCTCGCCATGCGGGCCGAGACGCGGATCACGGAACCCGCCTGATGCCGACCCCCAACCGCATCCCGATGCTGACCTTTGACCATATCGCGATTTCTGCGCGAACCTTGGCCGAGGGCGTGGCCCATGTCGAAGCCGTGCTGGGCGTCCCCCTCGCCAGCGGTGGCCAGCACCCCCATATGGCAACCCACAACTGCCTGCTGGGCCTTGGCGACCTCTATCTGGAGGTGATCGCGATTGACCCCGATGCCCCCGCGCCCGCCTGGCCGCGCTGGTTCGACCTTGATAATTTCACAGGCCCACCCCGCCTGACCAATTGGGTCGCCGCGACCTCCGATCTGGCCGCGGCCCTGACCTGCACCCTGCCCGGTACCGGAACACCCGTCGCCCTGTCGCGCGGGCCATACCGCTGGCAAATGGCCGTCCCCCACGACGGCAAACTGCCGCTGAACGGTGCCCACCCCGCCTTGATCCAATGGGACGGCCCGCACCACCCGACCCAAGCCCTGCCCGATGCCCATATCCGCCTGACCCGCCTGACCATTTCCCACCCGCAAGCCGACCTTTTGCGCAGCTTTTGCACCGACCCCCGCATCCACCTGACCCCCGGGCCCCTGTCGCTTTGTGCCCAGTTCGACACCCCGACCGGACCGCGGACCCTGTGATGATGCGCCCGCCCGTGATCAGACGGGCGACCGCCGCAGACGCCCCTGCCCTTGCCGCGCTGTGGAATCCATGGATCACCGACACCGCCACCACCTTTGCCTCGCTCGCCAAAACAGCGGACGATGTGGCCCGGATGATCGCCACCCGCCCCGCCTTTTTCACCACGGACGATGTGCAAGGCTTTGCCACCTATGGCCAATTCCGCAACGGTAACGGCTATGCCACTTGCATGGAACACACCGTTGTCCTGTTGCCCACCGCCCGGGGCCACGGCCTGGGCCGCGCCCTGATGCAGGCTGTCGAATCCCACGCCCGCAGCCATGGCGCCCACCAGATGATGGCCGGCATCTCTGCCGAAAACCCGGCAGCCATCGATTTTCATGCGAAAATCGGCTACCGCCACACCGCCACGATTGCCCAGGCCGGGTTCAAGTTCGGCCGCCATATCGACCTTGTGCTGATGCAGAAATTCCTCTGACTTTATGCTGCGGCTGCGCTAAAGTGGGGCCATGTCAATCTGGACCCGCATTGCCGACGCCCTCTCTGCCCTCGCCGCTGGCGAAGGGCTGGTGGCCATCTTTGACAAACTGCGCGCCAGCCCCTCACCCGAACGCTCGGTCGCCTTCACCATCGCCGTGATCGCCCTGGGCGCCAAGATCGCCAAGGCCGACGGCACCGTGACCCGGGACGAGGTTTCCGCCTTCCGCCGCGTCTTTGCCATCTCCCCCGGCGAGGAACAAAACGCCGCCCGCGTCTTCAACCTCGCCCGACAGGACGTCGCAGGCTTTGACGCCTATGCCGCCAAGATCCGCGCCATGTTCCGCGACAGCGACCGCGATCTGCTGACCGACCTGCTCGAAGGGCTGTTTCACATCTCGCTGGCCGATGGCCACTACCACGAGGATGAGAACACCTTCCTCGCCACCGTCGCCCGCATCTTTGATCTGGACGACCGCGCCTTCAACCAGCTGCGCGCCCGCTTTGTCGAAGGCGCGCCGCGCGACCCCTATGACGTGCTGGGTGTTGCCCATGACGCGCCGCTGGACACGATCCGCGCCGCATGGCGCGCCGCCATCAAATCCAACCACCCCGATGTCCTGATCGCCCGTGGCCTGCCCCCCGAGGCGTTGAAACTGGCCGAGGGCCGGGTGCAGGCCATCAATCAGGCGTGGGATGATATCGCCACCCAACGGGCCGCCTGATGCGGCTGGCCACCTATAACGTCGAATGGATGAATGCGCTGTTCGATGACATGGGCCGCCCCCGCTTTGACCGCGAACTGTCTGCCCGCCACAAGATCACCCGATCAGAACAGTTGAACGCCCTGGGCCAGGTCTTTGCCGCGCTCGACGCCGACGGCGTCATGATCATCGAGGCGCCCGACACTTCGCGCAAACGGTCCACCGTGACGGCGCTGGAACGTTTTGCCCGCCACTTCGGCCTGCGCACCCGCCGGGCGGTGATTGGCTATGTCTCGGACACCGAACAGGAAATCGCCTTTCTGTATGACCCTGACCGATTGTTGGTCAGCCATGCGCCGCAGGCCTCACCCCTTGCCCCACGCTTTGACGCGGGCCTGCGCCATGACATCCACGGGGATGGCGTGGAACGGGTGGTGACCTTCTCCAAACCCCCGCTGGAACTGACCGTTCAGGCCGATGGGAAAACCCTGTACCTGATCGGCGTTCACGCCAAATCCAAGGTGCCCCACGGCCAAGTGACCGAGGAGGAGTTTCGCCGCATTTCCATCGAAAACCGGCGCAAACAGTTGGCCGAATGTCACTGGCTGCGCCTGCGCGCCCGCGATCATCTGGCCGCAGGCCACAGCCTGATCGTGCTGGGCGATCTGAACGACGGCCCCGGCATCGACCAGTATGAACAGATCTTTGGCAAATCCGGGGTCGAGGTGGTCCTGGGCCTGACCGACCCACCCGCCCAACAACTGACCGACCCCCACGCCCGCATGGCCCTGACCCAGCCTATCGGCCTGCACCCCACAACAGCCCGCTTCTGGCTGGCCCCCTCCCAAGCCTATTTCGAGGCGCTTTTGGATTTCATCATGCTCAGCCCCGATCTGGCCGCCTCTGGCCCGAAATGGCGGATCTGGCACCCGTTCAACGACCCCGCCATCGCCCAAGACCTGCGCGACGCCATCCTGACCGCATCAGACCATTTCCCAGTGACGCTGGACCTCTAGGGCCCAATCTTGGCAATTCCCTAACGCCGGGTTAATTTTGTAAAACCAACCCATTGATATCGCAGTATTTTATAAACTGTCCAGATCTGGACGCTATTCCCGCGCCGTGCGGATCAACCCAATAATCTCTGACGCGGCCTTGGGAATGTTCGTGCCCGGCCCGAAAATCGCCTTGACCCCGCGGTCATACAGATACTGATAATCCTGCGCCGGAATGACCCCGCCGCAAACCACCAATATCTCTCCCGCACCCGCCGCCCGCAACGCCTCGATCAGCTTGGGGGCCAAAGTCTTGTGCCCGGCCGCCTGCGACGAAATCCCGACCACATGGACATCATTGTCAATCGCATCCTGCGCCGCTTCCTCGGGCGTCTGGAACAAGGGGCCCATGTCGACATCAAACCCGATATCGGCAAAAGCCGTCGCAATCACCTTGGCGCCCCGGTCATGGCCATCCTGCCCCATTTTGACCACCATCATCCGCGGCCGCCGCCCCTCCGCCTCGGCAAAGGCCTCGACCTCGGCCTGAATGGCGGCATAGCCCGCATCGCCCTCCCACTCGCTGCCGTAAACGCCTGCCAAAGTCCTGACCTCCGCCCGGTGCCGCCCGAATACCCGCTCCATCGCCATGCTGATCTCGCCCACCGTGGCCCGCGCCCGGACCGCCTCGACCGCCAGCGCCAACAGGTTGCCGTCACCGCGCGCCCCCGCCTCCAACGCCGCCAACGCCGCCTGACACGCCACGTCATCCCGCGCGGCGCGCACCTGCGCCAACTGCGCAACCTGCGCGGCCCGAACGGCCACATTGTCGATGTCCAGAATATCAACCTTGTCCTGCACGGCCGACCGATACTTGTTGACGCCGACAATGACCTCATCACCGCGGTCAATCAACGCCTGCCGCCGTGCCGCCGTCTCCTCGATCCGCAACTTGGGCATTCCCGCCGCCACCGCCGCCGTCATGCCGCCCATCGCCTCGACCTCCTCCATCAACGCCCAGGCCTTTGCGGCCAGTTCAGAGGTCAGGCTCTCGACGTAATAGGACCCGGCCAAAGGATCGACAACATGGGTGATCCCGGTTTCCTCTTGCAGGATCAACTGGGTGTTGCGGGCGATCTTGGACGAAAACTCGGTCGGCAGCGCCATCGCTTCGTCAAAAGAGTTGGTGTGCAGCGACTGCGTCCCCCCCAGCGCTGCCGCCATCGCCTCATAGGCCGTGCGGATGATGTTGTTATAAGGGTCCTGCTCTTGCAAACTAACACCACTGGTCTGGCAATGCGTCCGCAACATCAGCGAAGCGGGATTTTTCGCAGAAAAATCGACCATGATCCGGTGCCACAGCATCCGCGCCGCCCGCAGCTTGGCGGCCTCCATGAAAAAGTTCATGCCAATGGCGAAAAAGAACGACAACCGTCCGGCAAAGGCATCGACATCCATCCCCCGCGTGATCGCCGCGCGCACATATTCGCGCCCATCCGCCAACGTATAGGCCAGTTCCTGCACCAGATTGGCTCCGGCCTCCTGCATGTGATAGCCGGAAATCGAGATCGAATTGAACTTGGGCATCTCTTTTGCGGTGAATTCGATGATATCCGCAATGATCCGCATCGAGGGTTCGGGCGGATAGATATAGGTGTTGCGCACCATGAACTCTTTCAGAATGTCATTCTGAATCGTCCCGGACAGATCAGCGCGCGCCACGCCCTGCTCTTCACCCGCCACGATGAAACTAGCCAGAATAGGGATCACCGCCCCGTTCATCGTCATCGAGACGCTGATCTTGTCCAACGGAATCCCGTCAAACAGGATCTTCATGTCCTGCACGGAGTCAATCGCCACTCCGGCCTTGCCCACATCGCCCTCGACCCTCGGGTGATCGGAATCGTAGCCCCGGTGCGTCGCCAGATCAAAGGCAACCGACACCCCCTGTTGCCCTGATGCCAGTGCCTTGCGGTAAAAGGCGTTGCTTTCCTCGGCGGTGGAAAACCCGGCATATTGCCGTATCGTCCATGGCCGCCCGGCATACATCGTCGCCCGCACCCCACGGGTAAACGGGGCAGCCCCTGGCACCTCACCCATCTGGCTCAGGCCCTGCACATCGGCTGCAGTATAGAGCGGCTTGACCGCGATCCCTTCCAGCGTGTTCCACGTCAGGCTTGCCGGGTCGCGCCCCTTCAATTCCTTGGTGGCCAGGGTTTTCCAGATGTTCATGGGATCGGTCATGGGTCAGCTCCGCTTGAGGCTGGGGAACCGGGGGTTTCACACCCCCGGACCCCTGTGGGATATTTATGGACAGATGAATGGGATCATTCAAATTCCAGAATGACGGCGTCCACCCGCAGGCTTTCGCCGGCGACCGCGGCAATCCGTTTGACCGTGCCGTTGCGTTCCGCTTTCAGAATGTTTTCCATCTTCATGGCCTCGACCGTCGCCAGCGGCTGTCCCTCTTGCACCACATCCCCAACCGCGACCTGTAGTTTGACCAGCATCCCCGGCATTGGGCAAAGCAGGTATCTGGATGTATCCGGCGGCAGTTTTTCGATCATCAGCCGGGCCAGTTCGGCCGCCCGCGGGGTGCGCACGAACACCTTCAGGTCCGCTCCGCGCAGACGCACCCTGAACCCCATCGGCACCTTGGCAATCTTCATGACCAAGGGTGCGCCATCTATGGTCAACCGGGCCAGTTGCTGCCCCGGCTTCCAATCGCTTTTGATGCGCATTTTTGCGCCACCTTCAAACGTGACTGTTGATCCGTCATGATCGGCCGCAATGGTCACCGCCAGCGATTGCCCCTGCACATCCACGACCCACGCATTGCCAACCTTGCGTTTGTGGTTGTCCATCGTGCCTGAAATCCGGGTCCGGCGGATTTCGGCGACACGGTGCATGGCGGCGGCAGCGGCGGCCACCCGGTGCAGCATTGCGTCCTCCAGCGTCACCCCCTGAAACCCGTCGGGGTATTCCTCTGCGATGAATGCCGTGGTGATATTGCCCGAGACAAAGCGTGGATGATCCATCACCGCGCCCACAAAGGGCAGGTTGTGGCCAATCCCCTCGACCTCGAATGTGTCGAGCGCCAGACGCATCTCCTCGATTGCGGCCAGCCTCGTCGGCCCCCATGTGCACAGCTTGGCAATCATCGGGTCATAAAACATGGAAATCTCGCCGCCTTCGAACACGCCGGTATCATTGCGCACAATGCCCCCCGCCTCGGTTGTCCCTTCGACGGGCGGGCGGTACCGGGTCAGCCGTCCGATTGACGGCAGAAAGTTGCGGTATGGATCCTCGGCATAAAGCCGGCTCTCCATCGCCCAGCCATTGATTTTCAGGTCACTTTGCGCAAAGGGCAGCGCCTCGCCCGCCGCCACACGGATCATCTGTTCCACCAGATCGACACCGGTGATCAGTTCGGTGACCGGATGTTCAACCTGCAACCGGGTGTTCATCTCCAGAAAATAGAAATTGCGCGCGCCGTCCACGATGAACTCGACCGTACCGGCACTGGTATAGCCGACTGCCCGTGCCAGCGCGCAGGCCTGTTCGCCCATCGCCTTGCGCGTTTCTTCGTCCAAAAAGGGTGACGGCGCCTCTTCGATCACCTTTTGGTTGCGACGTTGGATCGAACATTCCCGCTCGTGCAGATAGACGCAATTGCCATGGCTGTCGGCCAGAACCTGTATTTCGATGTGGCGTGGCTGGGTGACGAACTTTTCAATGAAAATCCGGTCATCGCCAAAACTCGCCGCCGCCTCGTTTTTCGACGATTGGAAACCCTCGGCCACCTCGCCCTCGCTCCAGGCGATGCGCATGCCCTTGCCGCCACCGCCCGCCGATGCCTTGATCATCACCGGATAGCCGACTTGCCCGGCAATCTTTACTGCCTCCGCCGCGTCCGCGATGATGCCCATATAGCCCGGCACAGTCGAAACCCCCGCCGCCATCGCCAGCTTTTTGCTGGTGATCTTGTCGCCCATCGCCTCGATCGCCGATGATGGCGGGCCGATGAACACGACACCCGCCGCCTCCAGCGCCGCTGCGAAGGCGCGGTTTTCGGACAGGAACCCGTAACCCGGATGCACTGCCTCGGCCCCGGTCGCCTTGACCGCCGCCATGATCTTGTCGATCACGATATAGGACTGCGCCGCTGGCGACGGCCCGATATGCACCGCCTCGTCCGCCATCCTGACGTGCAAGGCGTTGCGGTCGGCATCGGAATAAACCGCCACCGTGGCAATTCCCATCTTCCGCGCCGTCTTGATGACACGGCAGGCAATCTCACCGCGATTGGCGATCAGGATCTTTTTGAACATCAGACCTCCCCAGGCCGCCCGGCAACCGGGCGCGCAAACAAAAAGGCCACCCGGGGAATGCCCCGGATGGCCTTGAATTCAGATCGCAGGCCCGACGGCCCGACGTTATTGCCGACGTTACTGGCAGATGCCGACGCCGGCCTGCCCGCACAGGGCACCTGCGCCGACGCCAATGGCCGCGCCGGTGATCGGGTCATAGCCCAGCGCACTGGCGCCCAGCGCGCCGACAGCACCGCCAACAAGGGCGCGCTGACCGTCATTCTGGATAAGGCACCCGGACAGGGTGGTGGACACAAGTGCAAGAACGATAAGGGATTTATACATGTTTGACTGCCTCGATTATAGGTTGATTGGGCCAAGCCTACGCTGTGGCCGATTGGTCTGGATACCCAGACCGCCTTACTTGATGATAAGTCCTGCCACAGCGCCTGCGCCTGCGCCCATAAGCATGTCATTGCCAGTGGCGTCGGCTGCCACGGCACCAACCGCCGCGCCGATAAGGGCGCGCTGACCGTCATTGGCCACACAAGCGGTAAGTGTCGTGGAAAGGATTGCGACAAGAATTGCGGTCTTGAACATCGGGATCTGCCTCGGGTTGAGAGTACGCTTGTCCGCATCCTTAGCGGATTCCGGGGGGTGGAAAAGGGGAAAAACTGCCGTTGGCGGAATCTTGCAGGGACTTTGACCCCGTCAAAAAAGACGGACCCATCCGCAGAACGGACAGGTCCAAGGGGAAGGGAAGGGTAACAGTCTTGATCGTCAGCGACGGCAGCCTTGCAGCCCACCGTCATGCAGTCATCGTCGCCCAAGCCCCGCCCACGCACAATCGGCAATCGCGGCACTGCCAGACCTTGCGCTGATTTATGCCAAAACGCCAAAGGCTTGCGCGGATTCATGCCTAGAGCGGGATGAGTTTTCATGGAAAAAAGTCGCACCCTGAAACGCGTTCGAGCGTTTGCGAGAGGCAGCGTTTTCAGGGTTCGATCTAAACTCATCCCGCTTTAGTCGTCCCAATCGTCGTCAAACACCACTTCCGGCGCATCCTCGGCAAAGACCTCGGGAAAGGCGGCCTCGGCGCGTTTCAGGTCAACCTTCAGCAGCGCGTCATAGCTCGCCGGATCAAACGGGTCCTCGGCGGGCACCACCTCGCGGCCAAACAACCACGACAGGCGGCCGGCATCCAGATTGCCGCGCTCGAACGGTTCTTCGCCAAAATGCGCCCACAGCGCCGCCAAAAAGCCGCTGTCAGCCTTGCGGTCGCCAGTGTTGCGGTCCTTATAGCGTTCGCGCCGCACGATTTTGGATGCGCCCTCTTTCATATTGGCGCGACGGATCACGAACTGGTGGTCCGTGCTGGGCAGACGCCCGGGAAAACCGCGATGTTTCAGCACTGACGCCACCCCTTCATTTCAATAGACCTCCCATACGCATGTGCCGCCCTCGATGGAATAGGAGTTGAACAATTGTGTGG
>JANNAF010000229.1:0-13115 GCA_031384005.1 Rhodobacterales bacterium | reverse complement strand
GGTCAGCATGGGTTCCATCGAGATCACCATGCCGGGTTCCAGCACTGTGTCGATATCCTCGCGCAGTTCCAGACCGGCTTCGCGGCCATAGTAGTGCGACAGGATGCCGAAGGAGTGGCCGTAGCCGAAGGTGCGGTATTGCAGGACTTGGTGTTCCTCGAAGAAGGTGTTCAGGCGCGCGGTCACCTCGGAGCATTTTGCGCCGGGGACGAGGAGGCTCATCCCCAACTCATGCGCCGCCACGTTGATATCCCAGATCCGGTGGGAGGCGGGGTCGGGTTCGCCCACAAAGAGCGTGCGTTCGAGGGCGGTGTAGTAGCCCGAGATCATGGGGAAGGTGTTCAAGCTGAGGATATCGCCGCGTTGCAGTTTGCGCGAGGTCACGGGGTTATGCGCGCCGTCGGTGTTGATGCCGGACTGGAACCAGACCCAGGTGTCGCGGTATTCGGCATCGGGGAAGCGTTTGGCGATTTCAAGCTCCATCGCGTCGCGGCCTTCCATGGCGATGTCAATCTCGCGCGCGCCAACACGGATGGCGTCACGGATGGCGAAACCGCCGACATCGGCCACGTTGGCGCCGTGACGGATGATGTCCAGTTCGGCCTGCGATTTGGTCATGCGTTGCAGCATGGTGCCGGGGGCGATGTCGACCCCGCGGGAGGGTTTGAGGAAGGCGTTCAGCTTTTCTGATTGCAGCAGGGTCAGGTGGTCTGCCTCGCAGCCGATCACCCGGCCCTCACCGGTTACGGACTGCACGGCGCGCCAGAAATTGTCGCGCTGCCAGTCGGTGTAGGTGATGTTGTCGCCATGGCAGCGCCGCCACGGTTGGCCCGCGTCGATGCCCGCCGAAATGGTGACGCTGTCGGTGGCGGTGACGACAAGGCCGTAAGGGCGGCCAAAGGAGCAATACAGAAAGCCGGAATAATAGGCGATGTTGTGCATCGAGGTGAAAACGCAGGCGTCAATGCCCTGCACGCCCATCATGAAGCGCAGGTCTTCTAGGCGGGCATCATATTCGGATGCGGCGAAGGGCAGGACGCGGTCACCCTGGTGAAAGCGGTATTGCTGCGGGCGGGTGGTGTCGGATGGAGTGGGCATAACAGACCTCATCATGGGGTCTGGAAGGGGACCCCGAAAGATCCCGGCGTACAGGATGACAAGAGCGGGTGTGTGACGACGCCATCGCCACGGCTCTGCCCGTATAATCGGCAAGTGGCGGCGATTTGGCAAGGTGATATAGTGCAGGTCACGGTCAAACAGGGCAGGCGTTATGGTGGATGTGGTCGTGGTGGGCGCTGGGGCGGCGGGGGTTGGTGCCGGGCAGGCGTTGGCTGCGCGCGGGGTGTCGCATGTCATCCTGGAGGCGTCGGGGCGGATTGGCGGGCGGGCCTATACCGACCGGGCATCCCTGCCGGGGCATTGGGATCAGGGCGGGCAGTGGTTTCACTGTGCCGATGTCAACCCGCTGGTTCCGGTGGCCGCCGATTTGGGATGGGAGTTTGAACGGCAGCCGCGACAGGCGATGGGCATCCATCATGTCGGTGGGCGCTGGTTGACCAGTTCCGGGGACCGGGCCGTCGAGGCCGCACTGGAGGCGGGGATCGCCGCAGTTTATGCCGCCTATGACGCCGGGCACGAGGTGACGGTGGCCGCCGTTCAGCCCGACCACGGGCCGTGGGCACCGTTTGTGCGACATGTGTTTCAGTTGATGATCAGCGGTGACCCCGAGGGTACATCGGCGCTGGGTTACGGCGATTATGTGGATACCGCTGTCGATCTGGTGGTGACCGGGGGCATGGGCGCGTTGATCGAGCGGTTGGCCGAAGGGTTGCCTATCCGGACGGGCGCGGCTGTGGCGGGGATTGCTGGGCAACGGGGTGGGGTTCGCGTCGATCTGGCGGATGGCGGCGTGATCGAGGCCAAGGCGGCCATCGTGACGGTGTCGACCAATGTTCTGTTGTCGGGCGCCATTCGGTTTGACGCGTCAGGGCCGGTGCGGGACGTGTTGGACCTGATGCAGGACGTGCCCTGCGGGTCCTATGAAAAGGTCGCGTTTGCGCTGGACCGATTGCCGTTTGACGCGGCCGACGTGCCGTTCTGTTCGGTTTTGCCCGAGGGTGCGGGGCGGCCGCAAAGTTTTCAGGTGCTGTATGGCGCGCAGCCCAAGTCGATTGCCCATGTTGGCGGCAGCGTGGCCAAAGACTGGGCCGCGATGGACCAGCGCGCGCGGATCAGCGAGGCGGAAGCCTATTTGGTGGCGGCCTTTGGCGCGGATGTGCGGCGGCATGTGCTGGGGGCGGCGGTCACCGATTGGCAGGGCAATCCGTGGGTGCAAGGGGCCTATAGCTATGCCGTCGCGGGGCGTGGCGGCAGCCGCCGGGCGATGCAGGCGGCGGGGGCGGGGCCGGTGCGTTTTGCGGGGGAAGCCTTTTCGCCGCGCTGGCATTCGACGGTGCACGGGGCCTGGGCCTCGGGGCGGGATGTGGCGGAGGAGGTTGCGGCGAGGTTGCGGTAACGGGGCCTGACCGCAGGCGGGCCCCGTCGTGGCCGGATTTAGCCTGCGATCTTGTCCTGCGTGCGCAGGTCAAAGTCCGATGCGTCATGGCGTTCGTGCAACTGTTCGTTCAGCGGGCCAAAGCTGCGGTTGACGATGCGGCCGCGCTGCACGGCGGGGCGGGCCAGGATTTTTTGCGCCCAGGCGTGAACATGGGTATAGCTGGCGGTGTCCAGAAACTCGGCCGAATTGGCATAGCTGGTGCCCAGGGTCAGGCTGCCATACCACGGCCAGATTGCCATATCGGCAATGGAATAGTCATTGCCCGCGATGAAGGCGTTGTTGGCAAGCTGGCGGTCCAGAACGTCCATCTGACGCTTGACCTCCATCGCAAAGCGGTTGATCGGGTATTCCCATTTTTCCGGGGCATAGGCAAAGAAATGGCCAAAGCCGCCGCCCAGATAGGGGGCAGAGCCCATTTGCCACATCAGCCAGTTGATCACCTCGGTCCGGGCCGGGCCGGAAGCGGGCAGGAAGGCGCCAAACTTTTCGGCCAGATGCATCAGGATCGACCCGCTTTCGAACACGCGGACGGGTTTGGCGCCGGAGTGGTCCATCAGTGCGGGGATTTTGGAATTGGGGTTCACATCGACAAAACCCGAGCCGAACTGATCGCCTTTGCCAATGTTGATCAGCCAGGCGTCATATTCGGCGGCGTGGCCTGCGGCCAACAACTCCTCGAACAGGATGGTGACCTTTTGGCCATTGGGGGTTGCCAGCGAATAAAGCTGGAAGGGGTGTTTGCCGACCGGCAGGTCCTTGTCTTGGGTGGCGCCCGCGATGGGGCGGTTGATATTGGCGAACTGGCCACCATTGGCTTGATCCCAAGCCCAGACTTTTGGCGGAGTGTAGGGGGTATCGGTCATGGCAGCCTCGCGCATTGTGAAGTGCAAAGTTAGCAGGTCACCGGGCCAAGGCAAGGCTGGGCACCGCACAGGGCGCGTGCGAAAATCGGTAACGCACCCATCTGGGGATTTGGTGCCGGACCGTCCCGGATCGGGTGAGGTCAGGTCGGCGCGGGACCGCGCGAAAGTGACGGTCGGCGCGGTGATTTGAGCCCTTATCGGCCATTGGTCGGGTGGGGGGGGTTGCATCGCGGAAGGGCGTGATTACCTGAAGTAAAAGCAACAGGAGTGACCATGCGCTGCCCGATTGACAATGAAACACTGGTGATGGCCGACCGTTCCGGCGTCGAGATTGATTACTGCCCGAAATGCCGGGGGGTCTGGCTGGATCGGGGTGAGTTGGACAAGATCATCCAGCGCGCCGCCGAAGCTACGCCGATCCCGCAGCCAGCGGCCGCGCCGGTTGTGGCCCCGCCTCCCGCCCCTGCGCAACCGGCCTATCAGCAGATGGCCCAGCCGCAATACCAGCCTCAGGCCATACCGCAGCCACAGCAGCAGCCCAGGTCGCGGCGCGATGATGATGACGATTATGACGACCGGGGTCGCAAACCCCATCGCAAGAAGGAAAGTTTCCTGAGCGACCTGTTCGATTTCTAAACCGACCGTGTGACGCCGCCATCGACCCGCAGGTTTTGCCCTGTGATATAGGCGGCGGCGTCCGAGGCAAGGAAGGAAACCGTGCCCGCAATCTCAGCCATGGTGCCATAGCGGCCCATCGGGATGCGGGAACGGAAGGCCTCTTTCTCGGGGAGGGAGTTGATGAAACCGGGCAGGATGTTGTTCATCCGGATGCCTTCGGGTGCGTATTGATCGGCGAAAAGTTTGGTAAAGGCGGCAAGGCCCGCGCGGGCGACGCCCGATGTTGGAAACAGCGGATCGGGTTCAAAGGTGGCAAAGGTCGTGATGTTGATGATCGCCCCGCCAGTGCCCTGCGCCTGCAATATCGGTGTTACAAGCCGGGTGGGCCGGACGGCGGACAGAAAGTAGATGTCGATGCCCTGATGCCAGCCCTCATCCGTGATGTCGAGCAGGGGCGCGCGGGGGCCGTGGCCTGCGGAATTGACCAAAACGTCGATGCGGCCAAAACGCGCCATGGTGGCGTCGATCAGGCGTTTGACGTCGTCGCCTGACTGGTTTGATCCGGTCACGCCGACGCCACCCAGTTCGGTCGCCAGCGCCTCGCCCTTGCCCGAGGAGGACAGGATGGCGATGTTGAACCCGTCTGCCGCCAGGCGGCGCGCGGCGGCGGCGCCCATGCCGGACCCGCCTGCGGTGATGATGGCCGTTTTCTGCATGATGCCCCCCTGCTGACGAGGGCAGTCTTGCATGGGGTCCAAGCAAGCTCAACCCGGGGCAAGATGAGTATTTGGGAAGGAGCAAATGGCTTGTCCGCTGCGGTTGGGGCGGCGTAGCATAGCGGGGAAACGGGGGGGGGCATGCAGCTATTTTTTGCCAAGGACACGGTGGCGCGGGTTAGTCTGATCGTGTTGGAGGAGATCGGCGCGTCTTATGAGGCGGTTCGGGTGGATTTTGGCGTGGGTGGGCAGCGGCAGGCAGCCTATCTGGCCGTCAACCCCAAGGGGCGGGTGCCTGCACTGGTGACAGGTGAGGGTGTGTTGACCGAGACACCGGCCATTCTGAGCTATCTTGCGGCGCGGTTTGCGCCGGCCCGATTGATGCCTGAGGCGCTGTTTGCGGCGGCGCAGGTGCAGGAGGTTTGCGCCTATTTGTGTTCGACCGTGCATGTGGCCCATGCGCATCGGGTGCGGGGGGCGCGCTGGTCGGATGATCCGGCGGTGATTGCCGGACTGCGCGTCAAGGTGGCGCAGAACATGGCGGCCCATTTCGCCTATCTGGAGGGGCGGTTTGTCGGGCCGTGGGTCATGGGGGCCGCCTATTCGGAGGCTGACCCCTATCTGTTCGTGGTGGCGGGCTGGTTGGCGTCGGATGGGGTGGACATCGCCGCGTTTCCCAAGATTGCCGCCCATCATGCCGCGATGCTGGCCCGGCCTGCCGTGCAGCGGGCCTTGGCGCGGGAGGGGTGATGCGGCGGGGTGCGTTGAACACGCTGGCTGATGTGGCCGGGTTACGGGTGGGTAATGCGCAGGACGCAGGCCTGCGGTCGGGCTGTACGGTGGTGGTGGGCGACCGTCCCTTTGTCGCCGGGGTGTCGGTGATGGGGGGCGCGCCGGGCACAAGGGAGACGGATTTGCTGGCGCCGGATCGGCTGGTGCAGGAGGTGGATGCGCTGGTGCTGTCGGGTGGGTCGGCGTTCGGTCTGGATGCCTGTTCGGGGGTGGCGGATGGGTTGCGGGCCATGGGGCGCGGGTTTGCGGTGGGGCCGCAGCGGGTGCCGATTGTGCCGGGGGCGATCTTGTTTGATCTGTTGAATGGGGGCTGCAAGGACTGGGTGCGCAACCCGTATCATGGGTTGGGGTTGGCGGCGTTGGGGGCGGCGGCGGTCCGGTTTGAACTGGGCACGGCGGGGGCTGGGTATGGCGCGTCCACCGGGCGGTGGAAGGGCGGTTTGGGGTCAGCGTCGGTCGTGCTGGACTGTGGGGTGACGGTGGCGGCCTTGGTGGCGGTCAATGCGCTGGGGTCGGTCACGGTGGGCGAGGGACGGCAGTTCTGGGCGGCGCCGTGGGAGATGGCGGACGAGTTTGGTGGGTTGGGGGTGAGTGTCGAGCGTGCGGATCTTGCCGATCCGGTGCCGGGCAAGCGGCTGGGCGAGGCGACGACGATTGCGATTGTGGCCACGGATGCAAGGCTGACCCAGGCGCAGGCCACGCGGATGGCAGTGGCGGCGCAGGACGGCATGGCGCGGGCGATCGTGCCGTCACATACCCTGCTGGACGGCGATCTGGTTTTTGCGGCGGCGACGGGCGTGCATGAGGTGGACCCAATCGTCGGGGCCTATCAGATTGGCCATGCGGCGGCGGTTTGTCTGGCGCGGGCAATTGCGCGGGGGGTCTATCTGGCGCGGGTTGAGCCGGGGGATTTGCAGGCGGTTTGGGCGGCTGGGTAAAGTGTCCACGCGCGGACACTTTTGAAAACCGTTAAAAAACAGGGGTTTGGCATTTTTCGTTAGGCTGGTGTTAACCTTTGTCCCAGCGCGACAGGGCATCTTCATCCGCCGATTTGGCCGCGACCCATGCCGCGCCATCCGCCGCAATTTCCTTTTTCCAGAACGGGGCGCGGGATTTCAGGTAGTCCATCAGGAACTCGGCGGCGGCAAAGGCGTCCGTGCGGTGCGGGGCGGCGGTGGCGACCATCATGATTGGGTCACCGGGGGCAAGGGTGCCGTGGCGGTGGATCACCAATGCGTCGGTCAGGGTCCAGCGGGCCATGGCCTGATCCATGATGCCTGAAATCGCGCGTTCGGTCATGCCGGGGTAGTGTTCGATCTGCATGGCGGACAGGGTGCCGCCGTTGTCGCGCACGATGCCAGTGAAGGTGACCACGGCGCCGGCAGAGGGATTTGCGGCGGTGAAGGCGTTCGCCTCGGCCCCCAGATCGAAGGGATCGGTTTGAACGGACAGCCGCATGTCAGCCACCTGTCATGGGCGGAAAGAATGCCACTTCGCGGACACCGGCCAAGGGCGCGTCAAAGTCCGACAGAGTTTGGTCCAGTGCCACCCGCAGGCTGGTCAGGTCGGCAAAGGCGGCGGCATAGCGTTCCTCACGCAGCACCAGTTCGGCGATCAGGGCGCGGACGGTGGGGGCGGTCGTGTCCAGCTGTTCGCGCGGGCTGCCGATGCGTTCGCGGACCCAGGCAAAGTAAAGGACGTCGATCATTTGTCCTCTTTCAAGAACGGCAGGGATTTTCTGAAATAGTCCCAGCCCGTTGCAAATGTCAGTGCCGCGGCAATCCAGATCAGGACCAGCCCGGCAAGTGTGGCATAAGACGAACAGCCGCGTGTCCCGCAGGACCGGATCGGGTCGGCCAGACCGTTGGCGACAAGGACGGCATATTCGTCGATGGTGCGGCCTTGGCGGGCGATCCCCTCAAGATGTTCCAGACCGGTGCCCAAAAACAGCACGGCGATGGCCACCATCTGGGCGGTGGTTTTCCATTTGGCCAGTTTGGTCACCTTGAGCAGGCCCGCCTTTGACCCAAGGTATTCGCGCAGGCCGCCCACAAACACCTCGCGGAACATGATGACGGTGGCGGGCAGGATCAGCCACGGGTTCATGCCGGAATAGCCGGTGATGATCAGCAGGGCGATCACGACCATGGCCTTGTCGGCGATGGGGTCCAGCATGGCGCCGAACTTGCTTTCTTGTTTCCACAGGCGGGCAAGGTAGCCGTCGAAATAGTCGGTGATGGCAGCGGAGACAAACAGGGTCAGCGCGAACCAATCGGCATAGGGGCGGTGGAAATACAGGAACATGATCGGCACGCCGGGCGCGGCGAGCAGACGCAGGAAGGTCAGGGTATTGGGCAGGGTCCAGCGCATGCAGAACAGCTATCCGAACCGGCGGGGCGGGGGAAGGGGGGTTGAGGGTCGCGGGTCGGCGGGTCTCCGCAGGGGGGCATCGGGGTAGGGTTATGAAAGGCGTGAGGTATCGGCATGGAGGGCAGGCTGGGGTTCAGAAGGCTGGGGTTCAGCGGGCGGGCGTTCGGCGGGCGGGGGTTCAGCGGGCTGGGGTGAACCAGTTTGCCCGCAAGATGCGCCCTCAAATATGCGCGGCAAGGGCGGTCAGGATATGGCGGCCATAGTCGGCATTGCCGTGCAGCAGATCGTCGCCCGGTTGCGCCACATCGTCGTCAACGCCCAACCGTGTGGCCCCGCGCCGAAACCGGCGGTGGGTGAAAAAGCCATCAACCCGCACCGCATCGGGGGCGGGAATCGGCGTGGCGATGCCGTCATAGGCGCGTCGGGTGGCCTGCTGCAACAGATCGGACAGGGCCGGGGCGTCGCCGTTGCGGGCCATGCGGGCAAAGCCCACATGCTGTTTGCTGCCGCGCAGGGCATCCGCCGACAGGCCGGGATGCGGAATGGCGAACAGGCGGGCGGGCGTCACCGCTGCAAGGGCGCGCAGCAGGGGCAGGGCGCTGGCTGACCGGATCAGTCCGGTCATGGCCGTCACAAAGCAATCGGTCGACAGCAACGACAGCCCTTGGTCCAGCGGGCGGGCGGCCGAGGGCAGGGCCGCACAGCGCGCAAGGTTATAAAGCCTGAGCGCATGAAACCCTGACGCCGTGCCCCCGCACAGCGCGATGACGTCAAACCGGGTCACATCGAACTGGTCCTGCCCCGACACCTGCAACAGGCGGGCGCGGGCGTCATCGTCGCGGGCAACAAGCTGGGGTCCGGTCAGCCGCAGGTCGGCCACATCGCCCTGCAACGCGGCAAAGGTCAGCGCCAGCGCGGGCCAATCGGCCCGGTGGTCGCGCCATGCCAGCCGCAGGGCGGCGGCGTGGCTGGTGCCGATGATCAGGGCGCGCAGGGTCATGGGTGAAACGCCTCGGCCAACGCCTCCTCGCAGATTGGGGCTTCTTCGTAGATTGGGGCTTCCTCGCAGATTGGGGCCTCCTCGCAGATCAATGAGTCGGGGTCGTTTGATGCGGGGTCGGTTTGGGGCGGGGTTTGCTGGGTTGCGGCCAGACCATGGGCGGCCAGAAACTGCGACATGACCAGATCAACGCCCTCTTGGGTCACAGACCGCAGGTTTTGGGCGAAAAAGCGGCTGCGGGCGGCTGGGTTGGTGATGATTTCATAGCTCGGCATGTAATCGACATCCGGCATCCGCGCGGTGAAATCCTGCACCGCAGCCCGCAGGGTGGATTTGGCGGCGGTCGAGGCGGTCAGCACATGCGACCCCGAGGCAGTGGCGGTCAGGGGCACCGGCGACACCGACAGGATCAGGCGCATATCGGGGTTGAGGCCGTGCAAAAGATGGCGCACCTCGGGCAGATCGGACAGGATGTCGGACAGGGAATGGTTGAAAAAGGCCACGTTTCGGCCCGGTTCAGGATCGCAGATCACACCGGGGGCCACGGGAAA
Organism: Rhodobacterales bacterium; assembly: GCA_031384005.1. Classification (GTDB taxonomy): domain Bacteria; phylum Pseudomonadota; class Alphaproteobacteria; order Rhodobacterales; family Rhodobacteraceae; genus Stagnihabitans. Next base: position 3,648 of record JANNAF010000229.1, on the reverse strand, counting down.
AACGGTTCCGGTTTCAGGATCGTGCCAACATTCGGTCAGGCCAAGGGTAAAGACGAAGACCTGCGCCGTGGTGAACAGCGCGCGCACCCGGTTCAGGTGGAAGGCGCGCAGGGCCAACACTTCGCCTGCGCTGTCACAGCCGTTGGGTTCGATACCGGGCCGGATGCCATCGTAAAAGCGGAGGCCTTTTTGCCAGACAGCATCGGCGCGGACGTTTTGCAGGGTGGCGTCCTGCAGCAACTGGCGCAGTTGTCCGGTGGTATAGATGTTGCCATAGCGGGCGGAATACAGGTTGAAGCCGTAAGTTTTCGCCGTCGCCTCGTCCAGACCGGGGGGGGCGGGTTCGACATCCAGAACGGTCAGACCCGCCCCGCGCAATGCGGTCCCGACATGCTGGGCAAAACAACTGCCCGCCGTGGCGACGGCGGTGTCGCGCGTGATCTGAAACTTGGGGCGGATCAGATCGGTCAGGCCAAGGGGGCCGGGGTTCACAACGCCAGTGCGCCAAAAGGCGGAGGCGGGCAGATCCTGAAACACTGTGGCCATGCGGGGGTGCCTTTTGAAGCTGCCAGTCAGGATGGGATGCTAATGCACACGGCTTTTGAAGGAAACCCGCGACGTCATCGGGGATTACAGCAGGAAATCGGCGGCGGTCAGCGGGGCGACATAGGCCAGATACAGCGACATGTCGGCCACGCGGTCGCCATTGGTGTCCATCTGCACCCAAGTGCCGCTGCCTGCACCCTGCAGGCGCAGGGCGGCGGCGCTGCCGTCAAAGGCGGCGCTGCCCAAAAAGCGGAACGCCTGATTTCCGGCGGCCAGAGTGTTGGCGTCAAGGGTGGTCAGGACCAGCTTGTCCACCCCCGGTTTGAAATCCCAGATCGTGTCGGGTGCGCCAAGGTCGGTGGGGGTGTTGTAGACAAACTGGTCCCCCCCCCAGCCGCCAAAGATCTGATCGGCCCCCGCATCGCCCAGGATCGTATCGGCCCCCGACCCGCCAAAAAGGCTGTCATTGCCGGTCCAGGCGCGCAGATAATCGCTGCCGCCACCGCCCGTCAGCCTGTCATGTCCGTCCCCGCCGCGCAGGGTGTCATAGCCGGACAGGCCGCGCAGGATGTCATTGGCCATGGTGCCATCCAGCTGCAAGGGCGTGCGGTCCAACAGGGCCGCCAGCACCGCCGCGTTGGCGGTCGCGGCATAATGCAGGCCGTCATCCTGAAACAGCTTGCCCCCGCCGCCCTGACCCGCCGTGGCGCGGTCGACGTCAATTACATCGATGCGGGGGTCGGTCAGGCCCAGTTGTTGCTGGCGGATCACCGACCAGTTGGCGCGGGCCGCCCCGGTTGGGCAATCGCTGGCAAGGGACAGGACGGAAAAGCGGAAATCGTCGGTTTGCGCGCCCATCGGTGCCAGACGATCCTCGAGCCGGTGAACAAGGGCGGTCAGGCGGGCGGCGTATTCGGTGGCGCGGGCAAAGTCATAGGTGTCGCCCTCGCCCTGAATCCACACGACGCTGGCCAGATAGGTGCCGGGTTCGGCAAGGGCCTGTGTGATCGCGGCGACCAGCTGGTCAAAAAGCTCGGTCTGGTTGTACCAATCCTCCCCCTCGCGCCCCCAGGTCAGCGGTGCCCCTGACGCGCTGACAGCGGCCACGCGGACATCGGTGGACCCGGTCAGATCGGCATAGGCCTGCGCCAAGGACGCGCCGCCGTTGCCACCATTGAGCGTATAGGCATTGCTTTGCCCCGCAACGATATAGACTGGAATTGCCATGATCTGACCCCGTTGAACGGTGTCAGAATTGTGGCAAGGCCTTACGATGCAGTGAAGGTTTGCACAGCCATTGCGTTGATTTCGTTATAATCTAAATTTGTTTTTCAATACTTGGGCGGCACATACAGTTCAGGCGGCAGGGTGGCGCGTTCGTAGTCCGGATTGAACACGCGTTCGGGCAGGTGAATGTCGTCTTGCGGCACATCGGTCACCGGGAACAGCGACAAAAGATGGGCGATGCAGTTCAGGCGGGCGCGTTTCTTGTCATTGCCCTCGACGATGTACCACGGCGCCTCGGGGATGTTGGTGCGGGCGAACATATCCTCTTTCGCCTTGGTATACTGTTCCCAGCGGATGCGCGATTGCAGGTCCATCGGCGACAGTTTCCACTGTTTGAACGGATCATGGATGCGGACCAGAAAGCGCATTTGCTGTTCCTCATCCGTGATCGAAAACCAGTATTTGACGACAGTGATGCCAGAGCGGACCAACATGCGTTCAAACTCGGGGACCGAACGAAAGAACTCCTCGACCTGATCCTCATTGGCGAAACCCATCACGCGTTCCACCCCGGCGCGGTTGTACCATGACCGATCAAACAACACGATTTCCCCGGCAGCGGGCAGGTGCGGGATATACCGCTGAAAATACCATTGGGTTTTTTCGCGGTCGGAGGGCGCGGGCAGGGCGACAGCGCGCACGACGCGGGGGTTCAGGCGCTGTGTGATGCGTTTGATCACGCCGCCCTTGCCCGCGCTATCGCGCCCCTCGAACAGCACGACAACCTTTTGTCCGGTGTGCTGGACCCATTCCTGCAGTCTGATCAACTCGGCCTGCAACTGGATCAACCCGGTCAGATAGGTTTTGCGGTCCAGCGTGTCGGGGTGGCGTTCCTTGTAGATGCGGGCGATTTCGGCCGAGAGGATGGCATCCTCCATCTCCAGTTCGAAATCCTCGTCCAGCGCCTCGGCCAATTCTTCGGCAAGCCAGTCTTGGGCGGGTTGGTTTATCTGGGTCATTGGACGCTCCATGCTTGGCAACGGGTCAATCAGAGAGAGGTGACGGTTTTGTGACAGATGGCGCGATGCCGTTGCCCTGCGGCCTGTTCCGGGCATCAGTCTTGGTCCGGGCATCAGACCTGTGACGCGAGTACAGTTTCCTCCTCGGTGATATAGACCACCAGAGTGCAGCCGTTCGGGGTGTAGGAGTGGTGTTCGGTGCCGTCGCGGTAGGACACGATATCGCCCGCCCGAAACACGGTGCCGTCATTGTCGACGATTTCGCCGTCCAGCACATAGAAATGCTCCTCGCCATTGTGGCGGTGGCCGCGTGTCGTCATGCCGGGGGGCATGCGGTACAGGTGAAAGCCGGTGCCCAAGGGGCGGTCGGTGTTGGGTTGTAGAATGGCGTCGCCCAAGGCCACGCCATCGGGATAGACGAAGGCGGTAAAGGTGTCGGACAGGTTTGCGTGGCGTCGGGTATCGGGGGTGATGGGCGTCATGGCGGTCCTGTGCTGAGGGGCGTCAGCCCCGGGCGGAAAAGAAGTCGGAAATGGTTTGGGCCATCGCCTCGGAGATGCCAGTGACGGCCATCAGGTCGGGCACTGCGGCGCGGGAGACGGCCTTGGCCGATCCGAAATGGGCCAGCAGCGCCTTTTTGCGGGCGGCACCGACGCCGGGGATGTCGTCCAGTGGGGTCAGCGACACGGCCTTGGCGCGTTTGGCGACGTGGGCACCGTTGGCCCAGCGGTGCGCCTCGTCCCGCAGGCGTTGCACGAAATACAGAACAGGGTCGTTCATTTTCAGGGCCATGGGGCGCTGGCCAGTGCGGTGAAACTCTTCCTTGCCGGCGTCGCGGTCCACGCCTTTGGCGACG
>JANNAF010000210.1:0-1615 GCA_031384005.1 Rhodobacterales bacterium | reverse complement strand
AGCATTTGGAGGCTTTCATGGAGATTCGCGAGGCATACACCTTTGACGATGTGCTTTTGGTTCCGGCGGCCAGTTCGGTTCTGCCGTCTGATGCCGATACGTCGACCTATGTGACCAAGGCGATCCGGATGAACATTCCGCTTTTGTCCTCGGCAATGGATACGGTCACCGAGGCGCGGATGGCGATTGCCATGGCGCAGGCGGGCGGGATCGGGGTCATTCACCGTAATCTGGATGTGGTGGCGCAGGCGCGCGAGGTGTCACGGGTCAAGCGGTTTGAAAGCGGGGTGGTGTATCATCCGATCACGCTGTCGCCCGACCAGACGCTGGCGGATGCCAAGCTGTTGATGGACCGCTATAACATCACCGGGTTTCCGGTGGTGGACGGCGAGGGCCGGGTGTTGGGGATTGTGACCAACCGCGACATGCGCTTTGCCACCGATGACAAAACGCCGGTGCGGGTGATGATGACATCGGACAATCTGGCACTGTTGCGCGAACCGGTGGACCGGGATGCGGCGATCAGTCTGATGAAGGCGCGGCGGATTGAAAAGCTGTTAGTGACGGATGGGCTTGGCAAGTTGACCGGGTTGCTGACGCTGAAGGACACCGAGAAATCGGTGCTGAACCCCCATGCCTGCAAGGACGAGATGGGCCGCTTGCGCGTGGCGGCGGCGACGACGGTGGGCGATGCCGGGTTTGAACGGTCGCAGGCGTTGATTGATGCGGGGGTTGATCTGGTGGTGATCGACACCGCGCATGGCCATTCCGAGGGCGTGGCGCGCGCGGTCGAACGGATCAAGCGGTTGTCCAACACCGTGCAGGTCGTGGCCGGCAACGTGGCGACCGGGGAGGCGACGCGGGCTTTGATTGGCGCGGGGGCCGATGCGGTCAAGGTTGGCATCGGTCCGGGGTCGATCTGTACCACACGGATCGTCGCGGGGGTGGGGGTGCCTCAGCTGACCGCGATCATGGATTCGGCGCGGGCGGCGGGGGATATTCCGGTGATTGCGGATGGCGGCATCAAGTATTCTGGCGATTTTGCCAAGGCGATTGCGGCGGGGGCGTCCTGTGCCATGGTCGGGTCAGCGATTGCCGGGACGGACGAAAGCCCCGGTGAGGTAATCCTGTGGCAGGGCCGTTCGTTCAAGGCTTATCGTGGCATGGGGTCCTTGGGTGCCATGGCGCGGGGGTCGGCGGACCGCTATTTTCAGAAGGATGCCGCCAGCGACAAGCTGGTGCCCGAGGGGATCGAGGGGCAGGTGCCCTACAAGGGATCAGCGGCGGCGGTGGTGCATCAGATGGTTGGCGGTTTGCGTGCGGCCATGGGATACACCGGCAACCGGACGATCGCCGAGATGCAGTCCAACTGCCAGTTTGTGCGCATCACTGGGGCGGGCCTGAAGGAAAGCCATGTCCATGACGTGCAGATCACCCGCGAAAGCCCGAATTACCGCGCGGGGTCGTAAGCCATGCGGCGCGCGCTGATCACAGGGGCAGGGGCGGCGGGGGGCATCGGTTTTGCCTGCGCGCGGCTGCTGGGGCCTGGGCACCATTTGGCCATCGCCTCGACCACGGCGCGGATATTTGACCGGCAGGCCGAGTTGCAGGCGTT
>JANNAF010000206.1:0-6742 GCA_031384005.1 Rhodobacterales bacterium | reverse complement strand
ATATTGTTTTCGGAGAGGTTGACCGCTGATGCTACGCCGCCTTCACAAAGACCAACCGGCGTCCTTCGCCTTTACGCCCTTGAACCTTGAATGGGCCCGCGGGCAGATTTCCAAGTATCCGGTGGGGCGGCAGGCCTCTGCGATCATCCCGCTGCTGTGGCGCGCCCAAGAGCAGGAGGGGTGGTTGTCGCGTCCCGCGATTGAACATGTCGCGGATATGCTGGGTATGGCCTATATCCGCGGGCTGGAGGTGGCGACGTTCTATTTCATGTTCCAGCTGGCCCCGGTCGGGTCGGTGGCCCATGTGCAGATTTGCGGGACGACGTCCTGCATGATCTGCGGGGCCGAGGAGTTGATCGCGGTTTGCAAGGAGTTGATTGCGCCCGGGTCGCATACCGTGTCGGCTGATGGCAAGTTTTCGTGGGAAGAGGTTGAATGCATGGGGGCCTGCTCGAATGCGCCGATGGCCCAGATCGGCAAGGATTACTATGAAGATCTGACGCCTGCCAAGCTGCGCGACCTGATCGCCCGCTTTTCAAAGGGCGAGGTTCCGGTGGCCGGGCCGCAGAACGGGCGCTATTCCTGCGAGCCGTTGAGTGGGTTGACCAGCCTGACGGATTTTGAATCCGGGCGGACGCAATACAATGCCAGTGCGCAGCGCGCGGTGGATATCGGTGACACGGTCAAGCGGATCGACGGCAGCGAAGTGCCGATCCTGACGCCGTGGTTGAAGGGTAAGGCGACGGCGTAACGCAGTCAGTTGGGGGAAACATTATGGCAGGGCAAAGCAATTCCGAAAAGGACTGGCCGGGTGGTTGGCTGGTGGCGGTGGTCGCAGGCGTGATCACGGCGATATTGGCGCGCTGGATCGGCGATGTTGGCATGGCGCCGGCGGTGTTGGTCGGCGTGTTCGTGTTTTTGGTGTTTGGGGTGATCCTGGGCATGTTCTGGACGGTGCCGGCCTCTGGCGGGCACGACGATCACGGCCATGATCATTCTGGCCATGATGATCATGGCCATGATGATCATGGCCATTCCGATCACGCATCCGCAGCCGCTCCCCCGGCGGCAGAGCCGGTTGCCGCAGCGCCCGCGCCTGCTGTAGTTGCGCCGCCCGCGCCTGTGGCAGTTGCGCCGCCTGTGCCAGTGGCAGTTGCGCCGCCCGCGCCTGCTGTAGTTGCGCCGCCCGCGCCTGTGGCAGTTGCGTCGCCTGTGCCTGCGGCAGTTGTAGACCCTGCGCCTGCTATGGCTGTGGAGCCTGCTGGGGCGGATGCTGGCGTTGCGACCAAACCGGCCGGGTTGGCCGGTCCGCGTGGCGGTCAGGGCGATGATCTGCAGACGCTGGAGGGCATTGGCCCTGTCATGGAAAGGCTGTGCCACGAGTTGGGTTTTTTCCACTTTGACCAGATCGCAGCCTGGGGTGCGGCCGAGGTGGCGTGGATGGATGCCAACCTCAAGGGGTTCAAGGGGCGGGTCAGCCGGGACAAATGGGTTCGGCAGGCCAGGCTGATTGGCGAGGTCGGGCTGGACGAGTTCAAGCGCCGTGCCAAGTCGAACGATTACTAGACCATGGCATTAAGCCCATCTGAACTGGCCGAAGTGGCGCAGGGGCGGCGTATTGCCATAGTGATCGCGGTGGCGGGCGTGGGCTATATTCTGGTGCAGGCGTTGGGCGGCTATTACGGTTGGCCGCCCAAATACATCTTTTTGGCGGACCTGTCCGCCGCAGCCGCCTTTGTCTGGGCGATGGTGGCTGCACTTCGGATCTGGCGCAGACGCCGCATGTAACGGGCCCGCAAGGGTTTCAAGAAAAGGAATGGGCATATGCTCAAGGATCAGGACCGCATCTTTACCAATCTGTATGGGATGCACGACCGTTCGCTGGCGGGCGCCAAGAAGCGCGGCCATTGGGATGGCACGGCGGGGATTCTGGCGCTGGGGCGTGACAAGATCGTGGAACTGATGAAGGCATCGGGACTGCGGGGCCGGGGCGGTGCGGGGTTTCCGACCGGTCTGAAATGGTCGTTCATGCCCAAGGCCAGCGACGGGCGGCCCAGCTATCTGGTGGTGAACGCGGACGAATCCGAGCCCGGCACCTGCAAGGACCGCGAGATCATGCGGCACGATCCCCATACCCTGATCGAGGGGTGCCTGATTGCGTCTTTCGCGATGGCGGCCAATGCCTGCTATATCTATATTCGCGGCGAATATATCCGCGAGCGCGAGGCGCTGCAGGCGGCGATTGACGAGTGTTATGACGATGGTTTGCTGGGCAAGAATGCCTGCAAGTCGGGCTATGATTTCGATTTGTATCTGCATCATGGCGCGGGTGCCTATATCTGCGGCGAGGAAACCGCGCTGCTGGAAAGCCTTGAGGGCAAGAAGGGGATGCCGCGGATGAAGCCGCCGTTCCCGGCGGGGTCTGGCCTGTACGGCTGCCCGACCACGGTGAACAATGTGGAATCGATTGCTGTGGTGCCGACCATTCTGCGTCGCGGGCCAGAGTGGTTTTCGTCCTTTGGTCGTCCCAACAATGTGGGCACCAAGATTTTCGGCATTTCGGGTCATGTGATGAACCCTTGCGTGGTGGAAGAAGCCATGTCGATCCCGCTGCGGCAGTTGCTGGAGGAGCATTGCGGTGGCGTGCGCGGCGGGTGGAAGAACCTGAAAGCGGTCATTCCGGGTGGGTCGTCGGTGCCGTTGCTGACCCAGGCGCAGTGTGACGATGCGATCATGGATTTCGATTGGCTGCGCGAACAGCGGTCCGGTCTGGGGACGGCGGCGGTGATCGTGATGGACCAGTCGACCGATGTGATCAAGGCGATCTGGCGGTTGTCAAAGTTTTACAAGCACGAGTCTTGTGGCCAGTGCACGCCCTGCCGTGAGGGCACCGGTTGGATGATGCGGGTCATGGACCGTCTGGTGCGCGGCGATGCCGAGGTTGAGGAGATTGACATGCTGTTGTCGGTCACCAAGCAGGTCGAGGGGCACACGATTTGTGCGTTGGGCGATGCGGCGGCATGGCCGATCCAAGGTCTGGTCCGGGCGTTCCGCGACGAGATCGAGGACCGCATCAAGGCCAAGAAAACCGGGCGTATGGGGGCGATGGCGGCGGAGTAAGGGATATGCGTCTGCCCTGTGCATTGGTTCTGGGCATGATGTTGACCGCCTGCGCGCCGGACCGCACGCCGCTGACACTGCCTGCCGCCGATGGGCGGGAGGCGGTGATCGTGATTGGCGACGGGTTTCGTTATGTCGTGAATTACCAAAGTTCGCAGCAGGCGCGGGGTGGGGTGTTTTTGCGCGTCACCCGCGCGTCTGCGCCCGAGTTGGGCTATTCGGACGGGTTGGTGGCCAAAAAGGTCGCCGAGGCCTATTGCGAGGGGTATCGACGCGCGTTGAACCCGGTGGCGTTTGGTCAGTTTTCATTGCCCGCGTCGTGGATGTTCGAGGGGGGCTGCCAATGAGCGGGTTGCAGCCCGCGTATCGCACGGCGGGTCCATGTTATGGCATGACAGGGCGGTTTGGCGCAAAATCTGCCCAGCCGCACCATAGATGCGCCCGGACAAATGCGGCCCGGATGCGCGCCACAGGAAATGATCCGATGTCAATACGCTGGTTCCCTTCTGCCCTAATTGCGACGCTGATTGCCGTGTCGTTGGTTCCCGCCACCGCGCAAGGCCAGGTGCCTTTGGCCGAGGAGGCGCATATCAACGACCAACTGATTGCTGCCGCCGCTGGTGACATCTTGCGCAAGACCTGCCCGAGCTTGTCGGCGCGGATGTTTGTGGTGTTTGGCAAGATGCAACAGCTGGAGGCCTATGCCCGGTCCAAGGGCTATACCGAGGCCGAGGTGAAGGCGTTTTTGAAGGACCCGGCGCAAAAGGCGCGGGTCAAGGCGGCGGCTGGCGACTATCTGTCAGCCGCAGGGGCGGTTGCCGGCGATGTCGAGAGTTTTTGCGCGGCGGGCCGGGCCGAGATTGCCAAGCAAACCGTGGTGGGGTCGATTTTGCGGTCGTCTGAATGATGCAGATGCCCGGGCATCATCTGGCCGAGTTGAATGTGGGGCGGCTGTTGGCCCCCACCGACGACCCGCGTGTGGCCGAGTTCATGGCGGCACTGGACAGGGTGAATGGGTTGGGCAAGCGGATGCCGGGATTTGTCTGGATGATGGAGGGGTCGGGCGCGCCCGGCACCGGCAATACCGAGGCAAAAATCGCGGGGGATGCGCAATATGTGTCGAACCTGACGGTGTGGGACAGTGTCGCGACGCTGGAGGCCTTTGTCTGGAAAACCGTTCACCGCCAGTTTTACGAACGCCGGGCCGAGTGGTTTGAGGTGTTGGGTGCCATGCATTTCGTGATGTGGTGGGTGCCGGTTGGGCACCAGCCGACGTTGGACGAGGCATTGGCCAAGCTGGATCATTTGCGCGACCATGGTGCCAGTTCTGCGGCCTTTGGGTGGGATTGGCTGAAAGTGGCGCTGCGGCGCACAGAGGGGGCATAGATCATGTGTTATGGCGGTCTGGAGACAAAATATGTGCTGCGCGATATGGAAGATCGTATGAAAGGCGTTGCCTTTGGGCTGGATAAATCGGAAACACCGGGCCAAATGGCCGAGGCGGGACTAATCGTCCGGTTGCGGAACTTTTTCCGGCGGAAAACTCGGAAGGACTTGGTGAATGGCTGACCTGAAAAAACTGCTGATCGACGGGATTTTGGTCGAGGTTGACCCGGCAATGACCATCATTCAGGCTGCCGAATTGGCCGGAGTCGAGATCCCACGGTTTTGCTATCACGAACGTCTGACGATTGCCGGCAACTGCCGGATGTGTCTGGTCGAGGTTGTGGGCGGGCCGCCCAAGCCTGTGGCGTCCTGTGCCATGCAGGTGCGTGATCTGCGTGGCGGACCCAATGGCGAGCCGGCGGTGGTCAAGACCAACACGCCGATGGTCAGACGCGCCCGCGAGGGGGTCATGGAGTTTTTGCTGATCAACCATCCTTTGGATTGCCCGATCTGCGATCAGGGTGGCGAGTGTGATTTGCAGGATCAGGCCGTGGCCTTTGGTGTCGATTTTTCGCGCTACCGCGAGCCCAAGCGGGCGTCCGAGGATCTGGATCTGGGGCCGTTGGTCGAGACAAAGATGACGCGCTGCATTTCGTGCACGCGCTGTGTGCGGTTCACCTCCGAGGTGGCGGGCATCTTGCAGATGGGCCAGACCGGGCGGGGCGAGGATGCCGAGATCACGTCCTATCTGAACGCCACGCTGGACAGCAATTTGCAGGGCAACATCATTGATCTGTGCCCGGTGGGCGCGCTGACGTCCAAGCCCTATGCGTTTACCGCGCGGCCTTGGGAACTGACCAAGACCGAGTCGATTGATGTTATGGACGCATTGGGCAGCAACATCCGGATCGACACCAAGGGTCGTGAAGTGATGCGGATCATTCCGCGCAATCATGATGGCGTCAACGAAGAGTGGATCAGCGACAAGACCCGGTTCATCTGGGACGGGCTGCGCCGTCAGCGGTTGGACACGCCCTATATCCGTGAAAACGGCAAGTTGCGTAAGGCGGGTTGGGGCGAGGCTTTGGTCGCTGCGGCCGCTGCGATGCAGGGCAAACGGGTGGCCGGTCTGGTCGGTGATCTGGTTCCGGTTGAGGCGGCCTATGCGCTGAAATCCATGGTCGAGGGGCTGGGCGGCCGTGTCGAATGTCGCACCGATGGCGCCAAACTGCCTGCGGGCAACCGGGCGGCCTATGTCGGAACGGCGGCGATCGAGGATATCGACAGCGCCAGGATGATCATGCTGGTCGGTACCAATCCGCGCGTTGAGGCGCCGGTTCTGAACGCCCGGCTGCGCAAGGCGTGGACGCAGGGCGCCACCATTGGTCTGGTGGGCGAGGCAGTCGATCTGACCTATGATTACGCCCATGTGGGCTGCGACCGTGCCGCGTTGGAAAAGCTGTCATCGCAGGTGATTTCAGACGAAACCAAGGCCAAACCCAGCCTTGTGATCGTCGGACAGGGGGCGATCCTTGAGGCGGACGGCGAGGCGGTTCTGGCCCATGCCATGCGTCTGGCCGAGAATTCCAATTCCAAGCTGTTGATCCTGCACACGGCTGCGGCCCGTGTGGGCGCGATGGATGTGGGTGCGGTGACCGAGGGTGGTTTGGCCGCCGCAGTTGATGGGGCCGAGGTTATCTACAACCTGGGTGCCGATGAAGTTGACATCGCCGCCGGTGCCTTTGTGATTTACCAAGGCAGCCATGGCGACCGCGGTGCCAGCCGTGCGGATATCATCTTGCCAGCGGCTGCCTATACCGAGGAAAACGGGCTGTTCGTCAACACCGAAGGGCGCCCGCAACAGGCGTTGCGCGCCGGTTTTGCCCCGGGCGAGGCCAAGGAAAACTGGGCGATCCTGCGTGCGCTGTCGGCCGAACTGGGGGCAACCAGCCCGTGGGATTCGCTGGCGGTGCTGCGTGCGCGGATCGTGGCCGAGGTGCCGCATCTGGGTGCGTTGGACCAGGTGGCGCAGAATGAGGGTGAGCCCCTGGTGCTGCGCGACATGGGGCGCGCTGATTTCCGCAACGCTTTCAAAGGGTTCTATCTGACCAACCCGATTGCCCGCGCCTCCAAGGTGATGGGCGAATTGGCGGCGATGGAAGTCGACCGTGCCAAGACCAAACTGGCGGCGGAATAATGAGCAAGCGGGCGGTGATTGTGGGGATGGCGGCGGTTT
>JANNAF010000180.1:0-26024 GCA_031384005.1 Rhodobacterales bacterium | reverse complement strand
GCGACAACCGTATCCTTCGTCATGTCGCATATCCTTTTCTCTGCGCGAACTGCGGCGCGTCAACAACGCCTTGATATGCCACCCAATCCCCCCGTCACCAACTTTCAGCCATCGCTCACGTTGGGTTCCGCCTCGTCCATGATTATTGCCAGCTTTGCTATTTTGGACCTGATCTGGTCGACGACAGCGCGCCATTGGGTGCTGGCGGCCCCGTCGGTGTCTTGGGCGAAGGTGGTGGCAATGAATCCAGAGACGACTTGCCGCCCACTCTTTCCGGCATGGGCCAGGACGTTGCGCTTGAAGTGAACGCGGCAGCGCTGCCAAGGAGCACCGAGCCCTTTGGTGACGGCGGCCTTGATGCCGTCGTGCGCGTCAGAGATCACCAGTTTACCACCCCACAGACCACGGCGGCGCGCTTGGCTGCGGCGGTCAGGATCAATGCTTGGTCACTGGAAATCTCAACCGTCTTGATCTCCGTATCGGGGCCAAGCGGGATGCGGGCCCTTCTACGTGGCCAAGCCCGCTGGCCGGTGGACCTGGCCCAGACTGAGCAGCTTCAGGCGGCGTGCTCGCCCCCCTCTGAAGGCCATATTGGTGATTTCGCGCAGCTTCGTCAGCGACCCGCAAACGCCAAGGATCAGGTTATTGGACCACTGCTTTGTGTGCCCGAAACGCAACTGACGGTCAATAAGCGACCCCCAAGGAGGCACGCAGGCTGATGGTAACACAACGTTAACCATCCTATGGGATTGGACGAAAGGACCAGCGCGGCAAAACCCGCTGACAAGCTGCCTCCCGGTAACCCTGCGGACTTTGACATGATGGATTTGCCTCTACCTGCGTCTGAAAGCGTTGTTGTCGTCTATGATTGGCATCTGGACATCCGGTCGGGCGGACCGACCGGTTACCTTGCGAACTTGAAACTGGGGGTCGAGGCGCAGGGTCTGCAGTCCGTTCGGTTCATCACCCGGCAAAGGTCGGAACGCCAACCAAAGGTCGTCTCGGCGCTTTACGCCGTCGGGTCCGATCTGGTCACGCTGCATGAAGACTCTGTGACCTACAGCCAAAAGCTGGCCGAACATGACGGTCGCAACCTGTTGGCCAGTCTGGAAAACCTGCATCAGGCACGGTTTTCGGCAGAGATCGAACAGGCGGTTCTGCGCAGTGCGGCGACGCTTTTCCATGTTCACACCACCGGCGACTGCATCAAGTTGCACAATCTGCTGACCTTGACCGGGCGGCGCCATGTGGTGCGCATCGCTCTGACCTCGCACACGCCAGAAGCTCCGGCGCGCGAATGGGCCGATGTCAGTTACGCCACGCATCGCAACCCCACACTGGCCGAGGCGATCTTTGACGCGCATCATCTGCGTGACCAGTTGGCGTTTGTCTTTGCCGATGTCCTGATCTTTCCAACGCCCGAGGCGCTGGACCCCTATGACGCGACCTGGCCGACCTTCCGGACAGATATGGCTCATAAACCAACCTACTTTGTCCCGACAGGTGCAGAGCCGCTGCCCCCGTCTGCCCTGCAAGACCCCCGCGACCATTTCGGCGTTCAAGATCGGTTCGTGCTGTCGTTTCTGGGTCGGCACAACGCGATCAAGGGATATGATTTCTTGTGTTCGGCGGGGTTGGACCTGCTTGCATCCGAGCCGAGCGCAACCTTTCTGATTGCCGGCAAGCCCGAGCCGATGACGCCACCCGTCCACGACCGCTGGATCGAGATTGGCTGGACGACCACGCCGCAGGACGTGATTGCGGCCTGTGATGTCTTTGTGCTGCCCAACCGGCTGACCTATTTCGATCTGGTGGTGTTGGAGGTGATGTCAGCCGGCCGGATCATCCTGGCCTCGAACACCGGCGGCAACCGCAGCTTTGACGGGCGCAGCCCCGGGATCGTGCTGTTCGACGGACAGGAGGATTTCCTGAACAAGGTTCGCTGGCTGGCTGGCCTGTCGGCGCAGGAACGGGCGAACCTGGGGGCAACCAATCGCGCCTTGTACGAGGCCGAGTTCACAGCACAGGCCTTCGCGGCACGCTATGTCGCCCTTGTGGACAAGATTGCCGCCGATCTGGCCCCCGCCCCGATTGGCGGGTTCGCCCAGGATCAGGATATGGGCGTCGACATTTCGGTTGTCGTGCCGGTCTACAACGTCGAAGACTACCTTGCCGCCTGCATGGACAGTGTCTTGGCGCAAGACTTCCCCTCGTTCGAGGTGATTGTGGTCGATGACGGATCGACCGACGGCTGCCCACAAATCCTGTCCAGCTACGCCGCCGATCCGCGGGTTCGCATCGTCCGGCAGGACAATGCGGGCCTTTCGGCGGCACGCAACACCGGGCTGCGCTATGTCAAGGGACGCTATGTCTGTTTCATCGACAGCGATGACATGATCCGGCCCCGCTTTCTGTCAGAGCTTTACCAACGCTGCGAAGGAGACGGCACCAATATCGCCTTTTGTGCCATCGAGATTTTCGATGCAGAGCGGTCGCAAGAACACAGCACCCTGCATGACGAAAATGAATTCTTCCGCCGCAATTCGGGGTCCATGATCCAGATGGGTCTGGACACCGCATCCAAGATGTTTCCCAGCGCGTGGAACAAGCTTTACCGCACTTCGCTTTTTGCGGATCTGCGCTATCCGCGCGGTTATCTGTACGAAGACAACCCGGTGCATTATGCGTTGATGCTGCAGCAGCGCCAAGTCAGCTATGTTAAGGTGCCGCTCTACCTGCACCGCGATGACCGCCCGACGCGGATTTCCCGTCTGTCCAGTTTTCGGATGCTGGAGGTGGGCCATATAGCCTGTCTGGTTTACGCGATGATCCGGCAGGAAACCAATCAGTCGCTGGCCCGTGAATTCGGCACGCATCTTTTGCAGCGGTTGTTTTGGGAAAGATTCTGGTCCGTCAGGGGCGAAATGATCAATCTGGCCCTGACAGCAGCGCTGGTCTATCTGGCCGATCTGTTCGGCGTTGATGAAAGGGCGGCCATAGCCTATCGCGATTCACGCATAGAGCCCGAGTTTTTGCTGAACAAACGCGCACTCCTGTCCAAACGGAAAGGGTTCAACGACAACCGGCTGCACCTTTCGCCAAATGAAAAGATCAGCGTGGTCCAAAAAAGCCTGACCGCGGGCGGCAAATTCGCCGAACCCGGAGATTCAGTCCAGAAAAAGGCGGATGGGTCGGTTCTGGTCCACCCGGTCACAGGCGGCCTGACGATAGCCGAGATTTCGGGGCTGTCGTTTTATGGCGACATCACCGTTGATATTGTGGCCGCGCTGGAACATGAAAAGGCAGCCCCGGTCGAGGTGCGGGCCATGCTGCTGCACGAACGGGTGCTGGACCCCCGCCGACTGCGGCGCTTGTTTGACGCCGTACTCAGCGCCGGTCACGCGACGGCTTGGGTTCGCATGGAGGCCGAAGACCGCACGCTGTTGGCACTGCGCGGCCAAGCGATCGGGCCTTGCGCCACGTTGTACATCGCTTCGCGCGGGGCAGAGGGTCGTGTGGATTATTCCTGGCTTCACCTGCGCCGCATCATCGTGGCGCGCGTCGGGCAAACGTTGTGATACTGCCCGGGGGCCAATGCGCCGTCGAACTTGTGCCACGATGGCCCATCCGGTTGACCCGTTGGGATGCGGTCCTGCGGGCCGCCCCGTCACAATCGCCCCAACCCACAGAACTGGCAGGGTACACGCAGTTTCTGGTTCAATCCGGTTCAATCCCGCGCTAGCTGTAACAGACGCCCAGGACAGGACCCGTGACATGACGACTTCAGACCGGCCAATTCTTCGCATCCACGCCGGCACCCACAAGACCGGCACATCGACGTTGCAGGCCGTCATGAAGGCGAAAAGCGACACTGCCGACCCAGGTTTCCTATACCCTGTGGCCGGACGGATGGCGTCCTGGCCGCTGGCGCACCACGACCTGATCCGCAGCCTGTCGGCGGGCAATCTGTCGGTGTTGGACCAATTGCGCGCGGAAATCGAGCAAAGCCAGTTCCGCGTCGGGGTCATTTCGTGCGAAGATTTCAGCCTGCCTTCGGCCTTCTTTGCGATCAATTTGCTTGTGGACCGGCTGCCAGGTGTGGACATTGAACTTCACACCGCGTTCCGCCCCTATTTGTCCTTCGCCCAGTCCTATTACCTGGAGCGGGTCAAGCGCGATGGCACCCAGTTGAAGCCGTATGAATTTTCGCGCGAAATCATCGACCGCTATCGCTATAGCACGATCGTCAATTTCTTTGAGTCAACCCGATTGCGGACCTTTTATTACGAATACAGTTCGCCGACCTTTATGGCCGATATCTACCGGGCGCTGACCGGATTGGAACTGGACCAAGAATCTGCTGCAAAGCACCATAATCGTGCCTATTCCTATGAAATGACCATGGCTTTGCGCTCGATCTACAGGCAGCATCGGGGCAAGGTTTTTGACATCGACAAGATACTCCATGCGGCGTGGCGGCTGGAGCAGCATCTGGGCTTTGTCGACAGCAAACGCTCGCTGCTGCGCCATGCCGAGGCCGTGGCGCTGAACGATTTGCTGGGTGACGAGCATACCTATATGCAGGCGCGGTTCGGCGACATGGCAGACCGGATCTATCCGCAGATCGAACCTTATGACGACAGCGACGTTCTGGATCCCGATGGCAACTTTGCCCAGCGGCTGATGGACGGTTATTTTGCCCGGTTCATGCGATAGCACCCAAGACAGAATCGCAAGGCACCCTGTCCCATGTTCATCAGTCACACGCACCGGATCATCAACGTCGCGGTCCCCAAGACCGGCAGCACATCGCTCCATTATGCGCTGATGTCTCATCTGGACACCGAATTCCATATGAAGAACGCGGCACCCGCGCTGTATCATCTGTCGGCTGAGGATATCGAACGGGTCATGGGGCCAATCAGCTATGGCAGCTATTTTTCCTTTGGCGTGGTGCGCAATCCTTTTGACCGGATGGTGTCGCTGTACCACGATTTCCGCGATCAGCGTGGCATGATCCGGGCGGCAAGCTTTGACGATTTCATCCTTGGTCCATTCCGCCGCCACTGGCGCGACAACGTCCATTTTCTGCCTCAGGCCTATTTCCTGTGTCGCAAAGATGTGCCGATGGTCAGCCACGTCTACCGTTTCGAACATGGGCTGGAGACGATCCTTGCCGACATCTGCCAACGGACGGATCGCAGCCTTGCCGGCATCGGTCGCGCCCGGGTCAGCCTGCGCGAACCGTGGAAAACCTATCTGCACAACCCCGAGGTGGTGGACCTGCTGGTAGAGAGCTTTGCCGTGGATTTCGACCTGTTCGGGTATGACCGGACGGTCGCCGCAGGTTGAACCGCCTCCCCTGGCGCCACGCCAATCCACAGTCTGCGGCTTCGCCCATTAACGTAAAATAAACCTAATTGGCAGAATAAGAAGGGGCGTCAACTGGCGATGCCGGAGAGGCAAATCCAGCAAGCATGAGGAGAATCTTCATGATGCAGATCAACTGTATCGCGAAACCGCCTTTTCCGGTTGGTGGTGTTTCAATCCGAACCCGAACAGCAGGGTGCCCACAGGGCTGTCGCACATGAATTCCTGGTATTTCACCTTTGAGTTTCCACCCGATTTCGGCGGCGGGCTCAGTTCCTATATGCGGATCATCGCCGATACCCAAGCCAGGCGGGACACCGGGTCCATGGTGATCTTTACGCTGACCAATGATCAGTCTGGGTTGATCGCGGTCCGACAACTGGCGCGGAATGTGACGCTGGTTTCGCTGAAACCCTCTGCCACGACCGAACAGGGGTCCTTGGGGCATTGGGTCAACATCTCGCGTCTGTTCGAGCGGAGCATCGATCTGCTGATGTTTCAGATTGATGCCGGACTGCTGCCGCTGCCAATGCCCGACTATATCGAATTTGCCGATGGTTTTGGCATCGGCATGGTGACCATTCAACAGAAACTGTGTCTGAATTCACGTCTGGCGGATGTGCCGATCATCGTCAACGCCCACACGCCCACCTATTTGATTGACCGGATGAACCAGTTGCCGGTCTATCAGTTGCCCCGCTACTGGACCTCTCGGATGGAACTGCAGGCGCTGTCGGGGGCCGATCTCGTCATCGGGCCGTCGCAGGCGATCCTGGATCTGGTACGTGCGGAATTGGCCAAGTCCGGCGGTGCACCGCCCCGGACCGAGGTTTTGCACAATCCCTTTCCGGCGCCGCTGCGTCCCAATGCACCGGTTGCCGCGGTCAAACGTGACCATTTTTACATGGCCTCGCGGCTGACCCATTGGAAGGGGGTTGAAGGTGCCATCCGTGCCCTGCAACGGTTGTGGGCTGCCGGGCACCAGATTCCCTTCCTGATCTATGGCGAAGACACCTATTTTACGGTGTCAGGCGGCAGTTACTGCAGCTATATCCGCAGCCGGTTTCCGGCCGAGGTCGCATCTGGCCTGGTCAGGTTCATGGGCAAGCAATCGCGCGAGGCGATCTGTACCTCTGCACGCACGGCGTTTGCGCAACTGCACCCGTCCCATTTCGACAACTTTCCCTACAGCGTGATCGAGGCGCTTGCCGAAGGTACGATCTGCGTGACCGGCACCAATGGCGGCATCGGCGAGATCACGACTTCGGGCAAGGATATTTTCCTGATCGAGGTGCGCGATCCCGACGCCTTTGCCGCAACCCTGCTGGAGGTCATGGCCCTGACCGAAGAGCAGCGCGCTGCCATGGCGGAACAGGCGCAAATCACCGTTCGCACCGCCTGTGATCCCGACCGGTATCTGGCCCGCAAAGAGGATATCGTCCGCAGCCTTGCCCGCACGCAGGCTTTGTCGCGCCCGGGCGCGCGCAAACCAAGACGGGCGCTTTTTCCGTTCACATCACCTGCCGATCCTTGTTGTCACATCGCCGCACGCCTGCCCGAGGTTGGGCCGGTGCTGTCCGTCGTCGTGCCCTATTTCAATATGGGTCGGTTCATCGACGAAACGCTGCACAGCATCAGGCGTTCGACCCGCGACCGGTTGGAAATTGTCATCGTCAACGATGGCAGCACTGATGCCGCCTCGGTCGCGCGGCTGGACAGGCTGCATGCCGACCACGGGCTGTCGGGCTGCGAGCTGCGGATCATCACCACGCCCAATCGCGGCGTCGCCAATGCCCGCAACACTGGCGTGAAGCTGTCGACAGCCCCCTTTGTCACCCTGCTGGATGCCGATGATCTGGTTACGCCGCGCTATTATGACACCGCCCTGCGCATCCTGACTGCCTATGAAAACGTCTCTTTCGTCGGCACCTGGATCGAGGATTTTGATCGCAAGGGGCGCATCCGCAACTGGGCAACGTGGAACGCCGAACCGCCGCTTCAGTTGATCATGAACCAGACCAACTGCCAGTCGCTGGTCTACAAACGTGAGGCCTTTCTGCGTGACGGCTGGCACGATCCTGAGCTGCGGATGTTCCTCGATGACTGGGAGGGCGTGATCGCGCTGTTGGCGGGCGGACACCGCGGTGTCATGATCCCCGAACCCCTGTTTCGATATCGCATCCGGCCGGGGTCGATTTTCCGGTCCAGTCACAACCTGTGGGACCTGAATTATGAAAAGATTGCCACCAAACACGAGGCATTGTTCAATCGTTGGGGGGCGGATGTCGCGGCCTTCATGAATGTCAACGGGCCCAACAATTACTATCATGTCGCAGGCAAGCACAGTGCGCTGCGCAAATAACGTCAAAGGGGGGCCACACATATGACGCCAATTGTTGCCTACCATGTCGACGCCAGTCTGGTGGGGGTACGACCTGGCCAGGGGCCAGTTGTCCAGCATCTGTCGGACTTCGATCTGTTTGACGGACTGAGGGTGAACCTGGATGCCAAGGCTGGCGGGCAGGCTTCTGTCATGGCCGCGTGCCCACCGGTCGGGCGTCCCTTTTTCAGGATTACGCACCATTCGGGCGACACGGCGCGCTGGATGGCGCTGTCCTGTGCGCTGCACCTGTCCGATCTGGCGCGCGCCGACCGTCTGGTCGTATCGCTTTTTGCCTCGTCCCCCGAAACGGTAACGCTGTTTGCCCTGCTGCGGTTGTATTCTGCCGACGGAAGCTGGTCGGACACCAGTTCGGCCCAGATCGAACTGCGACGCCAGGCCAGAACCCATGTTTGCCCGATCAGCCTTGATGACCTGCCGCCCGACGCCTTGGCTCGGGCGAACCGGGCCTGTCTGATGATCCTTGTCGAATCGCGCGATGTGGCGATTGATCTGTCCGGGATCGAGGTGGTCGCCGTGCCAAGCGACCCGGTCTCCCCGGCAGATGCCATGCTTGACCACCTCCGCAGCGCCCCGGATGTCTACCGGGTCGCCCAGCAGGTTGGCCCGCCCAAGCCACTGACTCCCCATCATATTTCCCTGGGCGGCTCGGTTTTTGTGGACAGCGATCCCAAATCCGCCGCCCCCGTGCTGACAGACGGATCTGGCGATGCGCTGACCATCACCTTTGCTGGAAGCTGCGACAGCGGCTGGCAAAGCATCGAATTCCGCTTTGCCGGGGTGGCCGATTCGTCGGGCCTGACTGCGCTCTTTCGGATCGATGCCCAGGCCGAATATGACCGTGAAACCCACGCCACCGTTGTGGTGCGCCGCTATCTGCCGGATGGCACCTGGTCCGACAGCGGGCCCGCTGCCACCCTTGCGTTGACCGCGCAGCGCCAAACGGGCTATGCGCTGGTCGATCTGTACGCGATGTTGGGTGACGCGCGCGCCACCCATGACTTTGGCGTGATGCTGTTCCTGCCGCGGGGATGCACCGCCTTGTCCCTGTTCGACGCCGAGGCGTTTGTGTATGATCGGCTCTGCGCCGCCTGATCCAAAGGACGCGGCGGCCTAGCGAGGTTTGTCTGCACTGGTCGGGCTGTTTGCGGCACCGGCCCGAACCGGATTTCCTCCCTCCGATCTGACCCGGCAAGGGCTGTGGCGTTAGCCGTCCTTCACTTCCCTATCGCGCAGACCTCGTGTAAAAAGTTGGCTCTGTTGCAAAGACGGGGTGAGGGATTCATCTCGTGAATCCAGCGTGATAGCTGGAGAGCATGAGCAGACCGAACACTCAGACCCGACCCTGAACTGGCGCCTGTACCACAAGGCGAACAAGCGCGGAGGATCGCTGACGATGTGGTTTGATCCTGACATGATTTCTGCGGCGCAACCAACACGCACCCCTGCAAAGGCGAAGGAGCAATGGATCATGTACGCCGCAGTCCACTGAGGCGACCGCTTTCAGCATGGGCGGCCGTCTAGCCTTCGGCCTACCTCGTTCGCGGCCCCCGGCTTACGATGGCAACCCCGCCAACTTGGCATAATCTACCGACCCAGATCCGCCTAGGCTTTGCCATACGGACTCCGCGAGCGGCCCTCGTTCAAGCCAAGCATGGGGGCCGATTGCCAGTATGCTCTCAACCCGATTACCCCAAGGGGTCATGAAACGTGAAATCGTCGCGCCCGATATCCGCTGGCGTCACCCCTAAAACCACCAGACTGCCTTTGCCCCCGAAATCCAGAATGACCCGGTCCACCCCCTCGGTCATGGTCATCTTGGTGTAGAGCGACTGCTGCACCGCAATCCTGTCCTCGCCATCGGCAAAATCCATGATGATGTCGGCCTTGCGGTTGGGCCAAAACAGAAACTGATCCGCCCCGTCCCCGCCCGTCATGCGGTCGCGTCCGTGCATCCCGATCAGAACATCGCCGCCCCGCCCGCCAAACAGGATGTCATTGCCGCCCATACCACCGATTACGTCCCGCCGTGCCGATCCAGTCACCAGATCATGCCCCGCCAGCACAATCTGCTCCCAATCCCCAAGGGAAAACGCTGCCTGCGCCAGGTCCAGAGCATCCAGCGCCAACCCCTCCACCTGATACAGAACCGTTTGCCCCGGCCCCAGAAAGGTCAGCCGCTGCCCCTCCCCCCCGGTCAGCGCACCCTCCGCGTCATAGGTGAACGCACTTCCCTCAATCGCGGCGCCATAGCCAGACGCATCCACTTTCGAATGGCGGGTGGCCGTGCTGTCGACCACAGTCAATCCATCATAATTGATCATGTCCCCGGGAAATCCCAGGGGTCCCAGACCAGTTCCATAGGTAACCACTGCCATCTGACCTGTCCTCCTCCAGCAGCGTTGAAAAAAGTGCGTTCACCCGACATTCCCCAAGTGGGCGGCCGCTCGACCGCAAAATCACCTGATTTCGCCTGCCGATCAAGTGTTTCGTGCCGCAGACGGCGCGCGGCATTCATGTGAACGGTCGGATAGGTCCGGAGCGGCCCAGGATCGCGCCTCAACGTTTCGTGTTGGACCAGTTTTTCAACGCGCCAGCCATCTTGGTTGGGGCTGCTGATTTTCGTGCTCAGGACGTTGAGGGGTAGGCTCAAGCTGTCCTGACCACGTGGAACGCCAGATGCTGATCTTCCGCAGGTCAAGCCAGGCGGGCAGCTTTACAACCGACCCCTACCAAACGCCAACTGGGGGACACGGTGGGGGGGGGGAAATCCACCATATTCCAACAACCCGTTGAAACATATCACTTAATTTTGGGTTAGTGGCGGATCGATAGGGATTCGAACCCTAGAGACGGTTCCCCGCCTACACACTTTCCAGGCGTGCGCCTTCGACCACTCGGCCACCGATCCGTTGGCGGGTCTTAGCAGGGAGGGGTTGGGGGGTGCAAGGGGGCTAATGGCGGAAGTTCAGGCCAGTTCGATGGTCACGCGGCGGTTTTGACGGCCCTTCTTCTCGATCTTGCCAATAGTGACGCGGCCAATTTCCGCGGTCCGTGCCACGTGGGTGCCACCGCAGGGTTGCAGGTCGATCTGGCCGATGCGGACCAGCCGGACGCGACCCTGCCCGACGGGAGGCATCACGGACAAGGTTTTGACAAGGCCAGGATTGGCGGCCAGTTCGGCATCGGTGATCCATTCGTCCGTCACGGGCAGATCACGGTCGATCAGGCGGTTCAGCGCGGCCTCGATCGCGGCCACATCGCCGGGGGCATCGGGCATGTCGAAATCCAGACGACCCCGGTCAACGCCAATCTGGCCCCCGGTCACCGGCAAGGGAATAACCACCGACAACAGGTGCAGCGCCGTGTGGACCCGCATGTGCCGGTGGCGGCGCGTCCAATCAACCGTCATGCGGACTGTGGACCCCACCGCCGGCATGCCGCGCGGTTCGGCCGGCACCAAGGCGACCGCCCCGCCCTCGACCTTGACCGCCGTGGCGATTGACAGCGAACCACCGCTCCACGAAATCTGGCCGCTGTCGCCGGGCTGACCACCGCCGGTTGGATAGAACACGGTCCGCTCCACGATGATGCCGCCTTCTGGCGTATGACCGATCACCACGGCGTCACAATCGGTCAGATAGGCGTCATTGCGGAACAGTAACTCGGTCATCGCGCGGTCATCTCCTGGTCAGGCGGTGCGGGGGGTGGGGGTAACAGGGGTGGGCGTATCAGGGCTGGGCGTATCTGGCACCGTCTCGCCTTTGGTTGGCCGCCCCAAAAGGGCGTCAACGGCATTCTGATGGTCTTGCCACTCGGCCTCGGCCTCGGCCGCAACGGCAGCCTCATCGGCAATCCGTTTGAGGTAGTCGCGGTGGGCGTTGGTAAAGACGATCCCCTCGGCTGCAAAACGTTGGGCGATCTGATGGTTGATCTCGGACCGCACCTCGACCAGAAAATTCACATCGCGCAGGATGACGCGGATTTCGAAATTCATCGCCTCGGCGCCAAAACCGATCAGGGCCACGACAGGCGGGGGTGACAGCAGAACCAACGGCTGCGCCTCGGCAATGTCGCGCAGGATGCGGGCCACCTGGCGGCTGTCGGTGGTAAAGGGCACGGCTACGGCCACAATCAGCCGCCCGGTCATGCTGAACCGGGTCCAGTTGGTGACACGCTGCGAGATCAGATCCGAATTGGGCACGATGACGTCGGATCGGTCAAATGTCTGAATCCGCGTCGAACGCACCGAAATCGAGGCGACGATCCCCTGAACCGGGCCGACCTCGATCCAGTCACCCTCGGATATTGGCCGTTCGATCAGCAGAATGATGCCCGAGACGAAGTTGGACACGACGGTTTGCAGACCAAAACCGATGCCAACCGACAGGGCCCCTGCAACAATCGCCAGACCAGACAGGTCGATCCCGGTCGAGTTGATGGCGACAAGCGCCGAGACAAAGATACCAACATAGCCAAGGCCCGACACCAGCGCATTCTGCCCGCCTTGATCCATGCCGGTGCGCGGCAGGACCTGAGTCTTCAACGCGCCCTGAAACAGCCGCGTCAGCGAATAACCCAGCGCAAAAACAACGGCAAAGAACAGGAAATCAGTGGGCGAAATCCTGGACCCGCCCAGCGCAAACCCCTCTTGGAACCGGGTCCACAGTTCGGTCAGGTCAGCCACCCGCGCGCCCCAGATCAGGGCGAACAACGGCAATGTGCAGATGGTCAGACCAAAGCTGATCAGAACCGGTGCCAGCGCGTCCTGTTCGGCCCCGTCTTGCCGTGTGACCAGCGCGTACAGATCGCTGACCAGCCGCTGCGTCAATTGCAGCAGCGCCGCCAGTCCCAGCGACAATGCCGCCGGAAACACCAGCGCTGATCCGGCCGAGATATAGCCGACCGCCGCCAGCATTGGCCCGATCAGCCCGATCGCCATGGCCGCCCGCGCCACCAGCCCCGTCAGGCGCTGTCGGTACAACCCGGCGCGTTCCTCAACCTGCTCGCTTGCCGCCGAAACGCCGATCAACTGGCCCATCCGCAGAATGATCACCGCGCCGATCAGGATGATGGGCAAGCTCAGAACCGATGT
Organism: Rhodobacterales bacterium; assembly: GCA_031384005.1. Taxonomy (GTDB): domain Bacteria; phylum Pseudomonadota; class Alphaproteobacteria; order Rhodobacterales; family Rhodobacteraceae; genus Stagnihabitans. The sequence goes on along the minus strand of JANNAF010000180.1, from coordinate 13,158 downwards.
CGCCGCATCCGAGACTTGCAGCGGCTCCATCGCCACGCGCTGCAACCGCGCCACCGCCAGCAGCACGCCAAAGGACGAGGTCAGGAAACGCCCCGCCGCCCTTTGCTCGGCGCTCAACACAAGCGTCCCACCCTCACCAGCCGGAAAGGCGCGTGACCCCAGCCAGATCGCACCAAACAGCGTCAGGCCGATCGACCCCAGATTGCCCGCAATTCCCGCACCAACCGGCCCCAACATCCGGCTCAGTGTCAACGCCTCGGCCAGCGCAATGAACCCCAAGGTCGGCACAATGATCAGCGCAAGGGACGCAAGGCTGTCCCAGATCCGCCGCCCCCGCACCGAGGACGGCCCCTGCAGCATATGCAACAAACGGTCCGTCCAGCGCCGTCCACGCCACAGCAGCGCCAGCGCAAACGCCAGCAGCGGCACAATCACCGGCAGATTGTCGGCCAATGCCGTCCGCGCCCGTGCATCCTGCCATTTGGTGCTGGTCTCGGCCCACAGGGTCTGCGCCGTCAGGTTGACCGCGCCCAGCGCATCCGGCCAATGCACCGGATACAGCGGATTCGGCCACAGCTTCAGCAACTCATCCGCCTGCCGTTCGCGCAACACACGGTCAATCTCGCGGATCAACCCATCTGCACGGCGGTACGCTTCCTCGGCGGCAAGGCCGGGTGCCTGCAGGCGCACCAGCTGGTCCGACAGTGCAGAGCGTCGGCTGGCAATCTCCTGAACCTCGGACGCCCCCTCGGCGGGCGCTGGCCCCAAGGCATCAATCTGTTCGCGCAATGTCGCGATCCGTGCGGCATTGGCGTTCTGGGCCCCCAAAAGCGACTCGCGCCAATCGACCAGTTGCAGGCGCAACCGCTCCAGATCCTCGTTGGCGGCGCTGCGACTGGTGGTCGCGTTTTCGGCGCGCACGGCCATACGCTCCCACCCGGCATAATCAAGCGCCCCTGAACTGCCACCACCCGATGCCGGGGCCTTGCCGCCGCCGCTGACCCCACCGGACTGCGGCGCCGACCCGCCCGAGGCGGCCTCGGGCTCGGGGTCTTGGGGGGCGCGCTGAACTTCGGGGATCAGCGCACCACTGCTATCAGCCTGAACCTTGATCGTCGGCGCGGCACCGCCGGCCTCTTGCGCCTGAACCGGACCCCACGCCAAGCCGAGAGCCAGGACAGCCCCCGCGCACAGCGCTGCGATCTGGCCGTGGCGCGTCATGCGTCCTCGTACACCGTCGGGATCGATTGGGGGGCGCGGTCCAGCCATACCGGGACCGGCAATCCCTTTTCCCGCAGGAAGGCCGGGTTATAAAGTTTGGACTGATACCGGTTGCCATAATCGCACAGGATGGTGACGATGGTCTTGCCCGGCCCCATGTCGCGCGCCATGCGGATGGCCCCGGCAATGTTGATGCCCGACGATCCGCCCAGACAGATCCCCTCCTCCTCCAGCATTTCAAACACCAAGGGCAGCGCCTCGGCATCCGCAATACGGTAGCTGAAATCGGGAGTGAACCCCTCCAGATTGGCGGTGATCCGGCCCTGCCCGATCCCCTCGGTGATCGAGGTGCCGGGGCTCTCGAACTTGCCCGTGGTGTAATAGGCATGCAGCGCCGCACCCTCTGGGTCGGCCAGCCCCATCTTGACGCCCTTGGGCTGCAACGCCATGCCCACACCCGCCAGCGTGCCACCCGAGCCGACCGCGCAAATGAACCCGTCCACCCGCCCCTCGGTCTGGTCCCAGATCTCTGGACCCGTCATCTCGATATGGGCCTGACGGTTGGCGATATTGTCGAACTGATTGGCCCAGATCGCACCATTGGGTTCGGTCCGCGCCAGCGCCTCGGCCAGACGGCCCGAATAGCGGACATAGTTGTTGGGGTTCTTGTAGGGCGCTGCCGGAACCTGCACCAGTTCCGCCCCCGCCAAACGGATCATGTCCTTTTTTTCCTGCGATTGGGTCTCCGGGATCACGATCACCGTGCGAAACCCCATCGACGCGCCAACCAGCGCCAGACCGATGCCCGTGTTGCCCGCCGTCCCCTCGACAATCGTGCCACCCGGTTTCAGCAATCCCTTGGCCACTGCATCGCGAATGATATAGAGCGCGGCCCGGTCCTTGACCGACTGGCCGGGGTTCAGAAACTCGCATTTGCCCAAAATGGTGCAGCCCGTCATTTCCGACGCCCGCTTGAGTTTCAAGAGCGGGGTGTTGCCGATGGTTTCTGCAAGATCTTGGTAAATGCGCATGGGACCGTCCTTTGGGCTGCTGCCCAAGGTGTAAGACGCCCTGCCCCCAAACTCAATGCCTCAAGAAACCCGCGCTGGGTTGCGTTGGGCCGACTTTGCCTCGGGTGTCGGCCCAAATTGGGCGCAATCCGACACGGCAATCAACAGTGCAGACGGCCGCCACAGCCTGACCAAAATGACAGCACCCCAACCGTCATGTCTGCGCGCGCATCACGATCCTGACCAGCCGCCGACACTCTTGATCTTGCGATTTGCCCTGCCGAAAATTCGCGAACCGGCAAACAATCTGCAGGTTGCCTTCGGCATACTGCCCGGTGCTGTCGATCCGGTCCAAAGAGGCACGCATCTGCGGATCGCCGCCCTTTCCATCAAGGTTCAAGGGCAAATCCGTCCATCGGCAATGCATGCCAGGGGTCAAGCGACTCTCCCGCGATCATGGCAAGGGAATAGGCGGCATCGTCGTCATTCAATCGCTGCAAGGTTGCTTCGGTCGACAGAAAGTCCCTGGCCTTGGGATGCAAGCCGGCCCATAAAAGCTGGCTGCCCTTTCGGTTGCTTGCGCTTCAGGGTTCGCATGGCTTGTGGCACACAATTACCGATCCGGCCCGCCCGACCGGTTCAACCCTTGTTTCAAAGGCTCGACCATCCGGTCGGGACACTGTCCACCATATTTGCCCGTCTGCACTGTGGACCCAAATGTCCCCGACCGATTCCGCAATAACCGTCACAAGATTGAACCAACGCGACGCAACTGCTTGTGTCGGGGTCAAACCAGCCGCCGTTTTGCCCTTCCTCCGGCTTTGAATGTGGTTTTCACGATCTCCAGCCAGCCAATATTGCTGGGCACCCAAGTCATTCATCGTGGCAATTGTTGACCGTTGCAGACAAGCTGGCCACTCATGGTTTTGTTGCCCGACATTCGCGATGTAAAGGTTTTGGGCCATCACACCCCCCCGATAACCGTTCTTGCCTCAAATGTCGCGGCCTGCCAGAACCGGGCCAAGGGACAAACCTCAGGTGGCGTAGATCGCTGATCATTCGGGACCCGAAGATGGGTCTTATTTCCATGCGATGGCAGCGTTCAGTGCGTCGATGTCCTGCCCCAGAGAGTGCAGCTTGGGGCGACCCAGGGGAATAGTGCAGCTTTCTGACAGTCTGCCCTGATCGCAGGGATCTGCCTTGCGTCGGTAAAACCTTTCCACCCGGTTAACAGAAAACCGCAAGTATCTGATAATGATCAATTTTCAAAAGTGTCCGCGCGCGGACACGCACGCCAAGAGGGCCCATGGGCCCCCTTGGCGCATTTCCAGATCAGGCCGAAACCAACAGACCGTCAGCCTTCAAACCCGCATAGCATTCATCCAGCGACTTGCGTGCCCGGGTGATCAGTATGTCAATTTCATCGGGCGTGATGACCAAAGGCGGCGAAATGATCATCCTGTCGCCCACATGCCGCATGATCAGATTGTTGGCAAAACACCGCTCGCGGCACCGATAGCCTACCGTCCCGGTTTCGCTGGCAAACCGTGCCCGCTTTGCCTTGTCAGGCGTCAAGGCAATCGACCCCATCAGACCGACCAACTTGGCCTCGCCGACCAGCGGATGATCCGTCAGGCCCTGCCACAGTTTCCACAAATGCGGGTTGGCCACGTCACGGACATGCTCGATGATGCCCTCTTCCTCGATGATGCGCAGATTTTCCAGCGCGACCGCTGCGGCAACAGGGTGACCCGAATAGGTATAACCATGGTTGAAATCGCCATGGCTGCCCAAAACCTCGGCCACCTCGTCACAGACAATCGACCCACCGATCGGCTGATAGCCAGAGGACAACCCCTTGGCGATGGTCATGATATGGGGCTTGATGCCATAGGTCGTGCTGCCAAACCAGTTGCCGGTGCGGCCAAACCCGGTGATGACCTCATCTGCGATCAGCAGGATGCCATACTTGTCGACGATACGCTGAATCTCGGGCCAATAGGTGCTGGGCGGAACAATGACGCCACCGGCACCCTGCACCGGTTCCCCGATAAAGGCCGCAACATTTTCGACCCCCAGTTCCAGGATCTTGGCTTCCAACTCCTGCGCCCGCATCAACCCGAACGCCTCGGGCGTCATGTCGCCACCCTGCGCCCACCAGTTAGGCTCACCAATATGGACGATGCCGGCGATCTTGCCGCCATGGGCATGAATACCAGACATGCCACCCAAACTGCCGCCGCCCATTGTCGACCCGTGATAGCCATTGGTCCGCCCAATGATGATCCGCTTTTCTGACTGGCCCTTGATGTCCCAGTATCGGCGCACCATGCGGATATTGGTGTCATTCGCCTCGGATCCCGATGAGGCAAAGAACACGTGGTTCATCCCTTCGGGTGCCAAAGCCGCAATCTTGGCAGCCAAGGCAATTGCCGGCACATGGCTGGTCTGGAAAAACGTGTTGTAATAGGACAACTCGTCCATCTGTGCCTTGGCAGCGTCGCCCATCTCGGTACGACCATAACCGATGTTGACGCACCACAACCCCGCCATGCCGTCAATGATCTTGTGACCTTCCGTATCTGTCAGCCAAACCCCCTTGGCCGATTTCATGATCCGCGCGCCCTTGCGGGCCAAGGCTGCGTTTTCGGTAAAGGGGTGCATGTGGTGTGCAGCGTCCAGTGCCTGCAACTCTGCCGTTGGCATATGGTTGGTGATCTTGTTCATCGAAGGCCCTCACGGCAAAAATTGCTGGCACCGCAGTCAAGACTCGGTGCTGAACCACAAGATATGATCAAATCAAAGCGCGATCAAGAAATTTGATCAAATTTCTCCGCGCTCCAGCGCAAGACGAACCTGATCGACACCTTGAGAGATGTCGCGCTGCATGGCTTGGGCTGTCGCAGCGGCATCGCCACGCCCCATCGCATCCATCGCCTCGCTATGCAGGTCCGGCAGGGTCAGCGCCCCCTCCCGCGCGACAACGACCCGCAAGGACGGCCCAAAACGAAGCCACAATGACCGTGCCATATCGACCAGAACCGTGGCCTGTGACGCCTCATACAAGGCAAAGTGGAATGCATGATTGTTTTGAAGGTAGGCTTGTACTTCGTGGGCCCGAATGGCCGAATAGATCGGCGCATCCAAGGCGCGCAATCGGGCCAAAAGGTCCGGTGTGACATTGGCACAGGCCAATTCGGCCAGCTTTGGCTCGATCGTCAGGCGGGCAAAGGCAATCTGGTCCAAAAGGGCAGCGGTCAAACGCGGCACTGTCACACGACGGTTTCCCTGCGGCAAAAGGGCACCCTCGGCGGTCAGGCGGCGGATCGCCTCTCGCACGGGGGTCATCCCCACATCCAGATCATTGATCAGCCCCTGAATGGTCACGGCCTGTCCGGGTTGCAAAACGCCGTACAGGATCATGTCGCGCAAACGCGCATAGGTGACCTCATGGGTCGGTATTTTGCGGTCGTCGGCGTCCATGATAGCCCCAGTTTGATCAAAGGGGTTTATGACGGCTTTTCCAGCGCAATCAAGCGGGCGAATAGTCGAATGACAGGAAATCCGCCCACCAGCCCTGTCCCGTCAGATCATGTGCCAGCATCCCGACAAATGCCCCGGTGAAAGAGGCGTGCTCGCCGCGCCCACCCTCATCCGAAATCAGTGCCGCATCCAGAACATCACCGATGGGGTGCGCCTGATCACCGGCCGACCAATAGAACTGCTGTTCAGCCCCGGTCACCCGCACTTCGAGGCGGATGGGCCCGTCGGGCAGGTCGATCTTGTCGCCAAACGTCAGCGCCTCACCCGGCCAATCACCCAGACACGATACGATCTGCAACACCCGGCCCCGTGCCACGTCATGCGTGATCAGGGCCGCGTGAAACTTGTGCCGGTTGTAATATGTCGTCAGCCCGGCCGCGCGCTGCCAATTTGGCGGGGATGCCTCGACGACGGTGGCGGCGGTATAAGAATGGTGTTCTTGCCGCCGCGCCACCAATGCCTGTTCGTACCATGACCCGATGCTTTCACGGCCAATCAGACGCAACGAACGGTCCGTCATCCGGAAAATCCGGTCAGGTTCAGGTGTGCGAAGCCATTGGAATTCAATGGGCAAGATCTGGGAAAAGACGCGCGCCACCTGCCCATCGGGATCACGCTGTGGCCCCGGCAACATCAAGGGTGGCACTTGCCCACCATCCTCCAAATATAGCCAATCATCGCGCCAGATACATTTCGCCAACCCCGTTTCGCGGCCCAGCGCACAGAACAACCCGCGCGGCCCCAGAATAGGGCGCCCGCACAGATAGGTGTGATAGGCCTCTCCGTCCGGCGTCTCGACATACTGGCCATGACCGGTCCGCTGCAAGGGGCTGTCCAACCGGCCCTTGGTGGTCATGACATGAGACTGAGGATGCGTTTCATAAGGCCCCGCAATATTGCGCGACCGTGCCAGCGTAACGGCATGGCTATACCCGGTCCCGCCCTCAGCGGTGGTCAGATAATACCAGCCATTCCGTTTGAATAGATGCGGTGCCTCGGTCAGGCCGCGCTGCGTGCCAGCAAAAATGGTTTGAACCTCACCGACAAGGCCGTGTTCCGGATGCCATTCCTGCAGCTCGATCCCATCGAACAAGTCATTTGCCGGGTTAATCCCGGTTCCCTTGCCCCTGTGGTTCCACCGCATGTTGACGAACCACTTGCGACCATCATCATCGTGAAACAACGAAGGGTCAAAGCCGGACGATGTCACGTAGCTGCGCAATGACCACGCGCCGTCGATCTTCTCGCAACTGGTGATGTAGTTGTGTGTGTCCTTGAACGCCCCGTCAAGCCGTTTGACATCCGTATAAACCAACCAGAACCGACCATCGGCATATGACAAACATGGCGCCCAAACGCCGCAACTGTCTGGGTTACCTCGCATATCCAGTAAATCTGCACGGTTCAGCGGGCGGGCAACCAACCTCCAGTTCACCAAATCGGTCGAGTGGTGAATCTGCACCCCAGGGTACCATTCAAAGGTCGATGTTGCGATAAAGTAGTCGCCGCCAACCCGGCAGATCGAGGGATCCGCATTGAAACCGCGAAGCACTGGGTTTTCGATCATGTTGCCTGCTCCATCGACCCATTGGGCCCGCAGCCCCCTGCCGGACCGGCAAGGGGCCGTATTGCAAGGGTTGCCCCCTTAACGCAACAACGCCCGCGCTTCAGCGATGCCCAGCGCCGCCGGACGCGTGCAGGTCGTCGTCATTTCGACAAACTGTCCCGTCTCGCCCGACTTGATGCAGCCCGTCATGATCTCGACCCCATGCAGCGTGCGCTCCAATGAACAGCGGGCATCGCGGCCTTCCATCGTCGCCATGGCCATGTCGGCCAGACCGGCCGTGCGATAGTTGGCTCGGCCCTGATCCTGATTGACCACACCGAACGGATGATCCCACGGCTCGATCGCTGTGATGACCTTGTCCTTGCCGCCCACTTCGACAGTCCCGCCAAAGAAGTTCGGATCAGGCACGTAAAGCGTGCCTTCCGTGCCATACAGTTCGAAATGGCCACGCCGATGCGACCAGACGTCCCATGTCGTGGTCAGCGTCACTGTGGCGCCGCTCACAAACTCCAGCAGGGCATGGATGTTGGTCGGGGTCTTGACCGGAACCGTCTCGCCCGCCCGGGCGCCCGACCCGATCGTCCGGGTCTTTTCGGGCATGTTGGCCAGCGCCGCCACACGGCGTACCGGCCCCAGCAAGTTGATCAGGTTCGCAACGTAATAGGGGCCCAGATCCAGCATCGGCCCACCGCCCGGCAGGAAGAAAAAGTCGGGGTTCGGATGCCAGGCCTCCATGCCATGGTTCAGCACGGCGGCAGAACCGGCGACGATGTCGCCCACGCGACCCTCGTCCAACAGGGCCCGCGCCTGCTGATGCGCGCCACCCAGGAAGGTGTCAGGCGCACATCCCACCGACAACCCCTTGACCTTGGCAAGGTCGCGCAAGGTGACCCCCTGTTCCAGCGTCAAAACCAGCGGCTTTTCGGAATAGGCGTGCTTGCCTGCCTCCAAAATCGCCTTGCTGACCGGATAATGCGCGTCGGGAATGGTCAGGTTGATGACCATGTCGACGTCCTTGTTGGCCAAAAGGTCATCGACCGACTGCGCCTTGACGTTATACTCGGCCCCCCGCGCCGTCGCGGCGGCCATGTTGACATCCGCCACCGCCCGCACCTCCAACCCGCGAAACAAAGGGGCAAGTTTCAGATACGAGGTCGAGATATTGCCGCATCCGATGATGCCAATGCCCAGATTTGCCATGATCAGAATCCTTTTGAGGATGCGAGCGAGCGCGTCGCAAAGCGGCGGTCGTCGGCCGGATTGTCATGCTCCATCACATAATACTTGACCCCGGCCGCCTTCAGCGCGACTGAAATCGCCTTCCAGTCCACCGTGCCATGACCGACATCGGCCCAGCCATCCTCGGCCAGGTTTTCGCCACGGGGTGCGATGTCCTTGACATGAGCCGAAGTGATCCGACCCTTGAACGCCTCGATCCAGGCCAACGGGTTGCCGCCACCGCGCACGACCCAAGCCACGTCCATTTCCCACTCCAACTCTGGCCCGCCGGCCAAAATCTCGAACATCGGCACCTTGCCATCGGCCATACCGGAAAATTCAAAATCATGGTTGTGCCAGCCAAAACCCAGACCCGCCGCCACAATGGGCGCACCGGCCTTTTGCAGCCTTGCGCCGAACGCTCGCCAGCCTGCGCTGTCGCCCGGACGGTCAGCAGGCATCACATGCGGGCAATAGACCTTGGTCATGCCGACCGCACGCGCCACCTTGATCACGAAATCAGGGTTCGTCTCGATCATCGGCAGGCCAAAATGGCCGGTGGACATGGTCAGGCCATTGGCTTTCAGCCCCTCAGCCAGAACGCCCAGCGTCGCCTCGTCAGAATAAAGCCCGCCAAAGCCTTCGGTGTCCCTATATCCGACTTCGGCCAGCATCTTCAGCGTCGCCGCCAGCGGCCCAAAGTTACGCGAGGAATAGAGTTGATAGCTGTACATCGTCCAAGTCCTTTCAAGACGGCCCGTAGGTCGCGGAATGCAGATCACGCAAGGTGAAGCGGGGTTCGGCCCCCGGTGCGTCGGGTGTGAAGGTGATTGTCGCCGGATGGCCGGGGAACAGCGTTATGGCATTATGCGACATGCGGCCCGGCTGGTCTGCCTCGACCGCGACAAACAAGGCCAGCTTTTCCGCCGAAAGACTGAGGGCATAGCCATTGTCGGTCGGTGACACGGCCAGATTAACCTTTGGCGGTAACAGGTCATAGGTCTTGTAGGGTTTCTGCGCGAACACATCGCCGCCCAACCGAACCTCGCCTTCAGACCAGACATAGGCCAGCATCTCGCCTTCAGCAACGTCACCCGCAGGCACAGTCAGCGCCAGCACTGCCGCATCGGGGCCAACCGTCACGGTGGCGCGCTGCAAAGGCCGCGTCGTGCCGTCCATCGCAATCGCCACCGCGCCAACGGTCAGGTCCAGCGCCGTCGCCCGATCATTGATGGCGCGCAACTCGATGCCGCCCGCAACCGGCACCGCAGACACGAACACCGGCGCATAGAACGCTTTGGACATGTGGTGCAGCAGTTTCCAACCACCGCCATGGTCCAGACTGGCCCAGCTACACACCGGCCATGTGTCGTTCAACTGCCAGATCAGCGTTCCCATGCAATGCGGTTTCAGGCTGCGCCAATGGGTGACTGCAGTCTTGATCGCCAACCCCTGCTGAACCTGTGACAGATAGACAAAGTTTTCAAAATCCACCGGAAAGCGGAAATAGCGGAACATGGTTTCCGCAATCCGCGCATTGCCACCGGCGTTTTTCTGGTGGCTCTCCATCACCGGAGCGGCGATGTTAAAGTCCTTGGGATCAGCAAACTTGCGGATCACATCCATGGAAGGATAGGATTGAAAGCCGAATTCCGAACAGAACCGGGGACTTACATCACGGTAATGGTCAAAATCGCGGCCCTCATGCCAGACTGACCAAAAGTGCATATCGCCCTTGCTGTCGTCATGCCAGGCGTCGCCAAAATCCATCGGCCCGGGCGAGGGGCTAGAGGGCCACCAGACCGCCCCCGGCACCGCCGCCTTCAACGCCTGCTCAATCGTGCGGTTCAGCCGGTCATAGCCCACCAGATACAGGTCGCGGTTGGCGCGTGTCTCGGGAAACCACGTCAGCGCGCCAATCAATTCGTTGTCACCGCACCAGATGGCCATCGAGGCGTGGTGGTTCAGCCGCAGCGCCTGTTCGCGCACCTCAATGGCAACGTCAGACAGAAATGCCTCGTCCGCCGGGTAGATGTGGCAGGAAAACATGAAATCCTGCCAGACCATCAGGCCCATCTCGTCGCACAGGTCATAAAACCACGTCGGTTCATACCGCCCGCCGCCCCAGACCCGCAGCATGTTCATGTGGGCATCGACCGCCGACTGCAACAGCCCGCGGGTGTCTGCCTGATTGATCCGGCCCGCCAGCGCGTCCTGCGGGATCCAGTTCGCGCCCTTGCAGAAGATGTCGCGCCCGTTGATCCGAACTTTGAACCCCAGACCCGCCGCGTCCTTTTCAGTGATCAACTCGGCCGACCGCAGACCAATGCGTCGCCGTTCCACCTGATCGCCCATGGTCACGGTCAGGTCATGCAGGGTCTGCGCGCCCTGCCCTGCAGGCCACCACAGCTTGGGGTCGTCAATCACCAGAACAGCCACAGCCTTGCCCGCTACCGCCAAAGCAGTCGCAGTCACCCCGCACAGGGCAAAACCAACCTCGCCGTCTCCCTCAACCGCCGCCTCGATCGTCACCGTAGCGCGACCCACCTTGTGCGCCTGCGTTACCAGCACCGACGCAATCCGTTGAGCCGCCTTTGGTTCCAGATAGAAATCGCCGTAAAGGCCAAAAGTCGCCAACGCGATATTCCAGTCCCAACCAAAGTCGCATGACGGTTTGCGCAGCATGTTGCCATTCGGGATCGGGGTGTTGTTCGCGGAAAACGGCACGAAATAGCGTTGCGCCGCCTGCCGCTTGGCCGCCTCGACGGCAGAGGAGCGGAAGGTGATCGACACTTCGTTGCCCCCCAGCCTTAGCGCACCAGACACATCCACCCGATAGGACCGGAACATATTGTCCGATGCCAGCACCAACTGGCCGTTGATGCGCACCTCAGCCACCGTGTCCAGCATCGACACGACCAGAACCTGATCCACTGACACCACGTCAAACCGGCGCGTGGCGAACCAATCGCGCTGACATATCCAGCGCAACCCATATTCATTGCGGCCAAAGTAGGGGTCAGGAATCGCTCCCGCCTTGAAAAGTGCATCAATGCCATCCCCAGGCAATGACAGCGCAGCTTGAAACGCCCCGCTGTCATCGACAAGCGCCCAGTCCCCCGTTAATTCCAACATGGTTCAGATCCGCTGCTCGTTCGTTTCATCAAACAGGCTGGATTTGGCGATATCCACCTTCAGATGTACCTTTGCCCCTGTCTGCGGGCGATGCTCAAATGGCACCCGAACCGAGATTTGCTTGCCCTCAGCCTCCAGCCAGACCAACGAGTCAGCGCCCATCGGTTCGTCGATTTCGACGATCGCGGGGAAGGTCTGGCCGTCGATGGCATGGTCCAGAATGGTCAGATGTTCCGGGCGCAGGCCCAGCAGCGCCTTGGGTCGGTCCATGATGGCTCCGCCCTCATAGCCCGCCAGGTCAATCGTCACCGACCCGAACTTGAACGCACGACCGCCGTTGACCGTCTCGCCCGTGATGAAATTCATTGCAGGGCTGCCGATAAAACCGGCAACAAACAGGTTGGCCGGACGGTTGTAGATGGTGTGCGGTTCGTCCAGTTGCTGGATGATCCCGCCGCGCATGACGGCGATGCGGTCGGCCAGCGTCAATGCTTCGATCTGGTCATGCGTCACATAGACCATCGTGTTGTTCAAACGGCTGTGCAGCCGCTTGATTTCGACCCGCAGTTCGCTGCGCAGCTTGGCGTCCAGATTGGACAGCGGTTCGTCGAACAGGAACACATCGACATCGCGCACCAGCGCCCGCCCAATGGCCACCCGCTGACGCTGACCACCCGACAGGGCGCCCGGCTTGCGGTCCAGCAAGGGCTGGATCTGCAGGATTTCCGCTGCCCGCGCCACACGCTTGACAATCTCCTCTGCCGGAACCCGGGCGTTCTTCAGGCCAAAGGACAGGTTTCCCCGAACCGTCATTTGCGGATACAGCGCATAGGACTGGAACACCATACCGATGCCCCGGTCGCTGGGCTCGGACCAGGTCACGTTCTTGCCCTTGATCCAGATTTGCCCGTCTGTGATGTCCAACAGGCCTGCCAGACAGTTCAGCAGCGTCGATTTCCCGCAACCAGATGGCCCCAGCAGCACGATGAATTCGCCCTCAGCCACGGTCAGGTTCATGTTCTTCAGAACCGAGGTCGCGCCAAAGTTCAGCGTCAGGTCCTTTACTTCGATGGAATTGGTCATATCTTAGCCTTTCACGGCACCGGCGGCGATGCCGCGTACGAAAAGTTTGCCCGAGATGAAGTAGATCACCAGTGGCACAAGGCCCGTCAGCATGGTCGCCGCCATGTTGACGTTGTACTCCTTGACCCCCTGGACCGAGTTCACGATGTTGTTCAACTGCACCGTCATCGGATACAGGGCAGGCTTGGTATAGACGACCCCGAACAGAAAGTCGTTCCAGATGCCCGTCACCTGCAGGATGATCGCCACCACGAAAATCGGCAGGGACATTGGCATCATGATGCGGAAATAGATGCCCCAGAAGCCCGCACCATCCACCCGTGCCGCCTTGAACAACTCCTCGGGGATGGAACTGAAATAATTGCGGAACAGCAGCGTCAG